>JBBIGZ010000086.1:0-11541 GCA_037447295.1 Chloroflexota bacterium | reverse complement strand
GCAGCTATGCTGCCCGTCCCCTCGGCTACGGATGCGCCGAAGCCTTCTCCTGTGCCGCGCCCTGCCCCAACCTTGCCGCCTGAATTTCGCAAATCCTTTCGCCTGCCACCGAAAAAAGAAGAAGCACCGAGCGAGCCGATTCCCCGTCGCACCGATCTACCGCCCCTCGATCTCCTGCTTCCGGATACGAACTATCGTCCCGATGAGCGCACCATCAACCAGACCGCCGGCCTGATCGAAAAAACCCTGGCCGAATTCGGCATCCCAGCACGCGTCGTCGGCTTTCGGGTAGGGCCGACAATCACCCAATATGCCGTTCAACCCGGCTTCATTCGCAAAGGAAACGGAGAAGACGAACAGCAAATGAAAGTGCGCGTTGCCCAGATCGCCGCCTTGCAACGCGATCTGGCCTTGGCGCTGGCTGCGGAGCGTTTGCGCATCGAAGCCCCAGTCCCCGGCAAACCATATGTCGGCATCGAGGTGCCGAATGGGCGCAATAGTGTCGTCCGCCTGCGCTCTATCTTGGAAAGTGAGGAATTCCGCAAACAGCGCAGCCCGCTCACCCTGGCCTTGGGGCGCGATGTCTCCGGCCAACCCGTGCTGGCCGATCTGGCGCGCTTGCCGCACCTGCTGATCGCCGGCACTACCGGTTCCGGGAAATCGGTCTGTCTCACCGCCATTGCCACCTGCCTGGCGATGAACAACACCCCCCAGGAGCTGCGCCTGGTGATGATCGACTCGAAAATGGTCGAGCTCATCCGCTTCAACGGCCTGCCGCACCTCTATGGCAAAGTGGAAACCCAGATCGAGCGCATCTTGGCCGCGCTCCGCTGGGCCGTAACCGAGATGGAAAATCGCTATCGCCTGCTGGAAAGTGTCCATGCGCGCGATCTCCAGAGCTACAATCAACGCCTAGTGCGCCAAAAACAGCCTCCCATCCCGCGCATCGTCATTCTCATTGATGAGCTTGCCGATCTAATCATGGCCGCCCCCGATCAGACCGAACACAACCTGGTGCGCCTGGCACAGATGGCGCGTGCCACCGGCATTCACCTCGTCGTTGCCACGCAGCGCCCCAGCACGGATGTCATCACGGGCCTGATCAAAGCCAACTTTCCGGCGCGCCTTGCCTTCGCCGTGGCCTCCGGTGTGGATAGCCGCGTCATCCTGGATATGCCCGGTGCCGAAACCCTGCTCGGCCGTGGCGATATGCTCTTCCTGAACCCGGAAGTAGGTACCCCGATCCGAGCGCAAGGCGTCTTCGTCGGCGATGCCGAGATCGACCGCCTGCTTGGCTACTGGCAAAAGGTCTCTCCCGCTACCGATTCGGCGGCCCCGTGGGAACGGTTGCTGGCCGAAGAAGACGAACAGGAAGATGCACTGATCGAAGAAGCCATTCGCATCCTGCGCCAAACCCGTCGCGCCTCTGCCTCGTTGCTCCAACGTCGCTTGCGCATTGGCTACCCGCGCGCCGCCCGTCTATTGGATGAGCTCGAAGCGCGCGGCGTCGTCGGCCCGCCGGAAGGTCCCGGCCGCGAGCGTGAGGTGCTCATAGAAGGGGAAGATGGGATAGAAGAGGACGAGAAAGAGGGATAATTGCCTGTTGCTAGGTTTCCAGAATGCATTCTCACTCGGCCAACAAACGCTTGGCTAATTCTTTGAGCTGCTGATAGCTTACCGGTTTGAGCAACACCAAATCAGCCTGTTCCTGGAGCCGATCTGCCAGACGAGGGTCGGCAGTCGCCAGGATCACTTTGCATTGGGCGGTGGCAGGGTCCGCCCGTAATGCCTCCAGGATTTTATCTCCTCTCAGGTTTGGCAAGTGCAAGTCAAGTACCACAAGTGCCGGTTTGTGCTCTTGTAGAAAAGGTAATACGGCAGCTCCATCTTTCAAATGGTGTACGACCAAGCCGGTTTGTGCCAAGGCAAAGCGGAAGATCTCTGCTTGATAGGGATCGTCCTCAACGATCAAAATTTCACGCAGCATGGGCTTCTCCTTCGATAGGGAATATGGCGGTGAATGTACTTCCTTTGCCGAGAGCACTCTCCAGCAAAATGCGGCCATGCATCTCTTCGACCAATTGCCGCACGATCGAAAGACCTAGTCCTGAACCGTAATACTGGTGGGATTCATCTGCCTGGGTAAAAACCTCGAAGATGGCTTCGTGCTTTTCGGGTGGAATGCCGATCCCAGTATCCTGCACTTCTACGGCCCAATGAGCCTCATCCATGCGGCGCACTCGAACCAAAACCCGTCCCTTCTCTGTGTATTTGATGGCATTATCCAGTAAGTTGAGGAGAACCTGCTGTATCCAGTAAAGGTCGCCCCTCAGCGTATTGGGTAGCGAGGGATCGATCTCCGTGATTACTTCCAATCCCTTCCATTTTGCCAGTGCCAGGCTGGGGCTCAGAACTTTCAAAAGCTCCGTTGGAGCAAAAGATCGCGGATTGAAACGCAATTTCCCGCTTTCCAGCTCGGCTTGGTGTAACAAGTTAGTGATCATGGTATTGAGCCGTTCGGCGCTCTGGATCATTTCACGTATTTTTTCTTGTTGTTCTGTGTTTAGGCTTCCAAGGACCTCGTCCAGGAGCATTTCTCCATAGCCGATAATCGCTCCGAGTGGGGTGCGCATATCATGGCTGATGTTGGCCAGCAAACGGCTCTTGAAGCGGCTAGCAGCTTCGGCGCGTTCTTTTTCTGCGCGAAGCATCTCTTCTAGTTCCTTCTGGCGAGTAATATCGAGCTTGATCGCCACAAAGTTAGTAATCTCACCGTGCTCATTGCGAACCGGTGCGATGGTCATAAGCTCATAATACAGTGATCCATCCTTACGCCGGTTGATCATTTCCCCTTGCCATATCTCTCCGCGTTTAATCGTGCGCCAAAGGTCAGCGTATACCTCCTGGGGCATCTTTCCGGATTTCAGTATCCTGGGATTCTGCCCGATAAATTCTGAAAAACTGTAACCGGTCGTGCGTTGTATCACCGGATTGGCGTACTCGATGGTGCCGTTTGTATCTGTAATAATCACGCCTGAAGCGGCATGTTCCACGGCGCGTTCGAGCTTGCGGATATGCTCCTCGGCCCGTCTTCGTGCGGTGATATCGAGTGAGTACTCGATCATCTCGGTCACTTCACCTTTGGAATCCAAAATGGGATAGGCATGGACTTCGGCATGATAGGGTGAACCATCTGGCTTGTAATGGATGTGCTCGACGGTGTAAGGCTGTTTTGCGCTTGTTACTTGTTGCAATGGGCAGGGATGATCGAGGCCTGAGCAGGGTGTTTCTCGCCGGTGGGTGAGGCGATAACAGGTCAGCAACTTATTGCCGCGCTCAATTCCCAGTGCCCTGGCGGCGCGGTTGGCAAAGCGAATTTCATAGGTTTTTGGGTCGATCACGTAAAAAGGAGAACTCAGGCTATCTATCAACACCTGCATATAATCCTTTTGTGCTTTGATCTCCTGCTGAGCCTGATAGCGCTCGCGATTGCTGAGGTAGAGAATATAGTTTGAGATTCCAAGCAGAATTGCCGAGATCAGAAACATGAGCAAGCGATTGAGATGCAGTCTAACGATTGTGGGAGAGTGAGGGACTAACAGCCAATCTACAAGCAGGATTGAAGCGGCGATCAGCGTGTAAATTCCATAAGCCGGTGGCCTGAGCAGCAAAAAGGCCATAAGCAAGCCAAAAATCATCCAGAATAGGTTCCTCGGCTCGCTGAGATTTCCCGGCTCGCCTATGATATCTATGGACATATCCAGGAGCCAGAAGCCAAGCAAAACGACACTGCTGAGTCGGTAGGCAAGGGTACGCGCCAGTAAAAAGGAAATCACAGCTGCTACCGAGCTAATCAGCAAGAGAACACCCAAGAGGATATTCTTATCTGCCTCGATGAGCAGTTCCGGTAAAAAGTAGAAAAACAAGGCGATCAATGGGACGAGAATAGAGAGTCTTGCCTGTACCCATTCAGGGGAATTGTTTTCCAGGGAAGGGTGAGGGGTAAAGAAAGTGCGGATATGATGCATATCTTTGTCCTCCGTATCTCCTTTTGATGTGCGATCGCATCTCCAATCTGGAAAGGTGGGAAGGATGAAGAATTTGGTGTAAAAAGCCTGGAACTACGTTCTCTGCAGGCAACCTCCTGCCCAAGAGAAAGGACAATTACGCGTCACTCTCTTGCAAAAAACGTGTCTTACGCCGATTTGATGGGATAGGACACAAATGAACATGGGTTTCGCGGATCTTACCACAAAAAGTCCTTCACCATAAGGCTACGTAAAATAAAGAGTTTCCCGTTTGGAGACCCACTTCTCCGCACAAAATCGAGAAATAAGCGAAGATGCTTAGCGCTTTGTGGTCAAAATAGTTTTTGTGGCAGATTTGATGTAAATTATATTCGAGTTTAGGCAAAATTGCAGACGATTCTGCTTGAACAAGCCGCCCTTGGGTAAAACTCGATATGAGAAAAACTCGCGGTTGCTAAGGGGATAAATCGTCCGGCGATAAGGAGACCGAAAGAATTCGACTGGCTCCATTCACGGGGTGTAGCCCTTGGTCAGGCGAATGTGAGTTGACTGATTAGCTTTTGGCGGTAATCATTTGGCAAACGGTCTAAACGTAGCCGCCCTGTTGGGGAAAAGAGCAGCTGCTAAAAGGGAGCAGACCGGCTTTCCCTTTTTTATGTTTGTTGCTCATTGCGTGGATTAAAAAAGAGGCGGGAGGAGTACTCCCGCCGCGGAAGGTCTTTCGATTTAGTACTCCGGCATTGGCGGAGTGGATTTTTCTTTTTCCGGGATCTCGGTGATCAACACGTCGGTGGTCAGGATCATGCCGGCGATGGAAGCAGCATTCTCCAGCGCGCCGCGTACGACTTTCACCGGGTCAATGATGCCGGCTTTGATCATGTCCACGTACTCGCCGGTGATCACGTTGTAGCCGATGTTCGGGTTGTTCTGGCGTTCGGCCTCTCGGCGCACCGTGTCGATGATCACCGAACCATCCTGACCGGCATTCGCTGCCAGCTTGCGGATGGGCGCTTCCAGCGCCTTACGCACAATGTTCGCACCGACGCGAATCTCCTCGATGCCGTTGTCCTCGATGTTAAGGTTGTCCAGTGCACGAGCAGCATTGATCAAAGAGATTTCACCACCGGGCACAATGCCCTCTTCAACGGCGGCGCGGGCGGCGCTGAGCGCATCTTCGACCCGGTGCTTCTTCTCCTTGAGCTCGGTCTCCGTCGCGGCGCCGACGCGGATGATCGCTACCCCACCGGCCAATTTCGCCAGGCGCTCCTGCAACTTCTCACGATCGTAATCGCTGGTGCTCTTCTCGATCTCAGCGCGGATTTCTTTGATGCGGGCCTGGATGCGGGCCGGATCGCCTTTGCCACCGACGATCGTGGTGTTCTCCTTATCGGCCACGACTTTATCGGCGCGACCGAGGTCGGCCAGCGTGGCGGTCTCCAGCTTGCGACCGGTCTCTTCACTGATCACCGTACCGCCGGTGAGGATGGCAATATCGAGCAGCATGGCCTTGCGGCGATCGCCGAAGCCGGGCGCCTTCACCGCCAACACGTTCAGCATGCCCCGCAGCTTGTTCAGCACCAAGGTCGCCAGCGCTTCACCATCCACATCCTCGGCGATGATCACCAGATCGCGCTTGCCGGTCTGGACGAGTTTCTCCAGGATGGGGACAATATCGGCGGCGGCCGAGATCTTCTTATCGTAGATCAGGATATAGGGTTCGTTGATCACGGCTTCCATGTGATCGGGATCGGTGATGAAATAGGGGGAGATGTAGCCGCGATCGAACTGCATGCCCTCGACGTATTCGGTCTCAAACTGTAGCGATTTGGATTCCTCAACCGTGATCACGCCATCCTTGCCAACCTTATCCATCACCTCTGCGATCAGATCTCCGATCTCCTTATCGGCCGCCGAGTTGGTGGCGACGTGACCGATCTCCTCTTTGGTTTCAATCTTCACTGCCATCTTGCGCAGTTCTGCGACCACGGCCTCGGTCGCCAGCTCGATGCCGCGCTTGATGAGCATGGGGTTATAGCCGGCCTCAATTGCTTTCAACCCTTCATTCACGATGGCATGGGCCAGCACGGTGGAAGTTGTCGTCCCGTCACCGGCGATGTCGTTGGTCTTGGTAGCCGCTTCCTTGAGCAGCTGGGCGCCCATGTTCTCAAAAGGATCCTCAAGCTCGATTTCTTTTGCTACCGAAACACCGTCGTGGGTAATCGTTGGCGCACCGAATTTGCGATCGATCGCCACATTGCGCCCTTTGGGTCCCAGAGTGGCGGCTACGGCATTCGCCAGAATGTTCATACCGTTCTTAAGTTTCCGACGAGCATCTTCCGTGAAAACCAATTGCTTTGCAGCCATAGGTATGCCTCCTCAAGAAAATTTATGATTGATTAGCCTTCAACAATGGCCATGATGTCGCTTTCGCGCAGGATGAGCAGTTTCTTGCCCTCCACTTTGAACTCGCTGGCGGCGTATTTAGCGAAGAGCACGCGATCGCCCACTTTTACATCCAACGGGATGCGGTTGCCCTTTTCATCGCGTGCGCCAGGGCCGACAGCCTTGACAAACCCCTGCTGGGGTTTCTCTTTGGCGGTTTCGGGTAAAACGATGCCGCCCGGCGTCACTTCTTCTTGCTCGATGGGTTCGACAACTACACGATCACCCAAGGGTTTAAGCGTGAGTGCCATGCTGAACCTCCTTCATACTTGGAATAACGGACAAACTTTTAGCACTCTTTTGATTTGAGTGCTAAATGCGCCCCTATGATACTGTGTTCCTCTAAGGGACGTCAAGGGGATGGAAAAAACTCTTATAATTCTCTGATACAGCGACGGTTTGCTTTACCTCTTCTCGGCGTTTGAGCGCCGGGATGCTTGCCCGTGAATTAGGCCATGCAGACCGATAGCGGTGCATATCATCCAATAAACTCAGCTTTCCGTTCGGGATGATGGGATTTTGCCTCGCCCGTTTTGGGCTCTTTTGCTTCTGCCGCGACTTCGGGTAGAATCGAATGCACTCTTCTTCTCTTGAGGGACGAACTATGCCTACTCTGGCCGAACTTTTACGAGAATTCCCTTTCCCCTATCATGGAACTATCCCGCCGAACCTTTCGATTCGTCGCATTGTGACGGATTCGCGTCGGGTGGAGCCGGGAGACTTGTTTGTGGCGATGATCGGCGTTTCCGGCGATGGGCATGCCTATATCCCAGATGCCTTACGCCGCGGCGCGGTGGCTGTGCTGGGCGAGAAGCCGTTGCAAATTTCTGTCCCCTATATTCAGGTTGAAAATGCGCGGCGTGCCCTGGCTTACCTGTCAGCGGCTTTCTACGGTCATCCGGCCCGTCGCCTGACCGTGATCGGGGTCACCGGCACGGATGGCAAAACGACGACCAGCAATCTGATCTACCGCATTCTTCTAGCTGCCGGTTTGCGTGCTGGGCTGATCAGCACCGTCAATGCGGTGATCGGCGATCAGGTGTTGGATACCGGTTTTCACGTCACTACGCCGGATGCGCCCGATGTTCAACGCTATTTGCGCATGATGGTAGATGCTGGCCTGACTCACGTAGTCCTGGAAACAACCTCCCATGGCTGGGCACAATATCGCGTGGACGCTTGCGAATTTGATATTGGCGTAGTGACCAACATCACCCACGAACATCTGGATTATCACGGCAGTTATGAAGCCTACCGCGCGGCCAAAGCGCGCTTGTTTTTGAGCCTGGTCGAAACGCTACCAAAAGTGCAGGGCAATCCGCGTCTGGCCGTGTTGAATCGAGATGATGGCTCATTTGAATATTTGCGGGGAATCGTTCCCGTCTCCTATCGCTCGTATGGCCTCCATCCCAAAGCAGATGTGCGAGCAGAGGAAATTCGTTACACTCCCTCTGGTCTATCTTTCGAGATCGTCACAGAAAATATGCGCCAGCCCGTTTACAGCCGGCTGGTTGGCCTTTATAACCTCTCCAATTGTCTGGCGGCTTTCACTGCCACGGTCTACGGATTGGGCATCCCTCCGCACATAGCCGCGCAGGGAATTGCCGACTTGGAAGGAGTGCCGGGACGTATGGAGCGCATTGATCTAGGGCAGGATTTCACCGCCATTGTGGATTTTGCCCACACGCCCAATGCCCTTAAAGTGGCGCTGGAAACGGCGCGGCAAATGACCTCTGGGCGTGTGATTGCTATCTTCGGTTCAGCCGGCTTGCGCGATCGGCAAAAACGGCGGATGATGGCCGAGGTTTCGGTGCAGCTGGCCGATATTACCATTCTTACCGCCGAAGATCCACGCACCGAATCTTTGGATGCAATTTTGGAAGAAATGGCCGAAGGGGCTCGCAGCCGAGGTGGAATAGAAGGCCAAACGTTTTACCGCGTTCCCGATCGTGGCGAGGCGATCCGTCTCGGTGTGCAGATGGCTCGCCCAGGGGATCTGGTGATCGCCTGTGGTAAGGGACATGAGCAATCGATGTGCTTTGGCGAAATCGAATATCCATGGGACGATCGCCTGGCGATGCGCGCTGCTCTGGCCGAACGCTTGGGTCTTCCTGGCCCGGCTGTACCTCTTTTACCGACCTCCAAGGACTTCCGGGGCAATCCCTCGTGATCAAATTCTCACTCCTTTTTGGTCGATCGTGAACTCTGGACGGTGAGCGGGAAAGGCATTTTGGAGATGGATAGTATCTTGACTCCACTGCAAAAATCATGTCTGCCAAACAGGCGTGATTCAATAGGACACGGACGAACACGGATGACACGGAAAAAACATGAACAGGTCTACGCCAGAGCTGCTTTTGACCACAAAGTTCACCAATAGCACCAAGGTTTTATTGTAAAATTGTGTGGTTTTATTGGAGATATTTGGATCTTTAACTTTGAAATGCTTTGACGGCGTGTCCTTTCGTGGTGAAGGAAGTTTTTGCAGGAAATCACTTATCTCTTATTAGCGATTGGTTGGCTCCATAGGGGCGTTCGATAATGTGCAGTAGTACATCCGTAAAGAATTTATGATGATTAATATCCGTCAATTTATTGATAAAAATGATGTTTTTTAGAGGGGAATCTGGTATACTCAGGTATGTATCTATAACTCACCTTACGCAGTTTCTGGTAAACTCAGAGTATGAAAAACAGCAACCTCCTCGATGTACAGCGATTATCTGCTCAGCGCCTTCGGGCAAACGACGGGAACGGGGCTTTCAGCCCTGGTGGACGGCGAAGTAAGCCACGATCCAGTGCAACGCACTGGAAGCGATGCAACCTGTCACCGTGTATTTGGAAGGTGTGCCCTTTGCACTCCTTCTGCTCAAACGAGTCTTCACAAACGAAGAGGGTTCGACAGGCATCCAATATCTGGTGACCGGCGATACCACCTTGGACGGTAACGGGATAGCCACAATCTATCAGGAACGATGGAACGTGGAATCCTATCACAAGTCGCTCAAACAGAACGCTTCTTTGGGGAAGTCGCCGACCAAAACGGTGAGAACGCAGAACAATCATTTCTTTGCGGCTTTGTGTGCTTATCTCAAACTCGAACTGCTCAAAGGTAATACCAAACTCAACCACTTTGCTCTCAAATCCAAGCTGTATCTACGTGCGCTCCAATCGGCCTATGCCGCTCTTCGCGAACTTCAGCCCGTTCAACTGACTGCGTAAGGTGAGTTACTATGCTCAAAACTTTTCAAAAATCCGCTAAAGTCATCGAAGGCAACCTGGTCATCTTCCCGCTGCTTTCCATCGCCGCGGGCGTGGCTTTAGGCTGGGCATACCCCGCCGCCAAAGGCTTGAAATCGTATACCACCCTGACCCTGTTCATTATGCTCTACCCGATGATGATCGGTCTGCGCATCGAAGACGTGGGCAAGGCGATGATGAACCTGAAACTCATCAGCCTTTCGATGGTCGTCAATTTTGTGTTCTCGCCCCTGCTGGCGGCGGGACTGGCGTATCTCTTCCTGCACAGCCGCCCCGAATTTGCCGTTGGGCTAATTTTGACGGGCACCGTCCCCTGCGCGGGGATGGCGGCGGGCTGGACGGGCTACGCCAAAGGCAATGTGGCGCTGGCGCTGGTGATTGTGGCGCTCAGCCTGCTGGTCAGCATCGTCATGATTCCCGTCTGGATGCCCATTCTGGCGGACGTGTATGTGCAGATTGACGCCTGGGGCATGTTCAAGGAAATTCTGCTGGCGGTGGTCGTACCGCTCATCCTGGGCGACCTGACCCGCCGCGCCATCTTCCGCTTTTGGGGGCAGGAAGGCTTCAAGGAAGTCAAGCCGATTTTGCCGGGTGTTTCCATGCTGGGCATGTACATCATCGTCTTCATCTCGATGGCGCTCGAAGCCAACAACGTCCTGCACAATCCGCAGTATTTCCTGATCATTCTCATCCCGCTGACCTTCTTCTATGCGATTTTGTTCGGCAGCGCGGTTCTGATTGCACGCTGGGCGAAATTCAACTACGAAGACATGATTGCCTTCTCCTACGGCACGGCGGGCAAGAACATCTCAATTGCCCTGGCACTGGCGACCCTCTTCTTCGGTCCGCTGACGGTGCTGGTGCTGGCGCTCAAACCCATCATCCAGATTTCCTTCATGGCAACTTTCCTGCGGCTTTCGGGCAGGCTGACAAAATGGTTCGCCCCCGCGCCGCATCATCCCGAGAAAGTGATTGCCCAGGTATGAAAAGAAATACTGCCTCCTTGTCTTATCACGTCACCGCCACGATTCAGGATGACTCGCACGCCATCGCCGAAACGCGCGGACACCGCCTCACGCTCAACGTCAAGAAGGGTGCGGGCGAAGCGGGCTTCAACGCCGCTGAGACTCTGCTCGCCGCCCTAGGCGCCTGCATTCTGACGAATGTCAATGCTATCGGCGACAAAATGCGCCTGCAAATTGACTCAGCCCGCATCGAATTCGATGCCGACCGCCGCGATGAACCCCCCGCGCTGACGGAAATCCGCTATCGGCTGATTCTCAAAAGCCCCGAGCCGCGCGAAAAACTGGAAGAACTGCACGATCTGTGCATCAAATGGGGCACGGTCACTAACACACTGATCAATGGGTTAACGCCGCAAGGCGTTTTAGAAGTAGAGTAACTATGAACCCCCATCCCAGCAAAGCCCTCGAAAATAAATTCGTCCTCTCGATGATATTCACCGCTGCGATTTTGATCGCCGAAGTCATCGGCGGATTTTGGACCGGCAGCCTCGCCCTGCTCTCGGATGCGGCGCACGTCTTCATGGACATCTTTGCTCTGACACTGAGTTACCTCGCCCTGCGCATCTCTGCCCTGCCGGCGGATGACCGTCACACCTACGGTTTTCACCGCCTGGAAGTGATTGCCGCCCTCATCAACGGTGTGACCCTGGGTGCGATCGCCATCGAAATTTTCAGCGAATCATGGCATCGCTGGCTCAACCCCGAACCCATCAAAAGCGTGGAAATGCTGGTCATCGCCGTCATCGGTTTGGTGGTCAATCTGGTGGTGGCTTTCGTCCTCGGCG
>JBBIGZ010000085.1:0-11561 GCA_037447295.1 Chloroflexota bacterium | reverse complement strand
GCTCTTCCGATCTTATAAGAAACTTGACGCCCCTCTTTTCGTAAACGTTCAACAATCGGATGGTCAACGCTTTCATCGGCCAAAAAATTCATGAGCTTGTCTCGGCCAGAGGATAAACTACCTCAGTGCGTAGGACATATCGCGCAAATGCCAGTGCTGCCAAAACCGCTTTGCGCGTCAGGTGTGGATGGGTCTCAAGTATTTGCTCTCCAAATGCGGTACAAGATGCTTGATCGATGTCCAAAGTCTCGGCGTTGGAGGAGCTCCTCTAAATCCTGCTTATGATTTTCAACACACACAAACGAGTCCTTCTGAGCGTGGTACAATGCAGGTGATTTTCATCTGGAGGCCTTCCATGATGCGAGAAGTATGGATAATTGACGCCATTCGTACACCGATCGGTGCCTTGGGCGGGGCACTGGCACGCGTACGCCCGGATGACCTGGCCGCGTTGGTGCTCAAAACAATCGTAGAACGCAATCATCTTGACCCGGCCATGGTCGAAGAAGTCTACATGGGTTGCGCCAATCAGGCAGGGGAGGATAACCGCAATGTGGCGCGCATGGCCTTGCTGTTGGCCGGCTTTCCGCCCACCGTCCCCGGTGTGACCGTCAATCGTCTATGTGCTTCCGGTTTGGCTGCGGTCAACCTGGCCGCCCGTGCCATCCGCAATGGGGATGGTGATATCTATATCGCCGGCGGCGTGGAATCCATGTCGCGCGCTCCCTATGCCATCCCCAAGGCAGAAGAGCCGTTTGCCTTCGGCAACCTCACCGCCTGGGATACCGCCCTTGGTTGGCGCTTTCCCAACCCACGCATGAAGGAACTCTACGGGACCGAATCCATGGGCGAAACGGCCGAAAACATCGCCGCCGAACGTCCTCATCTAACGCGCGAAAAACAGGATGCCTTCGCCCTGCGCTCCCACCAGTGCGCCATCGCCGCCATCGATAGCGGCAAATTCGCCGAAGAGATCGTCCCCGTCCCCGTTCCGCAGAAAAAAGGCGACCCAATCCTGGTCACTACCGACGAACGTCCCCGGCGCGATACCTCGATGGAATCGCTGGCACGGCTAAAACCGGCCTTTCGGCCCGGCGGCACCGTCACGGCCGGGAACTCATCCGGCCTAAACGACGGCGCAGCCACCGTGCTGCTGATGAGCAAGGAAAAAGCCGAAGCGCTCGGCCTACGCCCCATGGCGCGCTTCGTTGCCGCGGCCGCGGCCGGAGTCGAACCGCGGGTAATGGGCTACGGTCCAATCCCGGCTACGCGCAAAGCCCTGCAACGCGCCGGCCTCTCCATCCAAGATCTGCGCCTGGTCGAGATCAACGAGGCGTTTGCCGTCCAAACCCTGGCAGTGATCGAAGACCTGGAGCTGGACGAATCCATCGTCAACGTCAACGGCGGAGCGATCGCCCTCGGGCACCCATTAGGATGTTCCGGCGCCCGCATCCTGACCACATTGCTCCACGAAATGCGCCGACGCGCCCCTCAAGAACCGCGCCCTTACTACGGTCTAGCAACGCTCTGCGTGGGAGTTGGGCAAGGGGAAGCGACCATCGTTGAATGGATCGGCGGATGAAAGTGTTCACGCTCCTGCTCGTCCTGATTTTGCTCGTCGGGTGCTCTACGCCAACCGCGCCTCCCACTGCCCCACCGCCACCCTCCGCATCGACTGCGCCTACCGTACCACCACCATCCTCACCGACTGCGCTTTCCGTCCCTTCAGCATCCACCGGCGCCGCATTCGGTTCTTGGACCTCGAGCCTCGACCTCGCGCACCTGACGCATCTGCGTCTCTTCGATCGGGAACACGGGTGGGCGCTCACCACGGATGGTCTCTACCACCTGGAAGGCGCGCACTGGCAAAGCGTCAAACCGCCTTCCCTGAGCGCGGATGGCTACGCGCTGAATTTCTTCTTCCTGGATGCCCAGCATGCCTGGATCCTTGGCCCAAAGGAAACCTCTCCCCAAGAAGGCTTTCTTTACTACACCCTGGATGGAGGGCAAAACTGGGAAACATTCCAAGTGCCCTTTGGCAATGCAAATCTCGCCTTCCTCAACACAAATGAGGGCTGGGCAATGGCCTCCCTTGCGGCCGGGGCAGGTTCCAGCAGCATTGCGATCTACCGCACGCAAGACGCCGGACGATCGTGGGAGCTGCGCTTTGTCAACGATCCGGGTATGCCGAATTCGCGCCAGGATATTCCGCTCGCGGGGATAAAGAGCGGTCTGGTGGCACGCGATCCGCAAACAGCCTGGGTGGTCGGTACCACCTACTCCCCTCTCACCATGTATCTTTATATCACCCGTGATGGTGGTCAGAGCTGGCGCTTACAAAATATCCCGCTCCCCGCTCTCGAACCGGAAGCGCTTCTCTCCTTCCGTCCACCGATCCTGTTGAATATCCAGGAAGTCCTCCTGCCGGTCGAAATCGTCAACCAGTCCATGCGTACAGCCATCTATCGCAGCCATGATGGCGGAGAATCCTGGGAAGAAAACCCCATCTTGCTCGAAGGAATTGGCCGTTTTCAAGCTCTCTCGCCCCAAGAATGGTTTTTCTGGAACGGTTCGGCATTCTTTTATACATCCAACGGCGGTCAGAACTGGGAAATTCGTGTTCCAAATCAAGCCTTTGGTGATGCCTTTGCCGGCCTGCAATTCCTAAATTCACAAGAAGGGTTCCTCTGGACCCTCAACGGAGAAAGTCAAGCCATCCTCTATTACACCTCCGATGGTGGAAGAACCTGGACTTCCCTAAACCCCTGAAAGGAGAATGCGATGCCCCCCTTGCGTGAACGCCTTCAGATCCCCCTTTCCGCTCTCGAGGCGATCAACGCCCTCTGGAGCGATCCCTCCATCCGCATTCTGGATGAATTCCTGGAAATCGTTGCCCGCTACGGCACCCCGGAGGAGCTCAACCGTCAACATCAGGCCGCGCGCCGCATGGAAAACCTGTTACGGCTGGTAGCAGAACGCAACCCCCAATACGTGAAGGACTTGGAATGGTTGCAAGAACAGCGCAATCGGGGAGCGTTCATTTCTATCCCGGCCTACCGTCAAAAGGTGCTCGGCCCCAAAGCCGCCGATATGCAATTCAAGGACGAATATGCCGTCACCCTAGAAGTGAGCGCCCTCCAATATTTTCCCTGGATTCGCGCCATGGCTGAGGAGGCCATCCAAAAGCAAAGCCTGGTACCGGCACGCTTCATCGCCGTGCGCAAGATGAAAGAGCAGGAAGAGGATGGCGATCTACCGGCAATCATCGCCGCCTGCGACCTGATGGGCGCCTCCCTCGTTGAAACGCTCGATACCAAAGGCACCGATGGCTCCAATCCGCATCTGGGTGGTCCGGCCACCATCACCGGTTACTTCGGCGGCATTGGCCAACCAAATGAACATGCCCTCCAATGGCTGGATGAATATCTCTACTATTACACCCGCTACGGAGTACGCCAGGTGCTGAACTTCAATGCCGGCACTATCCTGCTCGGCTTCTTGCTCTATCGCCTAGGCGTAGATATCGAGTTCAAGATCTCCGTCTTCTTCGGCTCGGATAACCCCTATCACGCCCTATGGATCATCATGATGGCAAAGCTCCTCAGCCGTGAAGATGGCACCACCCCGCTGATCGGCTTCAACTGGTCGAACTCGGTCAATAACGCCACCATCAAGCGCACCGCCGAATTCCGCCGTGCGTTGGGGTTTGAGCATCGCATCCGCTTTGAACATCACATCACCGAAACCTGGAAGAGCATCGTCATCCAACCCTATAACCGCCGCCAGGAGCTGCTGGAGCTGGCCGATCACGTCGCCAACATCTCGGCGAAGCACGAAGGCGCCGACCCAGAGATCGAAGTTACCTTAGCGCACCCTTCCGATATTCTGGATTACTTCCGCGCCAAAGAAGAAGTGATCGCCAGCGGTGACTGGGATGCCCTGCAGAAGAACTTCCTGCTCAAAGTGGAAGCCGCCAACCGCACCGCCCAGGCGCTCACCGAACACGGCCTGAGCTTCATCGCTGCGCCCAACCTCCACTCGGCCTAAGCCGTTCTCAGGGCAGCGTTTCCGCAAAGCCCAGGAAGCGGAAGGGCGTCACTTCTATCGGTGCACTCTCCAATGGGCGCATTGCCCAGGTGGAGTCATCCTTCGTATTTTTCAGCACCACCCAGCCATCCTGTGACCATCCCAACGGCTCGAAAAAAGTCTCCCCCATCTCTAACAGCGGATGGAACGTTTGCGATCGGATATCCAGGAGGTAGAGAAAGCTTTGGTAAGAACTATCTTCCGTATGCCGTGAAGCGGTCAGCAATAGTTTCTCTCCGTCCGGCGAAAAGAAATGCACCTCTACATTTTCTGCCGGCCCGGGCAAAGACAGGCGCATTTCCTCTCCATTCTCCAAGGAGCGCAGGTGCAGCGTCCAAGGCAGGGTAAAATCGGCATTCGGCTCACCATAGGTCAAATAGACCACCCGTTTGCCCGATCCATCCACCGCGGCCGAAAAGCCAGCATAGAGCACCTGCCGAAGCGGCACCAGGGGGGTCGATTGGCCCGTAGAAAAGTCGAACAAATAGAGCGAAGCCACCTGAGTACGGCTCATGCCGCTGTAAAAGGCATGAAAAGCGTAGAGCAGCTTACCGATCTCCGCATCGTAGAAAAGCGGCTTCAACGAATGTCCCTCTCCGTTTCCCGGTAGCGGTAGAGAGACCAACGTTTGCGTATCCCCGTTTTCGAGAGAAGTCAGGAAAACCTGCGCGGCACCTGCCTCCGCCCGATCACGACTCCAAACCAAGCTTTTGCCATCTGCCGAAAGCGCAATCAGGTTCGGACCCGTAGCAACGGTGCCGAGAAAACGCTCCTGCGGGTAAAGAGCGCGTAACGCGAGGGCCTCTCCTGCGTCCTCTAAGACGTACAGCCCATCCTGTGTTGCCAGAACTTGTGAAAAAAACATGACCACAGGGCGCAACGGCCTCCCCTCGCGCTCCCCGGATGGATCGAAAATCGCCAAGCGCAATAGGTCATCCCTCGCCTCGCCAACCCACCAGAGTTGACGCGTTCGGATCGCCTGCAAAGGGCGCAAAGCAATATCCGGCGTGACCGTAGCGCAGACCGTGCCACAACCGCCGGGACAATCGCCGGGGCAAAAGTAAGCCTCGTCGGCACGACAGGCAGGGGGCGTACAGAGCGGCGCCGGTGAAGGGGAGGGCGTGAGAGAAGGCGGCAGAAAGGTTGGAGAGGGCATGAAAGAAGGTAGGACAACAGACGATGAGGGAGAAACCACAACACATCCCCACGTTGCCAAGGAAAGCCACAGCAAGGACCAAAGGCGTTTCACGTCACATCTACCACCTTTCCTCCTGTCATCGCCTGTAGATCGTGGGGAGTCAATTCAAAAATGGCGTTGGGCGTGCCAGCTGCAGCCCAAATTTTCTCATATTGCAAAAGGTGGCGATCGATGTAGGTCTCCATTGCCTGCAGATGTCCCACCGGTGGCACACCACCGATGGCAAAGCCGGTCACGGCGCGTACGAATTCGGCATCCGCCCGCACCACCGGCTCACCCACATAGGAAGCCAGCTTCTGCTCGTTGACGCGATTTGCCCCGCTGGTCAGCACCAAAATCGGACGTCCGCTTTCCGCCGTGCGGAAAATGAGCGATTTGACGATCTGCCCCACCTCCACTCCCACGCGCGCCGCCGCCTCTTGCGCAGTGCGCGTGGATTCGGTAAACTCAATCACAGTGAGCGAGTATCCTTTCGCGCGCAGCACATCCTGCACCCGTTGCGCCGAAGAGCTGAGCACATCTCTACGCTTCCCAAAGGAGTCCGACATGAGCACCTCCGAACAAGATTCTTACGAAGTGTATCACAATCCCGCAGAAAACCGTTTTGAGATCCGCCTGGGGGATGATCTGGCCGAGCTCACCTATGCCTGGCGCGGTGAGAACACCCTCGTTCTATTTCACACCGGCGTCCCGCCGGCCTGGGAAGGGCGTGGCATCGGCAGCCGCTTGGTCAAAGCGGCGCTGGAATACGCGCGGGAACATAGCTACCGCATCGTTCCCCTATGTTCCTTCGTCGCCGCCTATCTTCGTCGCCACCCGGAATACCAGGACCTGGTAACGCAGTAGACCACTCTGCACCAAAAGCAGGTAAAATCACCCCATGCCCGACCTCTGGCGATTGCTGATCATGCCCCCTGCACCAGGCGCCTGGAATATGGCCGTGGATGAGGCCATCCTGGAACACATCGAACGCGGCGAGGTTCGGCCGACCTTGCGCCTATACGCTTGGGAACCTGCCTGCCTCTCGCTGGGCTATGCTCAACCTTGGGCCGATGTAGACCTCGAGTCCCTGCGGCGCGAAAACTGGCAGGTGGTGCGCCGCCCAACCGGCGGCCGTGCCATCCTACACACCGACGAGCTGACCTACGCCGTGATCGGCCCGGCGAGCGATCCGCGGCTGAGCGGCTCGGTGCTCGAAAGCTACTTGCGGCTCTCCCAGGCATTAATCCAGGCACTACGTCTGCTTGGTGCCCCGGTGACGGTGCACGAGGCCGCCTCCATCGATCGCTCGGCGAACCCGGTCTGCTTTGAGGTGCCTTCTGCCTATGAGATCACGGTGAACGGCCGCAAGCTGATCGGCTCGGCGCAGGCGCGGCGACGCACGGGGGTCTTGCAACACGGCTCGCTCCCCCTCTATGGGGATCTGACGCGCATCACCCGCGCCCTGCACTTTCCCGATGAAACCGCGCGCGAAGAGGCCGCCGCTCGCCTGCGCGCCCGTGCCCTCACGCTGGAAGAAGCGCTGGGTCGCCGCCCCACCTGGGAGGAAGCAGCCCAAGCCTTCATCCAGGCCTTTGAAACCACGCTCGATCTGCGCCTGGTATCCGAAGCGCTCACCCCTTCTGAAATTCGGCGTGCCGAAGCGTTGGTCGCCGAAAAGCACGCCCATCCCTCTTGGCTTCAACGTCAACCCTGAATTCGCCTATGCTGATCCATTCTGCATCCCAACTCCTCACCCTTGCCGGTGGCCCACAACGCGGCGAGGCCCTCGGCAATCTCGGCATCGTTGAAAACGGTGCCGTCCTGATCCGCGAAGGTCAGATCGTCGAAGTGGGCCAGACCGAAGAACTGTGCGCGCGTTACCCGGATGAACCGCAGCTGGATGCCGAAGGTTGCGTAGTGCTGCCCGGCTTCGTCGATCCGCACACACACCTGATCTGGGCTGGTGACCGCGCCGCCGAATTTGAAATGAAGATGGCCGGAAAGCACTATCTCGATATCCTGGCCGCCGGCGGCGGCATCCTCTCAACCGTGCGCGCCACTCGCACCGCTTCGCTCGAAAGCCTGCTGAACCAGACCCGGCCGCGCCTAATGCGCATGTTTGCCCATGGCACGACCACCGCCGAAGCCAAAACCGGCTACGGCCTGCAGCTGGCCACCGAATTACGCCTTCTCCAGGCCTTGCTCCGCTTAGATGCCGAAGGTCCTTTGGAACTGGCCTTCACCTTCCTCGCAGCCCATGCCATCCCGCCGGAATACGAGCGCAACCCACAGGGCTACACCGACCTGATCTGCAACACCATGTTGCCACTGCTGCGAGATTGGTGGGAAAATCAAGCGCCGGGACGAGAATTACCCTTCGTAGATGTCTTTTGCGAAAACAAAGCCTTCACCCTGGAACAATCGCGCCAAATTCTGACCCGCGCCAAGGAGCTGGGATTCCCGCTCAAGATCCATACCGATGAATTCGAGAACCTGGGCGGTGCTTCGCTCGCCGTTGAGCTGGGCGCCGTCTCCGCCGATCACCTGGTCAAGACCTCGGCAGCGGATATTGCCCGCCTGGGCAGCTCCGATACGGTCGCGGTAAGCCTTCCCTGCACGCCCTTCGGCCTGGCCGAATGCGACTACACCCCGGCACGCGAACTGCTGCAAGCCGGCGCCATTCTTGCCATTGCCACCGATTGCAACCCCGGCACTGCCTGGTGCGAATCCATGCAATTCGCCATTGCCCTGGCCTGCCGCGCCCTCAAGCTCACCCCAGCCCAGGCCATCGCCGCCGCCACGATCAATGCCGCCCATGCCATCCGCCGCGCCGATCGTATCGGCTCGATTGAGCCGGGCAAACAGGCCGATCTGCTGATCCTTTCCGTTTCGGACTATCGTCACTTGGGCTATCGCTTCGGCACAAACCTGGTGCGCAAGGTGATCAAGCGTGGCCGCGTCTACTCGGTAGACATCGGCTACTATCAGGCGGTTTAAGGATGCCAACCCTTGAACAAGCCCGTCAATGGTATGCTCAGGCCGATGCGGTGCACGATTTTGAACACGTGCGCCGTGTTTATCACATGGCCGAATACTTGGCGCAGTGCGAAGGTGCAGATTTGGAGATCGTGCGCGCCGCCGCGCTGTTGCACGATGCCCAAGGCAGCGCACCCGCCCAAAGCGCCCGCTCAGATCATCACCGGACCTCGGCCGAGTTCGCCGCCCAGGTGCTCCGTGCAGAAGGTTGGCCGGAAGCGCGCATTCAGGCCGTGCAACATTGCATTCGGGCCCATCGTTTTCGCGGCCAGGAGCCCCCTCAAACGCTCGAAGCACAGGTGCTCTTCGATGCCGATAAGCTCGATGTGCTTGGCGCGATCGGCGTGGCGCGCGTCATCGCCTATGCCACCCTGGCCGGCACACCCTGGTATGCTCCCCCCTCGACCCAATTTCTGGAAAGCGGTGTCGAAATGCCCGGTGAGCCGCATAGCGCCTATCACGAATATCTCTTCAAGCTCCGCCGCGTGCCCGAACGCCTCTATACCCCCACGGCACGTGCCCTGGCTGAAGAACGCCTGCGCTTCCTGGATGAGTTCTTCCGCCGCCTGATCGCGGAGTGGAAGATGGACGGTGGACCGTAGACGGTGGAGGGTGGACGGTGGAGGGTGGACGGTGGACCGTAGACAGTGGGGCGGCGTGCGCCCTCCACTACGGGCTGATTAGACCGCAAAAGTTCCAAACACTCATCTGTACGGAGGTAAACCTTGCACATCGATCTCATCGGTGTTCCCATCGATCTAGGTGCCGATCGGCGCGGGGTAGATATGGGTCCCAGCGCCATTCGTTACGCCCATTTACAGCAGAAATTAAGCGCTCTTGGCTATCTCGTCCACGACTTGGGGAACATTCCCGTCCCTATTCCCGAAACATGTCGGATCACCGACCCGCAGTTGAAATACGTGGACTGCATTGTGCCGGTCATGCGACGGTTAAGCGCTGCCGTTACGACCTCGGTGCGTAAAAAGCACTTTCCTCTCGTCCTAGGCGGAGATCATAGCTTGGCCTTGGGCTCGGTGCGCGGCGTGGCCCGTCAAAAGCGCATTGGGTTGATCTGGATCGATGCTCACGGCGATTTCAACACGCCTCAAACCACGCCTTCCGGCAATATCCATGGCATGCCCTTGGCCGCGTTATGCGGATTGGGAGATAGCCGCCTGACACGGCTTTGGGATGAAGCGATCCCCGTTATTTCCCCTCAACGGGTGGCGATCATCGCAGCGCGCGATCTCGATCCCGGTGAAAAAAACAACCTGCGCCAGGCCGGCGTAATGGTGCTGAGCATGGAACAGATCGATCGTCTGGGGATGGCACAGGTAATGGAGCGGGCTCTCGATCGGGTTTCGCGGGATGTAGAGGGCATCTACCTTTCTCTTGACCTGGATGCGCTCGATCCGCGTCATGCCCCCGGCGTCGGTACCCCGGTCAGTGGCGGGCTCACGCAGCGCGAAGCACACCTGGCTTGCGAGATCATCGCCGAAAGCGGCTTGCTGATCGGAATGGATATCGTCGAAGTCAACCCGATCCTGGATCTCCAAAACCAAACTGCTTCCCTGGCCGTCGAGCTGATCCTTTCCGCTCTGGGGAAACGCGTCTGGAGCGGATAGTTATGATATACTTTTGCACAACTTGAATGATTCCATCCTCGTGAGGGCCGTATGAAGGCGATCGTATTGCAGGAAAACCTAGCACGTGGCTTGAACGTTGTCTCCCGCGCCGTTTCTCCCCGCAGCACCCTGCCGGTGCTGGCAAATGTACTGCTGGCGAGTGATGAAGGCCGTTTGCGCCTTTCGGCGACGAATTTGGAAATGGGCATCACCTGCTGGATCGGAGCACGCATCGAAGAAGAAGGTTCGACGACCGTGCCGGCGCGCACCTTTTCCGACCTGGTCAACACCCTGCCGGGAGATCAGGTGACACTCACGCTGGACGTCAACACACAGACCCTCAACGTGCGCTGCGGCCCATCCAACACCGACATCAAATGTATTGATGCTCAGGAATTCCCACCCATGCCGGCCCCTGAGCTGGATAACGCGATCCGCCTGAACGTGCTGGATTTCAAAGAAATGGTACACCAGGTCGCCTTTGCGGCCTCCACAGATGAGGCTCGTCCGGTGCTCCAAGGCGTTTTGATCCAGGTGGAAGGAGAGCAGATCACGTTGGCAGCAGCCGATGGTTTCCGTCTTTCGGTGCGCAAAGCGCAACTTTCACAACCGGCACCGCAATCGATCAACGTGATCGTCCCCGCTCGTGCGTTGAACGAACTGGCCCGCATTGTCGCCGATGGGAATAACGAATTGCTTATGTTAGTTCCCAAAGGCCGCGGCCAGGTTGTCTTCCGCTGCGGCGATGTAGAACTCGTCTCCCAGCTCATCGAAGGAACGTATCCGGATTACCAAAACATCATTCCGCGCAACTACCAGACGCGTGTGCTCGTCTCCACTGCAGCGCTGCTCAAAGCCTGCAAACAAGCCGAAATCTTTGCCCGTGAAAGCATCAACGAAGCCCGTCTGAACATCAAGCCGGCCTCCGATCCCAGCCTGCCGGGCGAAGTGGAGGTGACCGCTTTCTCCGAAGAAACCGGCAAAAATGAGACTGTGATCGAGGCCTCAGTAGAAGGGAAGGGATTGCTGATCGCGTTCAACGTCAAATTCCTGCGCGAAGCGCTAGAAGCGATTAAAACCCCGAATGTGGCACTGGAAATGAATACTTCGCAAACACCTGGCGTCATCCGCCCAGTGGGCGGCGATGACTTCGTCCACGTGATTATGCCGATGCGCCTGTAGTCGCTTTAGAAGCCGTGCGGGGAAGCAAGAGGCAAAAAGATCTTCCGAATCTTCTCACATCAAAGCGGCTAGAGCCCAAAATCTTGCGGGATGAGGGAATACATGGCTGCATCCTGCACCTGTCCATGGACGATCAGGCGATTGCGCAGGATACCTTCAAAGTGCGCTCCGATCTTTTCCGCCACACGGCGACTGGCGTAATTTTCGGTGGCGATGACGATCTCGATGCGCAGCAAACCCAGCGACTCAAAACCGAAACGCGCCACCAAACGCGCTGCGCGCCCGGCGATCCCTTGCCCACGATAGGCATGGTGCACCCAATAGCCCAGGTTTGCAAAGCGATAGTAGGGATGGATCTGCCCCAGGCTAGAGATACCGATCAATTCTCCATCCTGGCCAAAGATGCCGAAGCCGTAGTATCGCCCTTCCCGCCACTGTCTGTTTGCCATGCG
>JBBIGZ010000084.1:0-12040 GCA_037447295.1 Chloroflexota bacterium | reverse complement strand
TAGATCGGTGCGACGGGGAATCGGCTCGCTCGGTGCTTCTTCTTTTTTCGGTGGCAGGCGAAAGGATTTGCGAAATTCAGGCGGCAAGGTTGGGGCAGGGCGCGGCACAGGAGAAGGCTTCGGCGCCTCCGTAGCCGAGGGGACGGGCAGCATAGCTGCGGCTTGGTCCTGTTTCTCGTCCGGAACGCCGGCCCATTGGCGCAGCGCACGCTCCAGGTGGGCACCCAGGCCCAAGGTGGCACCTACGCTTCCGATCCACAATACAAAAGTCAATATCCCAGCCAACCAAGATGGGAGGAAAAGGCTAAATAAGGTAGCAAGCCCCCACCCCAAGCGTCCACCATCCAAGCCGAGCTCGGCACGGGAGAGGGAAAGACCACCGATGAAGGCGAGGAGGGGAAGGGTGAGCAGGAGGGTGAGTTCCATGCCGAGAAAGTGCCCCCAGGGAAAGGTGCGGCGTGGGCGCAGGAAGTAGAGGCCGCCTAAGATAAACTGCAGGATGAGCAAGTAACTGCCCCAGCCCAACCAGCGCCGTAAGATTTCTCCCAGAAAGACGGTGAATAGGCCCTGACTCCAGCCCCGAACGGCAAACAGGCAGAGCAAGGCCAGGGTGAAGAGGAAAAGCGCGGCCAGATCGGCGCCGAAACGGGCCATTCGGCGCAGCCATTGGAGCAGGGCGGCTTCCCAGCCGAGAGGAGAGGGATCTTGCGAGGTCACGATCGGATCGAGGTTTCTTCAGGGATCGGCAAGAGGCTCAGTCCCATGCGTTGATGCTCCGGCTCGACGTGGATGACGCGTACCTGCACCTGCTGTCCCTCGGTGAGCAGGTCGTGCACGGTTTGGCCTTCGGCAAGGGGCATTTGAGAGACATGGATAAGCCCTTCCAGGCCGTTTTCCAGGCGGGCAAAGGCGCCATAGGAAAGGATGGTAGTGATGGTGGCCGGGAAGTAGCGATCGAGTACTTTTTCCGGGGTGAACTCTTCCCATGGGTTGGGCAAAAGGCGCTTGAGACTAAGCGCCACGCGACAACGTTCCGGGGAAATATCCACCACTAGGAGTTCCAGCTCTTGGCCATATTGAGCGTGGTGCGAAGGGTGAATGACGCGTCCCCAGGAAAGTTCGGAGATGTGCACCAGGCCTTCGATGCCGCCCAGATCGACAAAGATGCCAAAATCGGTGATGTTGGTGACGCGGCCGCGGACGCGTTGCCCCACACGGAGGCTCTGGAAGAGGCGCAAGCGTTGACCGGGGCCGGCTTCAGCGGCGCGCTCGGAGAAGATCAGGCGCTCTTCTTCGGGATTGCATTCGATCAGCTTGACGCTCAGGGTGCGCCCCAAGTAGGCCTTTAGATGCTTTTGGCGCTCTTCCTCGTCCATTTGAGGCGTGATCTCGATCAGATGCGAGAAGGGGATGAAGCCGGAGAAGCCTTCCCCTTCTACCAGTACCCCCCCACGATTGGCCGCCGTGACGGTCACCTGCAAAATTTCGTCATCCAGGTACATTCGGCGGAGGCGCTCCAGGCGCGGGTCCACTTTTGGCTGAGGCGGGTTCTTCTTGGGAGGGAAGAATTGCTCTTCTTCGGCAAGGACGGATTCCCACCACTTTTCATCGAGCCAAGGATGGTTATTCTGGGAGCGAGGACGTGCTTGGGTACGAGTCACCATTAAAGACCTCCGTTTTCAAGATGGGAAGATAAAAGATGAGGACAGGAGAGGGTGAGAGCGGGAGATGGGTGGTTGATCGGTCGCGTGGTCGGATAGTTGCGTGGTTGGGTGGTTGTTTCACGGTTTACGGTCAACGGTCCACCCTCGGCAGAGCAAGAGAGCAGGAGAGCAAGAGGACGCGAGATCAGAAGAGGAGAGGTCATAGGTCCTCCCTGGAGAGGGCTTCCATCTCCATTTTGAGGATCGCCTGAGCAACGGCGGCAATAGCGGTGCGCTGTTTGCGATAGAGATCAGCTTCGGAAAGGGCCAGGCGCTCGGCGATTTGGCGCACTTTGCGCCCTTCGATGAATTTCATTTCCAGGATGTTATAGAGCAACCATTCGGTGGTAAAGCGACGTTCGCCGGGTGGACGGGTGGTCTCAATGGCGCGGCGCAGGAGAGCACGCAAAGCGTTGGTAGGATTGCCCTCGTGTTCATTCAGCGCTTGCTGGACAATGTGCAATTTGAGCAAGGGATTATTCTGTAGCTTCGGCCCGCCCCAATAGTGGTCGAGAGCGTCCTTGACCCACCGGGTCAAATCGGCTTCTGGAGGCAAGGTAGGAGAAAGTACGCTCTGCGCACTTTCATAGCGCGCGGCGGCGCGTAGTCGCTGCACCAGGTCCATCTGGGGCTGCAGTTGAAGCAGGACACGCCACAGGCGTTGCTGGATCAGGCGATCTTCCAGGGCCAAGGAGGCCCGTTCGGCGAGCAAAGCAAGGGCATCCCTTTGCTCTGCATCCGGTGGAGAGGCTTCATTCCAGGCGATCCCCAAAATGCCCAAAAGGGCATCCTTTTGCGGCGGTTGCTGAAATCGCACCGGATAAAGCGGAAGGAGCAAAAAACCATCCCAAATGAAGCTGCGGCGGGTGCCGTTGGTGCTTTCCATGGACCGAAACATTTGATCGAGGCTCCCTTCCGGCAGGGTTTCCCGACCGGAGAACAGGAGCAAGCCGATCTCTTGCCCTTCCAGCGCGGCAATAAAGGCAGAGGGAGAACGGAACGAATCGCGAGCAGCGGCCAAAATCGCTTCCAGGAACTGGCGCAGATCGCCCTCGGTTAGAAATCGTTCTTCCAAGCTCTGGAAGAGGGTGAGCTCCTGGCGATCGCGGCCGAAAAAGAGCCAGCGCTCCCAGAGCGGTGCCAGCAGGGTGATAAGATGCTCCAGAAGCAGGATGGAAAGCACAACCGAGAAAGGCACAAAGCCGGAATACGGCGTGCCCCAAAAGATTTCTCCCAGGCGACGCACCACGGTCATCAGACCAAGGGCGAAGGAGGCGGTGATCGGACCGCGCATCAGCCACTTGAAGAGGCGCGCCTTGATGACGCGATCCGGCCAGGAAACGCCGAAGAAGGCCACAGCATAGGCCATCACCACGATCAACGTGCCGACCACCAGGTTACTCAGGCCGGCGGCGAGCCAAAACAACAGCGAATGCGAACCGATGAGGGATGCACTGTAGATCAGATAAGGGAACGAGCCCAGTGCCGGGGCCGTTGCACCGGCCATCAGGTAGAACATGCGCCGACGTCCGCTGGAGGTTAGCACCCGTCGGTAGGCGCGTCCGAAGTTGATCCAGGCCCAGGTGATGATGCCGATGTAATAGAGGGTAAAGAGATGCGTCCAAGGAGTGCGCTGTAAATAAGGCGCCGGCGGACGATCGAGTACAGTCGCACCGACCAGGTGACCGCTTAGCAAAAGCCCGAGGAAGCCGAGCGCGAGCAAATAGGTGAGGCGAACGGCCAAGCGCCGACGGCCGCGCGATGGTCGGCGAACCGTTTCCAGCAAAGCATCCGAAAGGTGTAAATAGGCCGGCGGCAGAAAGATCAACCCCGGCCATTGCAGGCGGAGCAAAAGGTCAATGCCTGTAGCGGGGATGGTTTCGTTCTGCAGGGCCTCGGTGGTAAAGATTACCACCACGCAGAGCAGGATCAGGGTAAACGAGCGCGCCACGCGATCGCGCAGGTTGAAGGTCAGGGCGTAGAGAAGCAACGAGAAAGCCGTGATGGCTACCCCGGCCGTCAGGATACGATTGAGGATCTCCAACCCCAGTAAAAGCGAAAGTCCTTCTCCGCTAAACATTGGCTATCGGATCACTTTGCAGAAAAACAGGGTCACATCTCTCGAAGGATAGTAAGCTTCATTATACCCACAGAATTCGAAAAGGTGTTTTTGGGCCAAACATACGGCAGGATGATTTTTGGCCGGAAATTCCAACATCAGGCGCGGGAGATGGTGTTCCAGCGCCCACTCTTGCGCGAGCTTGAGCAGGCGACCGGCCAGTCCGCGCCGACGGAGCGCCGGCGCGATCATCAGATCGGTAATGTGCACTAGTTCAAGACCTAGATCGACTTGTAATGTTACGTATCCTACCGGCGCATTCCCCTCCGCAACCACCCAAAAAGCCGATTTGAGGTGCCATTCATCGGGCAAAGATGCAAGATTGCGTGGATATTCAACGCGGATAGGACGCGGCAAACGTACCTGACGCAACGTAGCATGGATCTGCGGGGACTCATGCCGCAATTCGAGCTGCCAGACGTACTCACTCTGTACGCTGTGATCCAGCCCGATCAGCACGGGAATATCCGAGGCAATGGCCGGACGGATGTTCAGAGCGCTCATTCGCTTCCCTTTACGCGCACTTGGATGACACAAGGTGGATGAAGACGCCCGGCCACATCGACAACCACCAAGCGCAAACGGTAATCTCCGGAAGGGAGCAGAGCGGTATTCCATGTCCCCAGGGAGATATCCTTGCCGCTTTGCCGCCCGGCGTAGATAGTGGTCCAGATATCGCTTCCAGAAGGTGCATACTCATATTGATAAAAAGCGAACTCGGGTACGTCCACCGTCCCACGAATTTCTACTGTTCCGCTAAGCTCCGCACCGTTCTTCGGCTGGGTAATCGCCACCGAAGTGGTACAACCCTGGGAAGAAGGAATCGGCGAGGCGACCGGGGAGGCCATTAGGTTGAGGGTAGGAGTAGGAAGGACTTCACCGGCCGGCAACGAGGGCACGATAAAAGTAGCCAGGGCAAATTCTCCACAGGCAAAAAGCAAAATCAACGCCAAAAGGACCGCTTGACGGCTCAGCCGACGCAGCGCCAATTCCCGCTCGAGGGAAAAAACGGCCAGTCTCCATTCCTGCCAAGCCTGCCAGGTGCTACGGAAAGCGAACAAACCACCAATAGCGAGGAAGAGGTAGATCAATCCCTCGTACCTGGCTAGGGTGATATAAAGCTCGCTCATTTCAAGACTCGCAACACTCCGCGTACCAGACGTTCGATCTTCGGCGTAAGCACGCGCCCGGCTTCCATCACCTCTACATGGCTGGTAACTGTCGAACCATCCAGATTGGCCTTGTTGCTGATGCCGGAAAAGCCAAGCACACGCGTGCCACCATGCCGGGCAACAATCACCTCAGGGACGGTGGACATGCCCACTGCATCAGCACCGATCAGACGCAGAAAACGTAACTCAGCCGGGGTCTCAAACGAGGGACCGGCTAGGCTAACATAGACCCCTTCGCGTAGGGTAATGCCCTGCTCGGCGGCCACTTGACGCGCCAAGGCCTGAAGCGCGCGATCGTAAGCCTGGCTCATATCCGGAAAGCGTAGACCAAACGCATCCAAGTTCGGCCCCACCAGGGGATTGGCCCCTCCCATGCCAATCAGGTTAATGTGATCGGTGATCAGCATCACATCGCCGGGGACGAAATCAGGATTGATAGCCCCAGCAGCATTAGTGACAATCAGGATCTCGATGCCCAGGCGCTGCATCACGCGGATCGGAAAGGTCACCTGGGACATGCTATAGCCTTCATAAAAGTGAATCCGCCCCTGCATCACCAGGATCGGTTGTCCCTCCAGCATCCCAACGACCAGTCGCCCCTCGTGTCCTTCCACCGTTGAAGGGGGCCAATGAGGAATTTCACCGTAAGGGATGCGGATTGCATCTTCCACCGCTTCGGCCAACGGGTTCAGCCCGGAGCCTAAGATCAGCCCCACTCGCGGTTGGACCTTCAAGCGAGGTCGCAAAAATTCGGCCGCGGCGTCAATTTGCTCAAGGGTCATAAAAGTCATCGTTCTCTCCTACGGTAAACATTTGTCAAAAGATTCACTAATTTACGATTATAACAGAGATGAAAGGCGGTGATGTATAATGGGGACCGTGGACGGTGGACCATAGAAGGTGGACGGTGGACCGTAGAAGGTGGACCGTGAAAGATTTGCTCTTTTAGCGTTTTCTGGAGGAAAGGATGGCTCTCGATCGCTTTGGTCGCACAATTCATTACCTGCGCATCAGCCTGACCGATCACTGCAACCTACGCTGCATTTACTGTATGCCGGAAGATATGACCTTTCGCCCGCGCGCCGAGCTCATGCAGGATGAAGAAATCTTCACCCTGACGCGGCTTTTCGCCGAGCTGGGCTTTGACAAAATCCGCCTGACCGGTGGCGAGCCGACGGTACGCGCCAACATCGTTGGCATCGTGCACGCGATCGCCCACACCCCCGGCATTCGCTCCGTCACCATGACGACGAACGGCGTGCTCCTCAAAAAGCTCGCTCGTCCGTTAGCCGAGGCCGGGCTACAGCGCGTCAACATCTCCTTAGATACCTTACAAGCAGCAAAGTTTAAGCGGCTGACGCGTTGGGGCGATGTCGAAGATGTGTGGGAAGGCATTCTGGCGGCGGAAGAGGCCGGCTTGACCCCGCTCAAATTGAATACCGTCGTCGTCCGAGGCTATAACGAAGAGGACGTGGTGGACCTGGCGCGGCTCACCCTGGAGCATCCTTGGCAGGTTCGTTTTATTGAGATGATGCCCTTTGCCGGCGCAACCGAATTACAAATTTCTCACGTGGTCACCGCCGCCCAGATTCAGGAGCGAATTGAGCGTGTCTTCGGAGCGCTAGAAGCCGCCAACGGTGGCGAGCTGGATGGGGAAGCACGCGTCTTCCGCATTCCGGGTGCCAAGGGAGAGCTCGGTTTCATCTCCTCGGTCACCCAACCGTTTTGCGCCTCCTGCACCCGCGCCCGCCTGACGGCCGATGGTCGCTTGCGCCTGTGCCTGCTGCGCGAACGCGAAGTGGATTTGCTGACGCCCTTGCGAAACGGCGCCTCGCTTGAAGAGCTGCGTCAACTCATCTTGGATGGCATCTGGCATAAACCCTGGGGGCACGGCCTGGCAGAAGGGTTGATCCCCCTCAACCGCACTATGAGCCAAATCGGCGGTTAGCAAGGCACAAGGCTTTCGGAGCATTTCACCTCGGTCCTCGTGCAATAGAGCTGCTACTCAATTTGCGGCAAAGTCACACTCTAACTCTTATACGGAGGTCCCTATGGCCTGGGAACGTAAGATCATGCGTACCGTGCGCGTGCGAAACGAAAACAAAGTCGGCACGCTGGCGCGGTTACTGACGGCTATCGCCGAAGTCGGGGGGAGTACCGGCAGCATCGAAATGCTCAGCGAAACCTCCCACAGCGTGATCCGCGACATCACGGTTTATGCCGAAGATGCCGCCCACATGGATAAGATCATCGAGGCCATGCGCGCCAATCCCGGCACGCGCATCCTCGAGATCCGCGACGAGGTCCTGGAACTGCACCAGAAAGGCAAAATCGCCATCCGCAGCCGCTATCCCGTCGATTCGGTGACGGTCATGCGCCGCATCTACACCCCCGGCGTGGCAGAAGTGGCACTGAAGATCGCCGATAACCCCGATCTGGCGCGCCTGTATACCAGCATCAGCCACTTTGTCGCCATCGTCACCGATGGCAGCGCTGTGCTCGGCCTAGGAGATATCGGCCCACTGGCGGCCATGCCGGTCATGGAAGGCAAGGCCATGCTCATGGAAAGCCTGGTCGGGCTTTCCGGCATACCTATCTTGCTCAACACCAAAGACCCGGATGAGATCGTACGCACCGTTGCCAATATCGCCCCCACCTTCTCGGCCATCCAGCTGGAAGATATTTCTGCACCGCGCTGCTTCGAGATCGAAGATCGCCTTCAGGCTCTGCTGGATATCCCCGTGATGCATGACGATCAGCACGGCACGGCAGTTGTGGTCACGGCCGCACTGATGGTAATCGCCCGTCGCACCACAACCGACTTGAGTCGCGTACGCATCGGTCAGATCGGCTTGGGAGCCGCCGGCAATGCCATCGCCAAAATGCTCATCCATCTCTACGGCAACCCGATCCTCGGTGCCGATCTCAGCGAGGACGCCCTACGCAGGCTCGAAAGCATCGGCGGACGCCGAGCCGACTTGGAGGAGATCATGCGCACCTGCGACGTGGTCATCGCCACGACCGGAGTCCCCAACCTGATCCGACCGGAAATGGTGCGTCCCGGTCAGATCATCTTCGCCCTCTCCAATCCGAACCCGGAGATCGCCCCAGATATTGCTCTAGCCGCCGGAGCGCGCTTTGCCGCCGATGGCAAGGCAATCAATAACGTCCTGGGCTTCCCCGGCATCTTCCGCGGCGCCGTGGATGCCTATGCCCGCCGCATCACGCGCGAAATGCTCATCGCCGCGGCGAAGACCCTGGCCGATCTCACCCCCGAAGGTGAACTGGTGCCCAACGCCCTGGATAAAAACGTCCATCGCGCCGTGGCACGCGCCGTCGCCGAAACGGCCATCCGTCAAGGAATCGCTCGCGCCGAATTCGTGCCCTATGTAGATTAATGCCCACCTTTCACTCCTTTCGCCTGGAAGCGGTCGTCCTGCGCCATTCGGACCTCGGCGAAGCCGACCGATTGCTGGTGCTGTTCACCCCTCAAAAAGGCAAACTGCGCGCTGTGGCCAAAGGAGTGCGCAAGATCACCTCGCGCAAGGCCGGCCATCTCGAACCTTTTACGCGCGTCTCCCTGCAACTTGCCGAAGGTCGGGACCTGCCGATCATTACCCAGGCAGAAACCCTGGATGCCTACCTGCCCCTGCGGGAGGATCTGCAAAAATTGAGCCAGGCCGCCTATGCGATCGAACTAATTGACCGCTTCCTGGCCGAAGATGGACAACCCCAGCCGGAGATTTATCGCCTCCTGGTGCAGACTCTGGAACGCATCGCCACCTCCACCGACCCCTGGGCGGCGTTGCGCTTCTTCGATCTGCGTCTCTTGGACGGGTTAGGCTTTCGCCCGCGCCTTTTCGAGTGTGTTTCCTGCAGTGAACCTCTGCACCCACAAGATCAATTCTTCTCCTTCTCCGCCGGCGGTGTGATCTGCCCTCGATGCGGACAAAACACCCCTAATCTCACCCCTCTCTCGCTCACCGCCCTGAAATATCTGCGTCACTTCCAGCGCGCCTCTTGGGGAGAAGTAGCGGTTATCACCCCCTCCCCGGCCGCACGTCGCGAGGTCGAAGCCCTGCTTCACGGCTACTGGACTTACCTGCTGGAACGGGAACTGAACGCCCCACGGGTGTGGAAACAGATACGCGCCTAATTCGATGCCGGCCGAGCCTCAAAACATCCAGTATCCCAGTACGCTCAAGACAAGCGGCAGGGTCAGATTGTCCACTTCGGCCATAGGGAGGGATTCCACAGCCATCGCCACCGCACCTAAAACCAGCAGTGGCCATCCATAGGCCTCTACCGGGCCGGGGAAAACGCCTGCTCGTATGTACACGGCTAAAATCAGAAAGGCAAGCAGCAACCCTCCCAGGAACACCCCCAGTGAACCGGCCAGCGTCTTTTGCGAATTCCAGGGCAAGCGCGGCGAGCGCCACCGGCGACCGATCAGGTCGGCGATCCCATCTCCACCGCAGAGGAACATCAGCGCAACGATCCCGATCGGCGAATCCTTCCAGAACAGCACCGTCAGCGCCACAAACGCCAGGCCGTAAAAAAGCGGCCCGCGCAGCAGTTCCCGCCGATCCCCGCTGCGAGACATGGCCTGCACCGCGGCCTCATCGCGCCAAAGGCCTAATCCCACCAAGGCAAATTGCGCCGTGATCAACAGAGGCACCAGCGCCGCCAGGTAACGCGAGATGGGCAAGGCAGGAAAGAGCAACCAGCATAGGACGAAGATCGGCCCCGTGCCGATGTGAATCCACTTGCGGCTCATGCGGCTGCTCAACCATCCCCGTTGAGCGATCGCATCCATCAACCGCAGGAAGGCCAGTGCAATCGCAAAGGTGAGCACCAGCGCCAAGTAAGGATTTGTGAGCACTCCTCTCCTCCTCATGAATTCGATTTCAGCTCAGCAATTCTTCCAGGGCTTCCAGCCAGGGTGGGATCTGCCGCGGCGTCGGCATGTTTTGGGTGATGATTTGCGGATCCTTCAGCCCATGCCCGGTACACACCGCCACGACACGACGGCCACGCACGTTCAATCGCCCGGCACGTAGCTCTGCTGCCAGCCCGGCCAGCCCGGCTGCCGAAGCCGGCTCTACCCAAATCCCCTCGCGTTCTGCCAGTAGGCGTTGCATCGCCAGGATCTCTTCATCACTCACAGCCACAATACGTCCTTCCGATTCAGCCGCCGCCTGCAAAGCCTGCTCCCCGCGGGCCGGCCGGCCGATGCGAATGGCCGTAGCCACCGTCTCCGGATGCTCAATCGGATGACCCACTACCAACGGTGCGGCTCCCGCCGCCTGAACGCCCAGCAAGCGCGGTAATCCGCACCCTTTCAGCGCATGGTATTGCTTGAATCCCATCCAATAAGCGGTGATATTCCCCGCGTTGCCCACCGGCAGGCAGAGCCAATCCGGCGCCTCACCAAGCACATCGCAAATCTCAAACGCCGCCGTCTTTTGCCCCTCCAGACGATACGGGTTGATCGAATTCACCAGCGCGAGTGGCCTGCGTTGCGTGATCTCCACCACCAAACGCAGCGCATCGTCAAAGGAGCCAAGCACCTGTACCACCTGTGCCCCGTAGGCCAACGCCCCGGCCAGCTTACCGGCCGCCACCTTGCCCTCCGGGATCAAGACGATCGCCTTCATGCCAACCCGAGCAGCATACGCCGCGGCTGAAGCAGCCGTGTTCCCCGTCGAAGCGCAGATCGCCACCCGTGCGCCCCGGCCCAGGGCCTCGCCAATGGCCGCAGCCATGCCCCGGTCCTTGAACGAGCCAGTTGGGTTCAGCCCTTCGTATTTGATCCAAAGATCAAAACCGCCACCGAGCACCTCGGCCAGACGCGGCGCCGGAATCAGCGGCGTATCCCCCTCCAATAAAGTTACCACACGCGTATGCGGCGGCAGCTCCAACAAATGACCGTAACGCTCCAGGATGCCCTGTCTCATGCTTTGATTATACTCAAATGCTGTATAATTCCAGGCATGCGTCCTTATCCATCCCTCAAAGCCCTCCTTGAGCGCTTCTACCCGCTCCATCGCACCCTGGTCAGCGACGATATGGATGCCACCTTGCGCATCCTCGGCGAAGCCATGCCATCCGATTCCGGCTACACCATCGAAACCTACGCCCCCGGCACTCCGGTCTGGACCTGGCGCGTGCCGGAACGCTACGTCGTCCACGAAGCCTATTTGGAAACCGAGGATGGTCAGCGCATTCTGGATTTTCGGCAAAACCCACTCCACATCGTTTCCTATTCGCTGCCGGTCGATCGGATGCTTTCTTGGGAAGAGCTGCAACCGCACCTCTATTACAGCGAAAAGCGCCCGAACGCTGTGCCGTGGATTTTTAAGTTTTACGAGCGGGACTGGGGCTTCTGCCTGAGCAAAAACCTCTTCGATCGGCTGCCGCGCCACCGACGCTATCGCGCCGTCATCCGCTCCGAATTCATCACCGACCCGCAGCGTGGGATGACCGTAGCCACGGCTGTGGTGCACCCGAAAGGTGGTCCGACGCCCGGCGCCGGCGAGTTCCTAATTCTGGCGCACACCTGTCACCCGATGCAGGCCAACGACGATGCTTCTGGCGTAGTGACCGCCGTGGAACTGGCGCACCGCCTGAGCGAAAACCCCTTGCCGCCCGGCTCGATGAGCGTGCGCTTCTGGTTCGGGCCGGAGACCATCGGCAGCATCGCCTACCTGGCACATCACGAGGACTTGATCCCGAACCTGAAAGGCGGCCTCTTCCTGGAAATGACCGGCAACCGCAACCGCCTGGCCTGGCATCACACCCGTCAGGGCATGCACCGGCTCGATCGGGTCGCCCGGCGGGTCTTCGCATCCTACAGGGAGCACGAAGAGCGCGAATTCGCCACTGCTCCAGCCAACGATGAGCGCGTGGTCAACGGGCCCGGCGTCAATGTGCCGTGTCTTTCGCTCAACCGCTGGCCCTATGAAGAATATCACACCGACGATGACAATCCGGACATCATCCATGAAGATATGCTCCAGGAAGCGGCAGATGTTGCCGAGTCGATC
>JBBIGZ010000083.1:0-12088 GCA_037447295.1 Chloroflexota bacterium | reverse complement strand
GGCGATTCCAAACCAAAATCAAGAAGGAAAAAAGTTGCAGCATGACCAAAGTAATTCTGGCCGAAGATGATGCCACGATGATTTCGCTTTTGCAAACCCTCTTGAAACTGGAGGGTTTTCAAGTGCTAACTGCAGAAACCAGACCGCAGGAGGTTCTAAAGGCCGTACAGCGGGAACACCCGGATGTGCTTTTGTTGGATGTTCACCTGGCGGATGGTAGTGGGTTAGATGTGGTGCGCCAGATCCGTGCTCATTCCTCGAATGGCCCGCGAGTGGTGATGATCTCTGGCTCGGATGTGCGCGAACAATGCTTGAGCGCCGGCGCGGATGCTTTCTTGCTCAAACCCTTTATGCCAGACGACCTGATTCAAACCATTCGCCGCCTGACGAAATCCTGAACTGACCGCATTGCTATGCAGATTCGCGCCTTCCGTTATCCGCAGGATTACGAAGCTGTAGTTCATCTCTGGCAGGGAATGGAAAAGGGCATTCGATTGGGGGCATCCGATGCGCCGCAGGAGATCGAGAAAAAATTGCAGCGCGATCCTGACCTGTTCCTGGTGGCGGAAGAAGAGGGGCGGATTATCGGGAGCGTGATCGGTGGCTTTGATGGCCGGCGCGGTCTGATCTACCACTTGGCCGTGCATCCGCAGTTCCGTCAGCGCGGCATCGCTTCGCTCCTGATGGAAGAGGTGGAAGCACGCTTGCGGGCAAAAGGGTGCCTGCGCGCCTATTTGCTGGTCACCATCGATAACGAAGAAGCCATGCGATTTTACGAAAATCGCGGCTGGAAACAGATGGATTACGTAGTGATCTACGGAAAGGATTTACGATGACCGTGCGCGTTGCAATCCTCATTGCTTCCGATCGTTCTGCTCGTGGCGAACGGGCGGATGCTAGCGGGCCGGCACTGACCGAATGGGTGCAAAAGCAGGGTTGGACGGTGGTCGCACAGGCGGTGTTACCGGATGATTACGTCACGCTGCGCAACTGGCTGATGGCGCGCTGTGACGAAGGCGGCGTAGACTTGATCCTGACCAGCGGCGGCACCGGCGTGGCCCCACGCGATATTACCCCCGAAGCGACGCGTGCCGTTCTGGATAAAGAAGTACCGGGCTTGGCCGAGGCGATCCGCGCCGTTTCGCTGGCCAAAACGCCGCATGCCATGCTTTCGCGCGGCGTAGCCGGCATTCGCAAGCGCACGCTGATCGTCAACCTGCCCGGTAGCCCGAAGGGGGCTATTGAGAGCTTAGAAGTGATCGCCCCGGCTCTACCCCATGCCGTTGACCTGCTGCGGGAATCCCCGAACGCAGAAGCCGGTCACAGAGCGTAGCGCAAACGCTTGCATTTGCCTGTAGTTTGCCTGTAGCGCAAACGCTCGTATTTGCACTGTGCTCGCATTTGCCAATTCAGGCGATCACCCCAAAATATGCCGAGCGATCACCAAGCGCTGAATTTCGCTGGTACCCTCGCCGATGGTCATCAGACGCGCATCGCGGTAAATGCGTTCCACGGGATATTCGCGGCTGTAGCCATATCCGCCGAAGATTTGGATGGCATTGCGGCACACGCGCTCGGCCATCTCGGTGGCGAAGAGCTTGGCCATAGAAGCTTCTTTAGAGAAGGGGCGACCTTGCTCTTTGAGCCAGGCGGCGCGATAGACGAGGGTGCGCGCGGCTTCGATCTCGGTGGCCGCATCAGCAAGCATCCATTGAATGGCCTCGAAATCGGCAATGCGCTGACCGAAGGCACGGCGTTCCTTCGCATAGTCACGAGCGTATTCAAAGGCTGCTTGCGCTAGCCCCACTGCCAAAGCACCGATGCTGATCCGTCCACTATCCAGCGTAGCGAGTGTTTGTTGCAGGCCGCGCCCCTCCTCGCCGACCAGGTTATCCAGCGGCACATGCACATTGTCATAAGTCACTGCATGGGTAGGGGAACCGTGCAGGCCCATCTTCTTCTCCGGCGGGCCAATGCGCAGACCCGGCGTATCGGTCGGGACCAGGATCATGCTCAGCGAACGGGAGCCGCCGCGCGGGTCTGTGCGCACGAGCGTGATAATGTATTCGGCAATGCCCGCATTCGTGCACCACATCTTATTCCCGTTGATCACCCACTCGTTGCCGATCTTTTCGGCGCGCGTGGTTACCCCGCCTTGAATATCCGAACCGGCGCCGGGTTCGGTGAGTGCCAGCGCCGCTAACCGACCGCGCCCATCGGCGACCCTTGGAAGCCAGGTGCGTTTAAGCGTTTCGCTGCCGTAGACCGCCAGGGGCAATGTCCCAAGTCCGTTATGGGCCGCGAAGGCCAGAGCCGTGGAACCACATCCCCACCCTAGTTCCTCGATGGCAATCGCCGCGCTGATGGTATCCACCCCGGCCCCACCGTAGCTTTCCGGGATATTCAAGCCGAGCAATCCCAAAGGCCCTCCCTTGCGCACCGCTTCCCAATTGAATTCCCCGCTTTCGTCCACCTCGCGTGCTTTGGGTCGTACCACGTCGGCGACGAATTGATGCACGCTACGTTGCCACATGCGTTGCTCTTCGGTCAAGTCAAAGTTCATGGCACTACTCCCTGGATGTGGAATGGTGAGGGTATTTTACCCGAAAAAAGCAACGAATTCAGACCGTGGACCGTGGACAGTAGACCGTAGTCTTACACGATTCTGTGAGCGCGGAATAGGTATATAATTACTTCCATGAGAAAGCGGTTCTTCGGGCTCTCTGCTTTGCTTTTATTGGGTGTGTTGATTGTCCTGCTTGCCCGCCCGCGCTGGTATCTGAACTTGACCAAACGGGTGGAAGTCTCCCCTGCTGTAGGGGCAGCGCTGGTGGAAAAATACGGCTGCCGAAAGTGTCATATCATCGGTGGAGAAGGAGCGCTCCTTGCGCCGAACCTGGATCGTTCCTTGGAATACCTGAGCGACGAAGCCATGATGACTTGGTTAGCCAACCCGCGCGCCGTTCGCCCAAGCACTGCCATGCCGAATTTCCACCTTTCGGATAGCGAAATCCGGGCGATTCTGGCATATCTGAGGGGGCTGCAGAAGTAAAGGCAGAAGAATTAACTCTTTACCAGCAAACGTTGGAGAATTTTAGCTGCCAGGCTGCGTACGAGAAGATCGTGTACAAATTGATTGTTGTAACCGCGTAGACAACTATAACAACTGGTGTCAGGAGCGCAGCCTTCGCACTCCGATACTCGTTTGTAGGCAGCTTCCATTGCTTCGCGTAAGTGATTGTGTATCATTTCTACATACCCAGAACCACCAGGGGTAGTGTCGTAGAGCAGGAAAGAAGGCTGCCCGTCTTGGAAGAAAATTAAACCATCCACATCGTTGCGCGGAATTTCGAGGGCATCGCTGGCGCCGTTGAGTATGGCGTAGAGCAGGGAGTAAATCTCGCGTTCGTCTGCAATGGGTATGGAAAAGCGTATTTGTAAGACGTCGGTCATGAAATGATGCCCGAGGTGATAAGGTGACATAAAGCCGGTGCATTTCTCTTGTGTCAGTGGATTAATGTGTTCTTTAGGCGGTTTGACAAACTTGCCATCCCTGTTTTCGATGACATCTGCCCAACCGCAAATTGAACACACGCGGAAACCTAAACCGTAGCCGTTGTTGACCAGTCCCAGATAGGCGTTTCGGGTGTAGCCTTTGAGAACCTGTACACCGGCGGTGAATTCCGGATCGGGCTCTATCTTGTGCGGGTCAAAAGCAGGTTGATTGTCGCTGGAGGTGATGTAATTGGCCAGATAAACCCGGCTGGCGTAAATGCGTTCCGGTGGATTTTCGCCAGGCATGTCGGTTTTGGCATCGGCGATGAAGCCGTGTTCTGGCACAAGATAGATTCCGCCGTTTTTGCTGCCCTGAATCGGCTGTCCACAAATACAGTGAGCAATGGGCTGCTCGCCAGGGAGGATGTTGATGCGGTTACAGTGTTTACAAATGGCATAGCGATAAGGAACAGGCGCGCGCCCCGGAAGGCGTTTGATGCCGCGGCTGTACCAGATTTTGCCCGCCGCCACCACTTGCCCGCCGGGAGCAAATTCGGAAATGGCCTGTTTCAGGTCGCGGTCGAGTTCGATGTTATCGGCGTCTTTGATGTGCAGATGGTCGGTCTGCAGCGACACGACATCGGTGGGGAAGCCGTATTTGGGCAGGACGTTTTTCGAGCCGAGGTAGCCGAGCAGGTCGCGGTTGCGGATGGTATTTTGTATTATCTGATATTGCTTCGTTAGGTCATAATTTGGCCGTTTTTTGGCTTTTTCCTGCTGCTCCAAACGCAAGAACTCATCCAGCTCGCCGATTAATGCGCGGGCGGCGTTCTCGAAAACCCCGTTTTCAGGGTCAATCAGATAAGCGAGCCACTTCCAATCCTCCAATCCCAGGCGTCGGGGCAGTTCAGGGTCATCGGTGGGAATAATGCGTTTAATGGCGGCTTGTACATCCTGTGGGTGGGTGTTAAGGTAGTCTTTGAACAATTTTACCCCATCGCGAGCCGGGTCTTCGGGCGCAAAAAAGTCGCCAGTTTTGTAATATTCCCAGCCGCGAGTCTCTTTCACCCAGCGCAAAAAAGCGGCGAAAGCCACCGAGTGCAGATGGCGGCGGATGATTTTTTCATTTTTGAGGGAAACAATCGGTGGACGGACTTTACCGGCAATCATGCGCTCCGGCTCGGCGTAAAAGGTCAGGTCGTGCTGACGGCGCTGGGCAAAGGTAACGACCATTGCCACACTGTCGCTGCGGCGTCCGGCGCGCCCGGCGCGTTGGATGTAATTGGCGGCGCTGGGAGGCACATTGCGCAAAACAACGGCGTTCAAGTCGCCAACATCCACGCCCATTTCAAAGGTGGTAGAACAACTGAGAGCATTGTCCTTTCCTTTTATGAACTCTTGCTGGATTTCTGCGGCTTTTGTGGAAGTCCATTGGGCGGTATGTTCCATCGCCTTCAAGACCAGCGGTGCTTCGTTCTGATATTCGTAGCGATATAGATTGTCGCGGATGATGTGCTCGTTCTGTGCCAAAGGCTGTAGGGTTCCACGACAACCGTAAGTGGGGCAGACTCCATCCACGGCAAAGGCGCTCAAATTTCGGCAGGTATCGCACACCCACCAAGGAGAAAGGTCATTGAGGGTAGGAATCACTTCCCACAGCTCATGGCGCAGGCGATAGACTGTGCCGACTCGCTCTTTGGTTTCCGCTTTGAGCCAGTTACCGCCCATTTCCGAAAGAAGATACTTCCACAAGGCGCTGAGCAATTGCCCGGCTTGCTGAATGGTTTCTGCAGAAGGCGTTTTTTCACCTTTTTTCTTCGCCAGCAGGCGCGCCAGGTAATCGCGGCGGCTGTTGTTGTAACGCTCGGAAGGCAGCCAGCTGTAAACGCCGAATTTGAAGTAACTGCCTGCGCCGGTCTCACGCACATAAAAGTTGCGGGCGCGAGGGCGAAATTCATTGCGCTTTTCTTCATTATCAAGAAGATGAATGTCTTCATCTTCCAATAAGAACGTGACCGCGCCCTGCCGCCGCAGTATGTTGAGCAAGATGGCAAGTACCTGATAGGCTTCTTCCGGCGAGCAATTCCAGGGTTCGGCCAGCAATTCCTGGGGCGGCTGCCAGCGCGCCGAACGGAAGGGGCGGAAATAAAGCAAGCCGACGCCCTCCAACCCCAGCCGTTTATCCAGCCCGCTAAATTCAAGCATCAGCCAAGTGGCGACCGTCAGGCGTTTGTTGCGCAGTGAAACATCCTCAGGAAAGACGTTAGCTTTTTTGGCATAGGTTAATAAAGTGTCCATCCAATCTGAAAAGCGAAGCGGCTCTTCGCCGGAAAGATTTTTGAGCGATTCCACCATCAAGCGGCGGCGCAGTTGACGTTCCTGGGCGCGCTGCAGGTAAGGCGCAAAGAAGGCGGCGTGCTGACGGCTGTCGGTGAACACTAGAAGTTTGCGCCCGCTGCCGGGGTGTTTGCGCTCATCCGTCCCTTCCTTTGCCTCTGGCACATCGCGGTAAAGCGTGCCAGCCAGCACGCTGACGGGGGCATCCTGCCCGGTGAGGAAACGGAAAATCACCCCACCTTGAGTGTAGGTGGAGCAGGAGACGCAGCGTTCCAGCGTTTTCTTTTTGTCCATTTCCACGCGGGCAACGGTGCGCAAGGGAACGCCGCAACCGCAAGGTGTTTGAAAACCGCTCGGTTCGAAAATGGCTCCGCAACGTGGGCAGAGTTGCACTTCTTCGGTCTTTTCGTCTGGTTCTTCTTTGCCTTTTATCTCGTTTTCCACTATGACATCCTCATCGGCTTCAGCTGCTTCGAGTGGTTTGAGCACAAAATAACGCAAACGACGGGCTGCCAGTTCGTTGTCGTAAATGACGCTGTTTTGAATGAGGTAAGTCTGCCGATTATCGCGCGGGTTGGCAGGCGAAAATTCGCTTTCGGCCAGTTCATATCCATTGCGTTCGTCGCCAATCAGGTAACTGGTGCCGCAGCGGGTACAGTTTGCCAGTTCAAAGACGCGGCTGCCGCAGTGCTCGCAAAATCTTTGGCGGGTGAGGAAGAGACGCGGTTTGCCTTCCTGCTGGTGGGCGGGGTGCGATTCGTTCAGGCAGACAAAAGCACCTTCCAGGGCGCGGGCAAACAAGTGATAGCGGGCGGGTAGCAAAGGGAGTTTATCTTTGTGTTCGCGGGCGAGAATGGCCGCCGAGACCAAATCTGCCAGGGCTGTTTGCGATTCGCTCTCCGGCAATTCGGGGAAGATCCGTCGGGCAGCTTCATCGAGCGGTAGCGGATTTTGCTGCAATGCACTGCGCAAAAGGTGAATCCGCTCATCGCCTCGCAACACTTCGTAAAGAAAGCGCGGTAGCGGTTCTTCCATCCCTTGCGCATGCTGGAGCGCAGAGTCTATTACATCAGGTGCGAGCGCCGGAAGAGCGGCAGGTAAGGCCGTGTTCGGATTTTGGCGATAATCTTCTGCCAGCTTCGCCAAGGCGGTATACAGTTCTGGATCACCACGTCCCCAGGGGGTGGAGAGACCGCTTTGTGGCTCGCGCTGACCGAAAATCACATCTTCGGGATTGAAATCCAGGTTGAAAATCTTGTGGGCAAATTCGCTGATTTGGGCGCGGACCTGGGGAGTATCTTCACCTAAGGTAGCGCTAACGGCAAAAGCTTGTAATTTCTTTTGACCACCGCCGGTCACGCGATCTTGCAGGCGGCGCAATAGCATAGCAATTTCGGTGGCCTGCGCGCCATCGTAGGCATGGGCTTCATCCAGCACAATAAAGCGCCAGTGTTTACCAGTCTCGCCGTCGAAGAGGGCCGTATCCGCCGGATGCAGCAGCAGATACTCCAGCATGGCGTAGTTGGTGAGCAAAATATGCGGCGGGCGGGCTTGCATTTGCTCGCGGCTGATGAGTTCATTTTGCGGTGGTTCTTTGCCTTTATGGAGTTGCTTGTAAAGTTCTAGCGCCTCGCGCGTTGTGTGTTTGGTCTCGCCAACATAGCGCCCAAAAGTGATTTGGGGGAATTTTTTCAAGTAGTCGCGCAGACGCTCCATCTGGTCATTTGCCAGGGCGTTCATGGGGTAAAGTAGCAGGGCGCGCACGCCGGGCTGCTCCAGTGTTCCGGCGGCAGCTTCGCGCGCCAGAGAGTCGAGGATTGGGATGAGGAAAGATTCAGTCTTGCCGCTGCCCGTGCCGGTGGTGATGACCAGATTGCGACCCTCGCGCGCCTTGCGGATGGCTTGTTCCTGATGCCAGTAGAGCGGACGGTCAGGGCGCAGCCCACCTTCCTCGTGACAAAACATCGCAAAACGCGCCGAAAGGACTTGCTCTTCTATCAATTGCTGGATGGTTTTGCCGAGCGTAAAGGGCGGGGTGAGTTCAAGGTAGGGACCTTTGACCAGCATATTTTCCGCTTCCAGAGCGCGGCTGAACTCCACGCGCAAATAGTCATCCTGGAATGGTTTGATGGTCTTCAGGTAGCGGATGTAGGCTTCGCGCAGGCGTCGGGCAGTTTCAATGGGGTGAATGGGCATAGTTTATTCTCCAATACGGGTATCGAGTTCGTTTTCAGGGGGAGTAGCTTGATAATAAGGGGAAAATTTGAATTCAAAAGAATGTGGCCTGAAAGAAATCTGAGTGTGACCACACAAATTCTGATGTTTTTGCCACAAGGCATGAGTTTGTTCGCCACCAAGAGCAGCAAATCTGCCACACTTACAGTGGTTGATGCCTCTTCGCCCAGGCAAAGAGAGGCAGCGTGCTGCCAGGTCAATTTCGGCTTTTTGACCCGGCAAGTGCAACAGTTCTATGACGAGGGTCGGTCGCTCTTGTGCCGGGTCAAACAGATTCTCGTGTTCCGCGCCGCGGATTTCGAGCAGTTTACCCCAGCCAACATCACAAAGAACATAATATCCCGTCTTGACCAGGTACTCCGGCAAATCCATGTAGCGACTCAATTCGCTCAAAAGACGGGATCGCAAAGGGGAGACTGGAGTATCCTTAAGCAGGTGGCGGGCAAAATCGGGGGCGTCTTTCAGCAGAGCAGCGGCATCGGATTCTGAAATCCGTCCCTCTTCCAAAAATTCCCAAAAGACGCGGCGCGATTCTGCCTCATCCGATTGAAACAAGAACTGGAGGGCGCGTAAGATGACTTGCGGTTCGTATGCTATCTTGAGTACGCGACGCGCGCTTTCCGGGCGAATGTTGCGAGCATGGACAATTTGGCTTAAGTAGCGCTGAACGAATTGGCGTGGATGGCGTTCTTCTTCCAATCTTTTCAGCGCTTCGTCGCAAAATAGGTATATCAGAAAGGCGCGTTGATTTTCTTGTGCATCATACTGCCCGAGCCAACGTGCCAGGGCTTCTAGATGTAGCAAACTGGCTTCGCGCCAATGGCTGAGACACCATTGAATTTCAGTTTGCTTTTGCTGCTCACGTTTTTGGGATTGGTAAATGCAAAGTTTTTCAAAATGCAAGGCAAAAGCGCGTGCCGGTGGCGCGTTTGCCAATTCCTTCTCAATTTCCAGCAGGCGTGTTGCCGGTTCGGTCATCTGAATCTGGATGGTTTGCTCAGGAGGAAAAGGCGGTAAAGGGCTTTGCTCGTAGGGTGAGACGACCACAAACTGGGCGCGATATTCTCCAGGTGGCAAGCCAACTTCTGGCGGAAGGTCATACATCCACCAACTCGAGGCATCGGTAATGTCGCTGGGTGGTGCATCATCGGGCAAGGGGATTTCCGCAGGCTCTGCCCAGGGCTGCCAACATGACCACAAGCGCAGGCGGCGGTGACGCAGCGGGTGGGGTTCATACCAGTGCAAACGCCAGTTTCCATCCGGGAGGGCTTCGAAATGACAAACGCGAATATCCACTTCGCGGGTCAAGCGCAAAAGGGGCAAACTCAAATTCAGGTTACGGTTGGCATCCAGCAATTCAAGTTGGAACTCGAATACCGATTCATTCGACTCGGCGCGCAGGGTATCGAAGAAAGCAGCCAGGTCGAAGTCTAGCCGGCCCCCGGCCAGCGGGCGGCTGGAAGAGGTTTGCAAAGGCGTCTCGCGCTTCGGCGCGCTGAGATGCAGTTCAACCAGCGGCTTCTCGCCTTCGGGCAAGGGCAATTCGACCCGCAAGCGGGGATGGAAAACAGCCAAATCGGCTTGTAAAAGTTCCGGCAGCGAGCGGGAGACGGGTTGATACGTCCATTCCAGGGCGGCGCCTTTTTGCAGCGCCAAAGCCCAGCGCAAGCGCGGCGCGGAAATCCGCAGCGGGATGCGGATTGGCTCCGGCGCGGCGGGCAGTTCCAGGCGCAGGTCAGCCTGTGACGCTTCCGCCGGGATACGGACGGTGAACCCACCGGGGTGGGGGGCGACTTCGCTCTCGTCTTCTGCCAGCAGGCGGGCATTGGTGGGAAGATGCAGGGTAAAAGTGACCGGCTGAGCGCCCTGTTCGGTGGGGAGATAATAGGGCTGTAACCCATCCACCCTCAGCCCGGCACAGACCCGAAAAGGCAGTTCCGCCACGGTCCGCCCGCGCCGCGAAATGGTGAGATGATACGTCCCGGCAGGCGATTCACCGAGCCAGGGGACAAGCGAAATAAGGGCGTGAGCGTTTTCGATGACAAAAGGCAATTCATTTGCTTTTACTTCCCAAACGCCTTGCGGCGTGGCGGCATAGCGCGATTCCAGGCGCAGGTGCCAGTCCTGCAATTCTTCCGCCGCGCCGGACGGGTTTTGCAGAGGAAGGATGACGTGGGGCGCAGCGGCGTAAAGCGGCTTCTCCTCGACGGGTAAAACCTGCGCTGGCAATGTGGAGAGGTTCAGGGCAGGCTCCAGCAAACGCAAAACAGCCACCGGCGCGCAAACATCCTGCCCTTCGCTCAATAACCGCACAAGACGCGCCTGGCTCAAGTCCCAGGCGGCGGCTTGCCAGTTTTGCCAGGGCGGGGCAAAGGGATGCAGGGTTTCTAATGAGCGCGCCGTTCCTTCAAAATGCAGTTCGCAATCGGCGGGGTAGAAGAGCCACAATTCTCTCGCAGGCAAAGAGGGGGAGAGACGGACTTGTTGCCCATCCTGATAGCGAAACGCCAATAGAGGCGGGTATCCATCGGGGGGCAGGATGCGCAAGGAATAAGAAAGGAGCGGCGTTTCGGGGTTCTGTAAAAAGAGCGCGGTCTGAACGGCTGGCAACGGCTCCTTGAGCAGCCATTCCACTTCTTCGAGCAGCCATTCCGTTCCCTGGCGGCGCGGGCGTAGGCGGCTGTGTTCGGCAAGCGCCGCTCCGCTTTGGGGGTCGAGCAGGCGGGCATCGTAGCGCGCGCTTGCCTGCTCCAGGTTGAGCGGTTGGGCAGGCAAAAGGATGCGAAACGCCGGGGCGTAGGGGTCGAAAAACAGGCGCGGCCTGCGGCGGCGCAGGGCGGGCGCGCTCTGCCTTTCCTGAAGCGTCTCAAAGGCTTGTACCACATACGGGCGCAATCCAAGTTCTTGAGGCGGGGGGAGCGGCTGATTGGTCTGCGCCAGGCGCGCCATGCGGCGGCATTTGCTGAAAAACTTTTGCGCCGCCTGGCCTGCATGGAGAAAAAAGTAGCGCACCACGTCATCCACAAAAAGTTGCGCCGTGTAATGTTCGAGCAGCGCACGGAGCGCTGCTTCATCGTCCATGCCGTCGTAGGGGGCTTTTTCCACGGAGGGCAGCAGGATGTATTGGAAAAAGTCGGGCAGGGAAAAGGCCGGGATGCCGCCATGCAGACGTATGGGGGTGACGTATTCCAGCCCCGAAACGCCCGCAAAACGCCGCAGGTTGGGATGCGCTTCGATGATTTTCAAAAATGTATGCCCCCAGTGATGGGCGGGGTGGAAGAACGGTTGTGGCGTTTCTAAGCCGATGGCACGCGCCACGTTTTTCCAGAAGCTGCGATCGTCGTTGAAAGCAGCTTTGAACGCAAGATAGGTGACGAATGCAGCAGGATATTTGCATTCTAGCAAGCGAGTAGCTTTTGTGAGGCCATGTTGGCTTACAAGCTCTCTAATCGCGTGTTCTATGTCAGCGTGTTCGTTAGGCTCGAGTGGAATTTCGCCCAAAATTTTGATCTTAGACAAGTAGGGATCAAGTCGTTCCTGCCATCTCTGGAGAACTTCCTTGGCGATGGACATATGCATCCCTGCCTGGTTATAGACCGTGTTTTCCTGGTTCATGTCTCTTGCAATTATATCAAAGGGCTTCCAATTTCTATAATGTTCCAAGAAAAGTTCACCGATAGTATCATAAAGAATCGTGTCAACGTAAGTACGCGCTTGACGCACAGCAACCGGCAAGGCCGATTTTTAATCGACGACATGAGAACCGTAAAAATCCTAACGATGCAGGTATACTGATCTGGCTATAGCTGTCCTATGTTACAATCTTCACTGCACCTTCTACTTCCTTTTTCCACCGAAAGGAGCACCTATGGCCCGCTTGGATCTGACCGTCTATCCGGATCGTCTGGAGCGCACCGTTCGTCGCGCCCGTGAACGTAATATCCTCATCCCCACCTTCGCTCAGATGAAAGACCCCTCTCGCATCTCCCCTTCGATCCGCGCTGAATTGGCCGAAATTGGG
>JBBIGZ010000082.1:0-12089 GCA_037447295.1 Chloroflexota bacterium | reverse complement strand
GTGTCGAAGGAATAAGTGTTCCAGCCATTCGGCCAGGCGTTCGTTGAATGTTTCGATCTCCCCGGCCTGATGCAGCTTCCATGCCGCATACTCGTCCAGCAAATCGTGCAGGCGATAGCGCTCAAAATCACCCCCAACCGCTTTGACCAACGATAGGTTGATGAAGCGTGAGAGAGTCCGCCGCGCTTCAAACGGTTCCAGCCCCCATACATGCGCTGCGGCTTCGGGAGCAAAGCCGCTCGGGTGGAATACAGCCAAGGCGCGGAAACGGGCACGATCAGCCTCGTTCAGGTCGAAATAACTCAGGTCAAAAACGCGTTCCATATCCCAGCGGGCATCGCCATCCATTTTCAATTCGGGGAAGCGTTCGCGCACCAGTTCGAAATAGCGGGCGATCGGACGGCTGAACCCCTGCATCTGGCGGATACGACGGGCGGCAATCTCCAGGGCCAATGGGTTGAAGGCACAGCGAGCGGCCAAATTCGCGGCGGCCTCGGCTTCGGTGGCTAGGGCTTCGGGTCCTAAAATGGCTTCCAAAAGGCGACACGCCTGCTCTGGCGTCATCTGATGGAGCTCGAAAGTCTTCTGCACCCCACCGATCTGTTGAATGCGCGAAGTGATCAAGGCTACGGAAGGTTTGGAGGGCAGGAAATCTGGCAATCCGTCCAGTGCTTTCTGCCGCACATCATCCAAGATGAACAAGTAACGGTGTCCCTGTAAGCGTGCCTGCAATTCGGCCTTCTGTTGTTCATACGAAGCATTTGGCTCTACGCGAACCCCCAAGCGGGTGAGCATTTCGAGCACCACCTGTGGCGCGGTTCTCTCACCCACATCCACCCATAACACCCCCTCGAAGTCAGCTTTCAGGTCCTCGGCAGCACGTTTGGCCAGTTCGGTCTTGCCCAAGCCGCCGGGCGCGTGCAGGCCGAGGATGGCGCCAGCCCCGCTGCCTTTGCGCAGGAATTCACGCACCTCGTCTTCGATGCGGCCGCGATGGATGTAGGTTTCGGCCTTATAGGCCGGAATGTAGCCGATGGTGTCAGCGGGTGCAGGGGGTGGTGGCAGCTGCACGATCTTATCTCCCATGACCTTATCCCCTATGACCTTATCCCCCATGACTTTATCGCCTTCCACGTGATCGCCACCAACTGCGGGTGGTGAGGGCTTGTCTTTTTTGAGCAGGTTGATCCACCCTGCCAAACTGCTGCCCAAGCCAGCCAATGTGATCAGCCAATCGCGTACTGCCTCTCCCAACGAAGGCGGCTCTTTCATCGTCAGGGTATCTGCCCAGAAGCTGACGGCGCCAAGCAACAGCGCCAAGCCGAGCAAGATAAAAAAGAAAGCCCAGGCCTTTCTCATGGCAGCCTCCCAAACTGCTGAAGATTATAGCGGATTTCTAAGAAAATCAGAAGGTCTGTCCAATCTTCTATCGCAGCGCTGTCGGTTTTGTGGTCACAAGTTGCTGTATCCGCGCCAGCATGAGGGGAAGCGAAGGAAATTCGTTTTATCCGCGTCCTTCTTTGTGGAACGGAAGTTCTCATGTCCCCTTTTCCCTTCTCCTCGCCGATGACCACCGCCTCTTCCGCCAGAAGCTGCGGCATCTGTGCGATGCGGCCGGCTTCAGGTCCGCTCCTGCCCGCTGAAAGGACGAAAGTGATGGCGCGGATTTGAAGGATTTGTGATATAATGAAAAAAATTTCAGTCTCAACGTTCGATGAATGGATAGATGATAGGATATAGCACCGTGCATAATGATAAAAAGAGGAAACATGAATATGCCACCTGCTATCCAAGTTTTGCTCGCTGTCTCGGGTGCAGAGGCAGCCCTCACCCGTTCGCGAAGGTTAGAACCTGAACATTTCTTTCTTGCTCTGCTCAAAATTGAAGATCTGTTAGGGAAGGAAATAACGTTTGAAGGGGTTTCGGAAAAAGGAGCAAGGGAAATCGAACAGGAGATAGCCGAACTGGTCGAATTCTGGAAACAGGAAGATATCCCTTGTAAGAGAATGCGCAGGAGATTGCGCGTCCTGGTAATGGAACATCAGGAGGAAACGGGGGAATTCGAGGGCCATCGCAGCGAACGAGGCAGACGCTTATTTCGAAATGCTGAAACTATTGCACAAGAGAGAGGGGAAAAACAGCTGAATATCAAAACAATGCTAATCGCTTGTCTCCAATTTGAAAGCCCGGTTCTGGATGAGATCTTTCAGGAATTTGGAGTCAAGCCAGAGTCTTTGCTGACCGCCCTTGAGGCTGTCAGAACAGGGAAAGCGGAAGAAAAAGCATCCGAAAAAGAGGAAAGGGTTCGCCTGCATCCGCTGGCGCGCTATGGCCGCGATTTAACCGCCTTAGCGCGCGATGGAAAACTTGGCCCAATAATTGGGCGTCATGAAGAGATCAAAGCCGTGGCGCGGATCCTATCGCAACGCAGTAAGAACAACCCACTCCTTCTTGGAGATCCTGGGGTTGGCAAAACGGCTGTTGTCGAAGGACTGGCCCTCTATGCAGCGCAAGACGATGCCCCAGAATTCCTGCGCCGATTGCATTTTGTCGAGATTTCTATGTCTGCCCTCCTTTCCGGGACCAAATATCGCGGTGAATTTGAGGAAAGGTTGCAGGAGGTGGTAGAAATAGCAGGGGAAGAAAAAAATCTTGTGCTTTTCATCGACGAAATCCATACCCTGATGGGCGCCGGTGCGGCTGGAAGCAGTACGTTGGACGCGGCGAACATTCTCAAACCGGCTCTATCTCGGGGGGATATGCGCTGCATTGGCGCAACGACCATTGATGAGTACCGCAAGCATATTGAGCCCGATGGCGCATTAGCGCGGCGCTTCCAGATTGTTTGGATAGACGAACCAACACCTGCCGAAACATTAGAAATCTTGCGCGGTCTGCGCCCAAAAATGCAAGAACACCACGCAATCACCATTCCCGATGATGTGATTGAAAAAACCGTAACGCTTTCCAATCGCTATCTTACCGAAGGCTATCAGCCCGATAAGGCCATTACCGTGCTCGATGAAGCCTGTGCGCGCAGAAAACTTCTCTCCATCCATGCCCATGCCGTACAAGAGCAAACAAGTACGGTGGATGTGGAGGATATTGGGCAGGTCATTGCTCGGAAAACCCAGATTCCCATCGAAGTGATCCTTGCCGGTGACGAAGAGCGCTTGTTGACACTGGAGCAAGAACTGGCCAAACGTGTCATTGGTCAAGATCATGCTCTCCGGGCAGTTGCTCAGGCAATTCGTATTTCCCGCAGCGGTTTGCGAGCACCGGGGAGACCGATTGTATTGCTCTTTGCCGGTCCAAGCGGGACGGGCAAGAGCGAACTGGCAAAAGCGTTGAGTGAATTACTCTTCTTCGATCCCCACAGGCTGATCACACTGGATATGAGCGAATACCAGGAAAGCCATTCGGTATCCAAATTGATCGGCTCGCCTCCGGGTTATGTTGGATTTGGGGAAGAGCCCTATCTGATCCGGGAATTGCGCTTACATCCCTATTCGGTTGTTTTGCTGGATGAAATCGAAAAAGCTCACCCGAATGTTCTTACCATTTTTCTGCAAGTGTTCGATGAAGGACGTCTGACCGATGCGCGAGGGCGGCGCATTCACTGTGGCGATGCGATTTTTATCTTGACTTCCAACCTAGGCGCGAACGCCATAAGACCTAAAGTCCCTATCGGTTTTCAACGTGATAAGACGAAACAAGAAGACGAGCAACAGGTATTTCTAGAAGAACAGATTCGGCAGGCATTGGTAGCCGGCTTGCGACCCGAACTGCTCAACCGTATTCAAGAAGTGGTGATCTTCAATTACCTTTCGCGAGAAACGCTGTACAGAATCTTGGATCTCTATACACAGGGTGTGACGAAACAGCTCGAGGCGCGCCAGATCAAAGTCTCTTTAGACGATTCGGCAAAAGATTTTCTCATCCAGGTCGGTTATAGCCCGGAATACGGTGCTCGCCATTTGCGCCGCGCTTTTGACCGTTGGGTGACCGAACCGCTTTCGCGTGAAATACTGGCGGGAAGTTTACAAACCGGCCAGCAAGCAGTCTTTGTTTGCCAGGAAGACCGCCTGGTGCTGAACATTCAAAGTGCAGGAGGAACCAAGACTATTGTATATCAGCCCGAAGAGGGGGGCTGATAGTTCCAAAATCTAGTCGAATAGGTTGGTTTGCAGGGGAGGAGGTTTGCCATGAAAGATCAGAAGTTCGTCCAAAAAGTGCTTTCCGGGGGCGCCTTAATTTCTCTGATTATGTTAGGCGCTGCAGTCGCCATTGGAATTGCTACAGGCAACTTTTGGGTAGGTGCAGGCATTTGGTTCAGTCTGGCAATTACGGTGTGGACAACAGCTTATTATGTAGTAATCGATGACTTTAAGATTTATTCATGGACTTGGGTAAACTTTTTCGTTCTCCTTTTTCTATACGCAAAGTATGGTCAGTTTGGTCGCGGCTGGTGGATAACAACCTGGGTTCTGGCCGCGCTAGCACATGGGCTGGTAAGCACCCATGCACTCCAACGAAATAAACCCTTTCATAGCATGGTAGCAGATGCTTTTACTGTTTCATCAATTATAACAATATTTTCCAAACCATCAGATGTAGCCAACCTACTTGTTCGAATGAAATTGATGTCCATAAATAATTTCGGGGACACTGCACTACCTGCTGCCCATCCTGCCGCTTTACCGGCCGCAAGCACCAATTTCTGGATGTGGGTATTGCTCATTTCAGGCTTTTTTTCCCTGGTTGGGGCTTGGTTCCAGGGGTATGTAAAAACAGAAGGCAAGCCTTTTATCGCCCTGGCATCGATTGGTGTGGGCTTGCTTGCCTTTGCTACCTGGCTATCCGCTTTCCGCGGTGGCTGGTGGTGGGCTTTGGCCTGGGGATTGGCTGCCTTGATGCTGGCACATGCCGCTCACGAACTGCGAGAATATTATGAGGCCGACGCTGCCGGCTTCGGTACTTTCCTGGTCATCCTTTGTCTGCTCATCGGCATTGGCGGACCTTATGCAGCCGGCCGCGGTTGGCTGGCGAAACCTGTTACCGAGGCAATTGTCAGTACGCCCACGTTTGCTGTCACCGAAAGAACCCCCGCACCCATCCCCACTGCAACCGTTACGCTCACTTCCCAGCCACAAGTCACTCCAACCCCTTCTGCACCTCAGACAGGCCAGAATACTGCTCGTTCGCTAACGGCAGTACAACAGTTTTTGCTGACTGCTGTCAAATCTATATGGGGTATCTTTCACCTGCTGATGCTCTTGTTGCTAGGATATTCCTGGTTCAAAAACGGATGGGGATCGCTAATGCCTTTGTCTGCGGTGTTGATCGTAGTATGGCTTGCCGGCAACAATCCTGCATCAACGGTAGATGAAACCCTCATCCATCTCATCTCCTCCAGCCCGGCCGGCTGGATGCGCGACCTGCTTCGCTTTTCTGCAGAGAGATGGGGACATACCGGCTGGGGGATTCTGCTTCTGGGAATCGTCGTTTCCCTGGTTATGTTCCCAGCCCAACGCCAACTGATTGTTTCCCGTTATAAACTTAAAAACCTGCCTTTTGTCCAAAGGCTCTTTAGCACAACCATTGCGTATGAGTATATGAAAGGGGCAACCAATCCAACCTTGATGGCCGTTAACACTCTAATCAACCCAATCGTACAACTAGGGTTGTTCATTGCCCTCTGGATAGCTCTGAGGCAGGCATCCAACACAGGAGATATACCGCTGGCGGCCTGGAGCATCCCAGACCTTTCTGTGCCGAATTGGAAACCGGTCTGGCAATGGCCTTATTTTGCCGTGGCCGGAGTGCTGGCGTTGGTGCAAATTGCGCTTATTCCAATCAAACGCAAATTCAACGTGTTGGTAAGCGGGCTAGACAGTGAAATCAACATATGGCACATCTTGATAGGCACCTTTGTCGTTGCGCTGTTCGTCCCGGCGGGGGTAATGATCTTCCTAATCGCCCAGTCAGCCTGTCAACTGCTGCCTGTCCCATTGGCCGGACAGGAAATTGCCCGCTTGGAAGCCGAGGAACGAAAACGGCAAGAAGAAGAGAGAAAAAGACTTGAAGAGCGCCGGCGCAGAGAGGAAGCAGCAAGAGAAGCAAAAAGAAAGGAACAAGAACGCCAACGAGTGGCGCAGGTGCAGCCGGTGGCACCGCCGCGACCAGCGCTGGCGAGCGAGAACCACCCCTTCTACCAGTTGAAAACGAAACCAGCCGGCTTAGTAGTGCAAAGCGATCTGACATTGGCGGTGCTTTCAACGCAGGGGATGCTGTTCCTATGTAAAGGAAACGATGTGCGAAAAACATCCCTGAACATTCCTGACGCTATTGCCTTGCTAAGCCTGAAGGATGACAACTTGCTGGCCCTCACAGAGCAACAAGCCTTATTCCTTAGCCCAGAAGGCAAATTGATGCGTACCCTGACGTTTTCAACGCCGGCCAAGGTAGTTGCTCTCAACCCTTACAAAACCATGCTGGCTTATCTTTCCGCCGACTCAAAGCAAGGACGCGCCGTTTTCCTGGAAGCCGGGCGCGAAGTTGAAATTGCCAAAGACTTACCCCTGGGTAACGCGTTGGCCTTTTCCCGAGATGGGCGTGAACTGGCTGTGGCATCAGATTCTTCCATCTTGCATGTCTTCGATATTTCCACCCGACAAAAAGTGGCCGAACTGCGTGATCCGGCCAGCGGGGAAACCGGTGCTACCTTGCTCTCCGCCTCTCCCCATCGTTCCTGGTTTGTGGTCTACGGTAAGAAGCGAGTGGTTCGGCTAAGCAAAGAGAAAGGTTTAGAACTCAGCGTGGGTTCACGCACCAACATTCTCTCCCTGAGATTATGGGATGAACAAGAGAGAATTATCCTTGGCTGCCAAAATGGCTCGGTACGTATCCTGGATTTAAACTTCGAGACTCTGTTCGATCAGAAAATATGTGAAGAGCCGATTATAAGCGTAATCCACTATACGCCCACCGAGGTTGTGGCGTTGACACCACAAGGTGACCTGTGGAAGGTCAAGGTATGATCACCCAACCCTTTGACCTAAATTTTTTGACCGCTGTGCTCTCCAAGCCCGGCACGCGCTATGATCACAACGAGGATGCCTACCGTCTGGACGAACGTCATGGGCTTTTTCTCATCGCCGACGGTATGGGAGGTCACCGCGCCGGTGAAGTCGCCAGCAGCATTTCCATCGAGACGCTCCATCGCTATTTGATCAAATCTGCTCCCGATCAGCCGGAGAAAGCCATCGGTGATGCCATTCTGGAAGCCCATCGGGAAATTCGCCAAGCGGCCGAACAAGAAGAGCGCTATCGGGGCATGGGTACCACGGTGCTGGTTTGTTGGATTTTACTTGATACAAGTACTCTCTGGGTAGGACATGTGGGCAATAGCCGTGCCTACCTATTCCGACAAGGGCGATTAAAACGCCTGACCGAGGACCATACAATGCGCAATGAAATTCTTCGGGCTGCCGGAGCAGAGGCAATACCATCAGACCGCTTGCCGCCGCCCAATGTTCTCAGCCAGGCCCTGGGACGTGGCGCGGTGATTGCCCCTCAAATCATCCATCACGATGTACAAAGCAATGATCGCATTCTGCTTTGCACTGACGGGGTGAGCGACATCTTGACCGACGAGGAACTTGCACATCTATTGCAAAAGGGGGATCAACTGGACGAAACCTGCGAGCAAATTGCCCAGGCTGTGGAGGGAAAGGGGGCGCCGGACAACTTTACGGTCATTCTCGTTGAAATCCTGCCCGGTGCGACAAGCCGCCAGAAAACACTTGCTGCTCAAAAGGAGGTGACGCCATGAGAATTATTATGCGAGTCGAAGGTCAGCCAGATAAGGAATACCATTTCCCCGCCCCCGGAGAATCCGAAGAGGAAGCCACCAATCTCCTGGTCGGACGCGATGATGTGGACTGCCAGGCACACTGGCGCCTGGGCAGGGAGGACCTGACCGTCTCACGCGCCCACTTCATCCTGGAGGTTCGCCCACCGAATTGTTACATTCAGGATAATATGAGCACGAACGGCCTGCTTCTGCTGCGGGAAGGAGAGGCGCCCCGACGGATTCAGCACGAGTCCCTCCAGGACGGTGACCGTGTGCGCGTGGGCAGAGATACCGTCCTGGTATTTGAGATTTTTGCCCCTCAACAGACACAAGTATGGACGCTGGAGGATTTCGGAGAAGCCCACTCTGTCCAACCAGCCCCAAAACAGCAAGCCTCAGAACAGGTAGCAGCGCCGGCGCCAAAAGAGGAGACACCTTCTGACGAAGCCCGCTCAGAGGAGAAACCACCCGCCGCGGCGCCGCCTCCCAGACCCGAAGAACCGGCCAATGTCGAGTGTCTATGTATTCGTTGCGGCACAATGCTGGAAGCCCTGCCGGATATCGGTAAAGGAAGTATCGTGGCCACCGATTTCATGTGCTCCACCTGCCGGGCGGCCGTGGAGGAAGAACGCCGGCTGGCAGAACAAGCCCGCGCCGCTGAACGCTACCTTTGCTCGCAGTGCGGCAAAGATATAAGCAAGATGGCTCGAAGCGACGGCCACGCCGCAGAATTGCGGGAGGTGGCTCTCTACCTGTGCAGATCCTGTGCCGAAAAGGTGCTACAAAGCCGCCAGATCGGCGAATGGCGCATCATCAAGAGCTTGGGCAAAGGGGGCATGGGGGAGGTCTTCAAAGCCTGGCATCCACAGACCGGTCGTCTCGCCGCTGTCAAGTTGATGTTATCACAAATCAGAGGCGATGAGGTGCTTCGGCGACGCTTTCTGCGCGAAATCAGCATCATGCAAGAGTTGGTGCATCCCAATGTTGTCAATCTTTATGAGGCTGGTGAAGAGAAAGGGAACCCATTTTTCGTTTCGGAATTCGTAGCAGGCGGCGATTTTTCGCAATTTGTCAGTCAAGACGGCAAACCGTTGCTTCCCCCACAGGAAATGGTAAAGTTGTTTGCCGAAAGTCTGGTAGGGCTACATTACTTTCACCAGAAGGGCTTTATTCATCGCGATCTGAAACCGGAAAACATCCTGCTGGACAACCGGGATGGGAGCAGAAGGCCCAAGGTGGCCGATTTCGGATTCGCCCGATCTTACGAAAAACATGGCGGCACCATCACTCGCAGCGGCGAATTTGCTGGCACCTGGATGTACATGCCACCAGAGCAAATCACCGATTTCAAACGTGCCCGTCCGCCGGTGGATATCTACGCCATGGGCGTCACGCTCTACTACCTTCTGAGCGGAGAATCGCCCCTGCCCGACTTCCCTCCACCCTGGCAGGTCTTAAGCGGTAAGGCGGTACGCTTGACCCGCACCCCGCCGCAGATAATTCTCAACGACCGGCGCGTACCGCTGGAAAAGCGCAACCCCAACCTGCCGCGGCGACTGTGCCAGGTGGTCAACAAAGCCATTGCTATGAAACCAGAAGAGCGCTTCCAAAGCGCAGAAGAGTTCCGTCTGGCGCTGTTGGACGCAGTATAGCTGTACGGAATGGTTTTGGAATTCTCGAAGAAGAAAGGAGGTGAACCTACTGCGAACACATAAAGTCTCAGAGTATCCGTATTTGACAATCTTGTCAGGAGGTTACGATGTCATACCGTGAAAAGTTTACCCATTCCGAGTGGCGTACCCTGCAATTTGCACCATTGTGGATCTTCACATTAGTCGCCCAAATTGATGGCGTTACGGACAAAAAAGAAATCACAGCGCTGGCCAAAGAGATCGGTGATGCCCCACGCTACCGAAATCCACTGATGCGAGAGATCCTCCTATCCCTGATCCAGGATGGTTTTGACAAAATCTGGGATGCTTATGGCAAAGATTCGCGCTCGGTGGACGAAGGTCTGTCCGATGTAGCCGATCTGTTGGACAGGAAAGTAGAAGATGACACGGCAGAGGGCTTCAAGCTTGCACTTTTGTCTATCGGCAAGAGTGTAGCAGAAGCCTCTGCCCCCCTGTTTGGACCGGCGGTGAGCGTTAAAGAAAAGGCGGCTTTGGTCGTTGCGGCGATCGCCTTGCGAGTAAAAGTTTCATAATCTCAACAAGAATTGCTCATCTCGCACCTCGTCCATTTCAGCTCGGGTCTGAGCATATTCCGAACGGAGCAAGCAGACATTAGCCTGCAAGCGGTGTATGAGATAGAGCTGTATGCCCAATATTGTGCTTGATCTGGGCTTAATCATGGCTATCCTCTTTTTCACATGATTCTGGAGGCTAGGATGGCAGAGGTAACCGTCAATATGATACAAAAATATCTTAAGAAGCATGGATGGCAAAAATTCGAAGCCCAACAGGAAAGTGGCGAAAAGGAAGGCTTAGTCCTCACAGGTTGGGAATCGCCTATCAGCACGGAGCCGAATGTCCTGGTGATCGATCCGATGGTAGAGAAGCATTTGGTTCACTTTTTCGTGCCCGAGATGGCGTCGGCACCTATCGATAGAACTCCTTCCAACCGTCTTCAAGAGCTGTTGTTGGCCATCGGAGCACTGAACTATCGTCTGTTACTGGGTAAGTTTGCGTACGATCCAAGTGACGGAGAGGTACGTTTCAGTGTGGTGGTACCCACCGATCAAAGCACCTTTACGTACGAACAATTTGAGCACTGTCTGGAAGTCATCGTAATGAGTGTGGATCTGTACTTGCCGATTATAAAGAAGATCATCGGTGGCGAACTCGATCACGAAGCCGTAATGGGCAACCCGGGCGATGTGTTCCTCCGAGGACGTGGTTTGAGATAGGAGCATACTCTCATATTTATCAGGCAGCATAAGATCTTTCACTTCGGGGAAGCGGTTGGAAATATTTTTGGAATTGAGAACGAATTACTAAAGGTTGTTTTGAAATCGGTGAGAAAAAGCAAGTTCTGCCTGATCTTGGTGACCGAGAGTTTGCCAAGAGAACAATAGAGGTCATGTGAGCTCCGGGATCGCCACAGCGTTTCTCTGGTGGTGGCCAGTTCCAAACTTATGGAGGAATTTCTCCTGGTGCTATTAGAGTCTTTCAGGAGGTGCCGATGTCCTCCCCTCACCTCTGTATCATCTGCAGCCGTGACTTTTACCCCGCCATGCCGGATGCGGCCATTTGTCACGCCTGCGGCGGGCCGCCGGAAGCGCCCCCGCCCGAAACCGTGCCTCAGTCCACGATGCACTATCCCGCCGGCCAGGGTAGCGCGCCATCCCAGGAGACGGCGTTCTACCGCCCCGACGAAACCGCCCTCGCCACCCACCTGTGCATCCTCTGCGGACGGGACTTCGTCCCCCGCAGCCCCGATGAAGCCATCTGCCCGGCCTGCCGCGGGGAACAAGAGAGCGCGCCTGCTCCTCAATCCATCCAGGCTTTCGCCGCCGAAGCGGCAGGGAGCCCCGTGGAATGGAAGGCGGGCGATGCCATCCTGGAAGAATACGAAGTCAAAGGCAAACTCGGCCAGGGCGGGATGGGGGTGGTCTACCTGCTGGAGCACCGTCACAGTGGACGGCGCTTTGCCGTCAAGCGTGCCCTGGGCCTGCGCGGTGATGCCCGACAGCGCTTCCTAGCCGAACTCCAAACCTGGATTGACTTGCCGGAGCATGCGAACCTGGTCGCCTGTCGCTTCTTCCGCACGCTGGGGGAAGAGGTACTGATCTTCGCCGACTACGTGGAGGGCGGCAGCCTGCGCGCATGGATTGAAAGCCGGAGGCTCTATGAAGGCGGGCGCGAAGCCGCCCTGGAGCGGATGCTGGATGTCGCCATCCAGTTTGCCTGGGGATTGCGCTGCCTGCACCGCCTGGGACTGGTGCATCAGGACGTCAAGCCCGGCAACGTGTTGATGGGCAAAGACGAGCAGGTAGCACTGGGCGGTGTCCGCCCGCAGGTGACCGACTTTGGGCTGACGCGAGCGCGGGCCGGGGCTGGGCTCTCATTTCCAGCAGGCGAAGTGCAGGACATTTGCCTCAGTCACGGGGGATACTCGCCGGCCTACTGCTCTCCGGAACAGGCTTTGGGGAAGCCGCTCACGGCGGCCACGGACGTGTGGAGCTGGGGGGTATCGGTGCTGGAGATGTTCGTGGGGGGTGTGACCTGGCTTT
>JBBIGZ010000081.1:0-12260 GCA_037447295.1 Chloroflexota bacterium | reverse complement strand
TGCCTGCCGGAATTGTCATCAGACGCTGGCCTTCAAGGGTACGCCCACCCAATGCTTTGCCTGTCACCAGGCTGACGATCCGCATCAAGGGCGCTTTGGCACATCCTGTGAGACCTGCCATACGCCGAATGGGTGGAAGCCGGCTGCGTTCGATCACAATTTAGCGGCTTTCAAACTGACCGGCAAGCACCAACAAGTAGCCTGTGAGAGCTGTCATCAAAACGGAGTCTTCAAAGGCACGCCGATGCAGTGTTCGGCTTGCCACGGGAAGGATGACCCTCACCAGGGACAGATGCCACAATGCGAAACCTGCCACACCACCGATGGATGGAAGCCAGTCAACTTTGACCATAATGCCACCCTCTTCCCCTTGACCGGTGCTCATGGGCGCGTTGCCTGTCGCGATTGTCATCAGACGCTGGCCTTCAAGGGTACGCCCACTGAATGCGTTGCCTGCCATCAGAAAGATGAACCGCATCAGGGACGCTTTGGCACGAACTGTGCTTTGTGTCACTCTACGACTGCCTGGAAACCAGCCACCTTTGACCACAACCTAACCCAGTTCCCGCTCACCGGTGCCCACGCCCGCGTCTCCTGCGAAGGTTGTCACCAGGGTGGCAATTTCACCGCACTGCCCACCGCTTGTTCGGCTTGTCATCGGGAACCGGCCTTTCATGCCGGCCTCTTCGGACTAAATTGCGCCGCCTGTCACTCGACGACGGCTTGGCAGCCGGCAAAGTTCAACGGCCCACACATCTTCCCGATCAACCATGGCGAAAGTCTGAATTCCTGTGGGACTTGTCACCAGCCAACCTTGCATCAATGGACCTGCTTCACCTGCCATGACAGAGCCAAGATCGACCGGAAACATCGCAAAGAGGGCATTCCGAATTATCAGAATTGCATTGCCTGTCACCCCACCGGCGAAGAGCATGAGGGAGGTGGAGGAGGTGATGATGACGGTGGCGATGACGATGATTGAGATGATGATTAGAAATTGCTTGCCGAGCTCCATGTCGTCATGAGTGCGGCGGATGCCCCCGTAGCAGGTTGTGACCTTGGTCAACCTTTTCCTCGGTTGCAAGTCACAGCCTGTCTTACTATCCACCTTTACAACCCTATGCAGTGGAACTCTTATATCCCATCATCTTTTGGAGGAGCCAGGGGGCCATAATCCAACACTTTGCGCACTTGGGTGGTCGCTTCCGGTGGGCCAACGATCCCCTTTTCCTCCATGCGATCGATCAGGCGCGCGGCGCGCGTGTAGCCAATGCGGAAGCGCCGCTGAAGCATGGAGATCGAGGCGCGGCCTTCCCGGCGCACAAACTCGATGGCCTCTTCTAGCAGAGGGTCTTCCTCCCCAGCCGGTTGAGGCGCAAAATCTTCCCAGAGGGGAGCCTGCTTGAGCGGTACATGCGGCAATTTTTCGCTTTCGACTTCTCCAACTGCGTAGGAGCTCACCTCCCGAACCTGCGCACGCCAGAACTCGACTAGGCGCTGGATCTCCGTATCCGAGACAAAAACGCCTTGCAGGCGCACCGGTGCCGGAGCATCAGGTGCCTGATAAAGCATATCCCCGCGCCCCAACAAGCGCTCGGCTCCTGGTTGATCCAAAATCACACGCGAATCGACTCCGGATGCGACGGCAAAGGCAATGCGTGCCGGAAAATTGGCCTTGATCAGGCCAGTCACAACGTCCACAGAAGGGCGCTGCGTGGCCAGGATCAGATGAATGCCGGTGGCCCGTGCCAGCTGCGCCAGGCGCGTGATCACCCGCTCGGTCTCCTCCGGAGCGATCATCATCAGATCGGCCAGCTCATCCACTACGATCACCAAGTAGGGCAACTTCTTGCCCCCCTGGAGCTTCATACGGGCATTGTAGTCATGGATATTCCGCGCCCCGACTTGGGCAAATTGATGGTAGCGCCGATCCATTTCCCGCATCATCCACTGGAGCGTGCCGACCACGCGATCCATTTCTACCACCACCGGCGCCAGCAAATGGGGCACACCGTTATAGCCGCTTAGTTCGACACGCTTGGGATCGACCAGAACCAAACGCAGATCGTCCGGCGTATTGTGTAGCAAGAGGCAGGAAAGGATGGCATTGACGCACACCGATTTGCCCGAACCGGTCGTTCCGGCGATTAGCAAATGGGGCATGCTTTCCAGATCGGCGACGACCGGGCGACCGGCCACATCGCGTCCCAAAGCAAAACGCAAGGAGGTGCGATTGCGCTGGAAGACTTCACTTTCCACAATCTCGCGCAAGATCACCAGGGCCATCTCTTCGTTCGGCACCTCGATGCCCACGTAACTGTGACCGGGCACCGGCGCCTGGATACGAATGCGCGGCGCAGCCAGGGCCAGCGCCAGATCGTCTGCCAAGGAAGCGATCTTGCTCACGCGCACGCGAATCCTTCCGCCACGGGTTTCAATGAAGAGCGGCTCCACCCCGAAAAGGGTTACGCTTGGTCCACGGCTGATCTCGACGACTTGCGCCGGTGCTCCGAGTGAGGCCAGCGTTTCTTCGATCAGCCGGGCGCGGCGTTCGATGAATTCTTCATTGATCCGAGGTGCTTGGCCTGGGTCCAGGATTTCGGCCGGTGAAGGCAATCGCCAAACGATAGTCTGAATCCCCGTTTGTGGTTTCACTGCCGGCAGTGGCGCCGGAGGGGGAGCGGTTTCAGGCGCTTTGGATGGCAAGGGGGTGAATCCATTGGTCAGTGCGGCGTTTTCCGGAGAAGGAGCAGATCTTCTTCTGCGCAGATATTCCATCAGAAATTTCCACAGGCGTGCCAATCGCGAAGCGAGCCAGCCCAGGAAAAAGGTCAGGTTTTTTTCCGAGATCAGCAAAAGGTTCAGCAAAGCCCAGGCGATCAGGATGAGGATCGCACCCGGCTCGCCCAAAGCGAACCACAAAAGACGTTCGAGCAATCCGCCCAGATAGCCGCCGCCGGCTCCTTGGCGTGCCGCTTCTTCGGCCATCTGGGGATCGGCGACCAAGGCGTGGAGCACGGTCAACAGCCAGAGAAAGGTGAGCAAGCCACCGATGGCGCGTTCTGCCGAGAGCGGGGGAATGCGTTCAATTCTTCGGAAGATCAACCAAAGGCCGAAAAGGATCAACCCCAGGGGAAGAACGTAAATTCCCCAACCGAGCAGTTGCCTCAACAGGCGCAAAACCCCTCTCATCCAGGGCAGGCTACTGCTTGTGAATAGCCCCAGGATCACCAGTAGCCCGATGGAGAACAAAAGGGCACCGCTCAGATCTAAGCGACGTTCGGGCGAAAGGCGTTCCCACCAGGAAGGGGCTGGAGGCGCGGCCGGGGACGGCGACGCTTTTTTCCCTTTTTCTCCAGCCGAGCGGGGTTTAGCAGCCGATTTCTTAGAAGGAGACGCCGGTTTTTTATTCGGCATGGTAACTCTCTTGGGAATTATAGCATGGTAAGGAGGGTGCGGTTGCAAAAGGACGCTGTGCTTGTGACGTGAAGGCTAATTGCACACGATGGCGCAGCAGAGCAAAACCTATCGGTCAATTGGCACACCACATTTAAGGTGATTGTCGTGGTAATTTCCAGTACAATAGAGGCAACTTTCCTAGGTCTGGAGGTTAATATGCGAAGGGTGCTGGTACTAGTGGCCTTACTCTTTTTCCTACCCCTTTTCGGGATCCACGCGCAGGCCTCCCTCGCGCTGGAAGAAGTACGGGTGCAACTTTGGCCGGAAGAGGATAAACCATCGGTGTTGGTGCTTTACGATTTTAAGGCGCCGGCCGATGCTCCTTTCCCTTTGACTGTGGAAATTCCTCTGCCCCCCCAAGCCGAGCTGAATGCTGTGGCCCGAGAAGAAGGAAATATGCTGATCACGATCGAATATCAGTTGGTTGCGGGCGGAGAGGCAGTCCGTTTTACCATGACGGATGCGGCGTTTTATCGCCTGGAATACTACTTCCCCTACGAGAAAAAAGGAACTCATCGTCACTTTGTGTATCGCTGGCCGGGCACCTATGGGGTGCGCAACTTCCAAATCGAGCTGAAAGAGCCGCTCGGTGCGCAGAACTTGGTCACCACTCCGGTTTTGCCCAACGTTACCCAGTTGCGCGATTTTACTTATCACGCTATTACCTTTACGGACTTCCCGGCGGGGAAAGAAGTGGAAATCGCTGTCGACTATGACAAAGTCGGCGATGCGCTCAATATCGCATCGGCTGCGCCTACAGGTCAAACCGTCACTCCATCCCCTTGGACGCGCTGGGTGCCCCTTGCGCTAGGAATTTCAGGGATTCTCCTCATTCTGGGAGGCGGAATATACTATTGGCGAAGTACCGTTATGCTCCAAAGTAAAAAGTCGGCAACAGGATCACGAGGCCGGGCGTCCAAGAAACAAGCTACCGACACCAGCATTCATTGCCGAAAATGCGGAGAGCGAGCTTACCCGGGGGATCGCTTCTGCCGGAAGTGCGGCGCATCTTTGAGCGGGACCTCGGAACGCGTGTAAGCATAGCATTCGCTCATTCGCGGCACCAACGTTCGAGGTCCTTGAAATCGATCCGTGAAGTCAGGTCCAGGCTCAAAGGCGTAACAGCGACGTGACGTTTCGTGCGCAGGACGTATACGTCGCTGTTTTCATCTTTGTCTAGGACGGCGCGTTCGACGTATCCCACTTTTGCCGGCTCGGACCAGGAATTGCGCCGAGGGGGAACAGGTTCATAATAGCGCTGACGGGAAAGACGTGCCCACTCCCAGGGCGTTTGCGGCGAAGCATCCGAAGGTACATCCACTTTGATCACATCCACATCGAAAGGCAGTTTCTTTTCCAAAAGGAGGCGGGCAAATAGGGCCGTGAAGTGCGCAGCTGCGGAAAAATCTACCTCGGTGGAATGTGAAAGATGATAGCGTGCGTCGGTTTCCAGAGATACGGCCAAGGCGGGATAGCCCAATGAGGCCGCCTCTAGTGCCGCGCCGATGGTGCCGGAAATGGTTATGCCTAGCCCAACGTTTTCCCCGTAGTTGATCCCCGATACTACCAAATGCGGCGGTTGTGGCATGATTTCCAAGATTCCGTGTAGCACGGCCTGAGCCGGTGAGCCGCCCACTGAATACACCTTCCAAGTTTGCCCCTTAATCTGTACGATCTCTTCGGTGATAATCCCATCGGATGTGTTGGGAAGGCTGCGCCCCATGCCGGACGATTGATGACGGGGAGCGACTACGGTCACAAAGCCCAATTCCGAGAGCACCTCCGCCGCCGCCCATAGGCCGGGAGAACCAATACCGTCATCGTTGGTGAGGAGAATTTGCCGTTTGCCCATCATCGCCTTCAGAAACGAGAAGAAGCGGGGATTCCCGCTTCTTTCAGCGCCCCTGGCGTGATTCGAACACGCGGCCTTTTGGTCCGCAACCAAACGCTCTAATCCACTGAGCTACAGGGGCATCTTGTGATAATATTCTATCAAAGGATCGAAGGATGGTCAAGGTTTTGCGTTCAGCGGCAAACACAGATGATACGGAAATATGAACGGGTCTACGGCCAAGAGATATTTGGAACTCAACATTTGAAATGCTTTTACGGCGCGTCCTTTTGTGTGAAAGGACTTTTGCGGTGAGCTCAACGGCGAAAAGCCCCAATTTTGCTCGCAAAATCCTTGACTAACTCCCCGTTTTCGGGTATTAAGTAATTGCAAAGATTTGTAAGACAATTCAGGAAACCGGCATATGATTCAAGTGTTTACATAACTGCGTAGGCGAGCGGGCATCCTGTCCGGGGGTGCCCGCTTATATTTTCTCAGATACTTAGGAGATGGAGCATGAATCCGATCAACGCTTTTGAACTGGCCCAGAAGCAATTTGATGGTGTAGCCAAAGAAATGGGTCTCGATCCCCAAATCGCCGAAATTCTGCGCTGGCCACTGCGGGAATTTCGATTCCAGATCCCTGTGCGCATGGATAATGGTCGAATGCGCGTTTTCTTCGGTTTTCGCGTGCAGCATAACGATGCCCGCGGCCCGGCCAAGGGCGGAATTCGCTTTGCTGCTAATGAAACGATCGACACCGTACGCGCCCTGGCGATGTGGATGACGTGGAAGTGCGCCGTGGCCGATCTGCCGTTGGGTGGTGGCAAAGGAGGCGTCGTCGTGGACCCGAGCACGCTCTCGGTCGGCGAAAAGGAGCGCCTGTGCCGCGGCTGGGTGGACCAGATGTGGAAGAACATCGGTCCACGCATGGACGTGCCGGCTCCGGATGTAGGCACGAACGCCCAGATGATGGGCTGGATGATGGATGAATATTCCAAGCTGCGCGGCGAATATGTGCCCGGTGTGATCACCGGCAAACCGATCGGCAGCGGTGGCTCTCAGGGACGCACCGAGGCCACCGGTTTCGGCGTGATCTATACCGTGCGCGAGGCGATGAAGCATCTGAAGATGGACCCGAGCCGCAGCGTAGCCGCCATTCAAGGTTTTGGCAATGTGGCACAATATGCCGCGGTCGGATTCGTAGAGATCCTCGGCGGCAAAGTAGCCTGTGTTTCCTGCTGGGATAACAAGGATAAGCGCGCCTACACCTATAGCCATCCGAATGGGGTTGATCCGCGCTTCCTGATGAGCATCACGGATCAATACGGCACGATCGACAAGGAAAAGGCGCACCAAGCCGGATACATCATTGAGGACGGGGATGCCTGGATCTCGAAAGAGGCCGATGTGCTCATCCCGGCGGCGATCGAGGGCCAAATCAACGCCGAGACCGTGACCCGCATCTCCCCGCGCGTCCGCCTGGTGGCCGAAGGCGCTAATGGCCCGACCACGCTAGAGGCCGATGCCTTCTTCAAGGCCAATAACATCTTCGTCATCCCCGATTTTCTCTGCAATGCCGGCGGTGTGACCACCTCCTACTTCGAGCAGGTGCAAAACGATATGAACTTCTATTGGTCGAAGGAAGAGGTGCTCAGCAAGCTGGATGCTAAGATGACCCAGGCCTTCCAGGACGTGCTAGCCCTCTCTATCAAGGAGGGCATCTATATGCGCGATGCTGCCTACATGGTAGCCATTCGTCGCGTAGTCGAAGCAATGGAATTGCGCGGCTGGGTCTGATCCTTTTCGCAATGGCGCAAGCCAAAAACCGATTCACTCGATTTAGAAACATAAAAGCCGGCCGCAACCGGCTTTTATGTTTTCGCCGGGAGAGAAATTGCGTTCCCTGGAGAGACACAACCCCACACAAATCGGCGGTGCGTTTTCACGCACAGGTTGCAAAAACATGTTTACTCACCCAACCTAAGCAAAACGAGACACAGACAGGCACGGATGCCACGGATACGCACGGATTCTTTGGAGCGCCGGGCATACCTTCAACTACACTAGAGTGGTGCCTTTTTCTCTACCCTTCCGAGCGAACTTCTTCTGCAATCTGTGGGGTCGGTTCGAGTACGAGGAAGAAATGCCTCAATAAAAGTACTGCGAGGCTATACAGGATAGCAGTGGTGATAAACAAAGGCGCAAACCCGTAGTGCTGTTGCACCAATCCGGAGATGTAGGGGCCAATCGCCCAACCGATCTGCCAGGAAATATTCAGCGCACTGTTCGCCAGACCGCGTTCCGCCGGAGAAACTTTTTCCATGCAAAAGGCCGTATAGAGCGGTGCTGCCATATTCATAAACATGGCACGCAGGAGAAAAGCCAGCCCTGCCAATTCCACCCAGGGAGAAAAACCGATCACCAGCAGGAATAGGATGCTGCTCGATTGAGTCAGGATCACCGCGCGGATTTTGCTCCCCAACCGCACTGCCAGACGCGGCGCGATCAGGCTACCTAAGCCGATCCATAGCGAGGCCATGGCAAAAAGCACACCCAGCCAACGCGCGCTGAGCCCAAAGCGCTCAACGAAGAACACGTTCATATACGGGATCAGGATGGCCGCGCCGAAGCCGATCAGTACATTGGGCAAGGCCATGCGCACTACTTGGGCTCCGATCGTCGAAAGACCTTTCCCGGCAGTTCTTTCTCGACCGGCAGAGTGCTTGCGAATGCCCCAAAGAGGCACGATCGCCAAGCTACTGGCAAGGACACTGGCGATCAGAACAGATCGATAGGCAAGGGCGCTATTTGCCGAAACCCCTAGCCACCTGCCGAAAAGCGCCGGCAGCTGGCCGGCAAAGAGATTGCCCACCGCTCCGGCGATCGTTTGCAAGCCGTAATTCAGGCTAAAGAGCATGGTGCGCGTTTCTTCATCATCGGCCAAATGCATCACCAGCGGCGCCTGGCTGACGATAAAAAGCGTTCCGGCAATGCCATTGATCAAGGCAAAGATGATGATCACAATTGGAGAGGAAGCGCTCACCTGGATGAGCATCGCTACAGTTGAAAGTGCCAAGCCCAGAAGCATGGAGAAACGATACCCTATGCGATCGGCAAGCCGTCCCAAAGAGAGACCGAAAAACAACCCGGCCAGGGATGGGAGAGAATTCAAGAGGCCGAGGAATTCTCGCGAAAAGCCTCTTTCCAGAATGTACAAGTTGAAAAACAGATTCCAACCGCTGATCACGAGGCCATCAATGGCCGTCATCCACAGAAGACGACGAGCGGAAGGCGAAAACCGACCGCTCCAGGTCGAGAAGAAGGCTCTTATCATGTTACTTCAACCAGAGCAGAAGATGATGATAGAGAGGGGGCCCCAGGATCAACAATCCGATCAGCGCGGCGGCCAATGCCGCGATCAAAACTGCGGCTGCGCCCACATCTTTCCCCACCTTTGCCAACGGATGGCGGGAAGGACTGGCCAGGTCAACGACGGCTTCGATGGACGTATTGAGGATTTCTGCTGCCCATACCATGGCCATGGTCAGGATGAGAATCGCCCACTCCAGCGCTGAAATGCGCAACCAAAAGCCCAGCGCCAGTACGCACAACGAGATCACCGCATGGATCCAGGCGTTCTGCTGCGTGCGAAGTACGTATCCCCAGCCGTGAAAGGCATGGACAAACGAACGTAGACGGGAATGGATAAAGCGCCAAAAGAGGTTCATGCGTGTGCTTCCCGCACGATCGAAGGGTCCAATCCCAACAACTTCAGGATTTCCCCCTGAGCTTCCCACATGCGCTGCTTTTCCTCCGCTTCGGCATGATCATGCCCCAGCAAGTGAAGCACGCCATGTACAATCAGCAACTGGGCTTCGGCCTGTGGCGGATGACCGGCCAAGCGGCTTTGTTCTAGGACCCTCTGAACGGAAAGGATGATATCTCCCAAATAGATGCGTCCGGAGCGTGGATCGCGCTCGTTCGCCGGGAAGGACAGCACATCGGTAGGAGCATCCACTCCTAAAAAGGAGCGATTGAGCTCACGGATATGTGCATCATCAGTGAGATAGACGGTCAGCTCGCAAGCTTCGTTAACTCCCTGATGACGCAACGTGGCCTGCGCCGCCTCACGCAACAGCGAGAGCGGAAACGGGACCTTCAGGCCGGCTTCGCGATGAATGTGAACGGTCATTTTCGGCGATGGATTCATGGTGCATCTTTCGCTTTGGAGGAAGAGGGAACTTCGGCAGGCGGATATTGAATGCGAGGATGATAAAGACCGCGTAAGGTGGAAAAGAAAGCTTCGGCAATGCGCGTTAACTCGGCCATAGTAAGGGGAACATGATCGAGCTGGCCCTCTTTAAGAGCCTGTTCGATCACCTGTCGGACAAGGGCACGAAGTTGCTCCTCATTGTTTATTCCCATCGAGCGCGACCGGGCCTCTACGCTATCGGCCAGCATGAGAATGGCCGTTTCGCGCGAGCGCGGCCGGGGCCCTGGATAGCGGAAGCGGTTCACGTCCACCTTAGAAGCATCTCCACCGGCATGTTCCAGGGCCTGGTTATACTGGAAGCGAGTTAGCATTGTACCGTGATGTTCCAGGATAAAATCTCTAATTCGCCGCGGCAAGCGATATTTGCGCGCCAGTGCCACGCCATCGGTCACATGGCGGATGATGATCGCTGCGGCTTCTTCCGGCGGCATATCGGTATGGGTATCGATCTGGCTGGGTGATTGATTCTCGATGAAAAAGGCAGCGTTCAGCGTCTTGCCGACATCGTGGAACAATGCCCCGACGCGCGTTAAAGTCGCATCGGCGCCGATGCTTTCTGCCGCCTGTTCGGCAAGATTGGCTACCTGCAGGCTGTGTTGATAGGTGCCCGGAGCATGGCGCAGAAAATATTGCAACAAGGGAAAATCCGGACGCGAAATTTCCAGCAATTGCATCGGCGTGACGAGATCGAGCAACTGGGCCAGGAAATACTGGAACAAAAGGGCCAGGCCGGCCGAAAAAGCAACACCGTTGATCCACGAGGCCAGGATCAGGGTCACCATGCCCAGCCAATCGGTAGCAGGCAGGCTAAAACGATAGGCAAAGAGGGCAAACACTCCACCAATCGCACTCATCGCGCCGGCCAACAGGAAGGACCAAATGCGGCGTGCGTTGCCAAGCGCCAGCACTCCCATGAGCGAAGAAAGCAGGTAGTAAGGGGTCAGCTCTGCTGTGTTCGGCAAGCCATAAGACGCCAAGAAGGAGAGAAAAATCGAAAAGAGCAACCCTGTTTCCATGCCGAAAAGCGCCGTCAGCGTGAGCCCCAGAGCCGTCAAGGGGTAAAGGTAGGGAATCACGGTGCGATCCGGGATGGAAAGACGCGCCCCGAACAGGAAAAGCAAAAAGAGCAGGGCGACAAGGAAGATCGAACGCGTGGATTGCAGGAAAGGCAGTTCGCGGCGCCGGGAAAAGTAGAAGAGAGCGAATACGCTCAGGCCGAGGCTGATGGCCAAAGGTCCAAAATATTGATTCCAGTTCCTCGGGCTGGAGATCAAGCCCAATTTTTGCAGCGCTTCGTATTGGGCCGGGGTGATCACATCTCCAGCAGCGACGATCGTTTCGCCTCCCTTATACCGTTGGACAATCGGTTGAACGGCCTCGCGCGCCTGCTGACGGGCAGCCTCGGTCATCTCCTGGCTATAAAAACTATTGGCGATAACGAAAGGAGCAACCAAAGTAGCCACCAGTTCGGCCTGTTCGCGCGGTAAGGTGAGACTAACCAGCCCAGGCAGGTTATGACGCACCTGTGGTAGGTCCTCTTCCAGGATGCGATTGCGTAGGGTACGTTCAAGAACGGTGATCGCCTCTTGCTGCAATCGCTCCCAGCTCGAATCTGAAAGAGAAAGCAACGTTTCAATTGCTCCCTCTTCGAGATAAATTTGAGCGCTATTCGCCAGCCGGGCGCGTTTCTCCTCGGGGGTAGCCAAGGCATCTTGACGCACAGCGGAGATGAATTGTAGTGCTTCGCGCAGGCGCTGAATTTGGCGACGGGCCAGATCCGGATCGGGAGGCGTATAGATCGGCGCTATGGAACGTGCGGCGGCCTCGCGCGCTTCGGCCGTACGTACATCACTTACGTATTCGATATCGCGCGGGGCCAGGATCGTGTACGGAGAAACTTCCCCAGGGCCGATCGCAGAAAGGCGATTCTGCCAGGAGGGAAGGAGCAAGGCGATCAGAGTCCCCAAGAAGGTAAGGAAAAAGATCCCCCCATGCAAGCTACGCTTGAGGAGGAAAGATGAAACGGAAAAAGGAGGCTGATTCAATCTGTTCACGAACTGCTCAGGAGGGAGCGTACCACGCGGCTGACCTCATCTCCACTGGCGCGGCCGGCCACGCGCGGCATGAGCGCTTTCATCACTTTGCCCATATCGGCCAGAGATGTGGCCCCTACTTCTGTGATCACGGCGAGGGCCAGCGAGCGTAGTTCCTCTTCACTGAGTGCTTGTGGCAAGAACGCTTGGACGATGGCGATCTCGGCCTCTAGCGCCTGAACCAGGTCGGCACGGCCGGCCTTCTGGGCTTCTTCAAGCGATTCCCGGCGGGTTTTGATCTCTTTTTGCAAAATGCTCAGTACGCCGCTATCGTCCAGGTTGACCTGGCGATCGATCTCGGCCTGCTTGATGGCCGCCAAGACCATTCGCACGGTGCGCTTGCGCACTTCATCGCCGGATTTCATAGCCTCTTTCAAGGCATTGTTGAGCTGTGTTTTGAGATCCATAGTTCAAATTATAACATGAGGAGTCCATTGCAAAACCATGCTGCCACACGAGCTGGATTGAAAGGACACGGACAAACACGGATAACACGGAAAAGTATGCACAGGTCTACGACCAAAGCGGTTTTTGCCACGACGCTCACAAAGGCACTAATTTTTGGAAAATCATGCGATTTTATTAGAGATATTTAAATCTC
>JBBIGZ010000080.1:0-12276 GCA_037447295.1 Chloroflexota bacterium | reverse complement strand
TGAATCGGCGAAAACAGGAAATCTATACCCCCTGGTTCTGGCGCTACATCATGTTCGTCATCCGCAACCTGCCCTCTCCGATCTTTCGCCGCCTAACGATTTAGGAGATCCCATGCTCTCTTTCACTCGCCTGGAGAACTTTGGCCACTCATTGAGTGCCACGTGCTTTTTGGCACAACCTGAAAGCGTCGAACAAATTGCCGAGCTCTTCCGCCTGGCACGACGGAAACGAACGACGATTACCTTACGGGGTGGTGGTCGTAGCTACAACGATGCCGCACTGAACGGGGGCGGGATCGTGCTCGACCTCTCCCGCATGAACCGCATTCTGGAATGGGACCCGCAGCGCGGGGTGCTGCGCGCCGAGCCGGGGGTGACCCTTCAGCAGGTTTGGCAACAGGTGCTGCCCGATGGTTGGTGGCCACCGGTCGTCTCCGGGACGATGTTCACCACGCTCGGTGGTTGCTTGGCAGCGAATATCCACGGGAAGAACAACTATCACGCCGGCACGATCGGTGAGCATGTGCTCGAATTTCGCGCCTTCCTACCCTCAGGCGCCGAGGTGACCTGCTCACCCGAACGCAACGCCGATCTTTTCTATGCCCTGATCGGCGGCCTGGGGCTTTTGGGGGTATTCACCTCCATCACTTTGCAGATGAAGCGCGTCCATTCTGGACTGATGGAAGTCCACGCCTGGCCGGTGCACAACCTGGAAGAGCATCTCGCTTCGCTGCAGGCCAATGCCCCGGAATACGATTACATCGTCGGCTGGCTGGATGCTACAGCCGGGGGCCGCGGCCTGGGGCGCGGTCAGATCCACGCGGCACGTCATCTGCCCCTCGGCGCCGATGCCCAAGCCGAACGGACGCGGCAGTTGGAATATCAACAGCTCCCTTCCACAATCCTGGGCATTTTCCCCAAATCCCTGATGCCGTGGCTAATGCGCCCGTTCATGCAAAATTGGAGTGTGGCGCTGGTCAATAGCGGCAAGTACCTCTTGGGGCTGCGACGTCAACGCTATCTTCAATCGCATGCCGCGTTTCACTTCCTGCTGGATTACATCCCGGCATGGGAGCGCGCCTATGGCCGCCACGGGCTGATCCAGTATCAATCGTTCTTACCCAAAGAGACGGCCGCCGATGTTTGGCGCGAGATATTGCGGCTCTCGCAAAAACACGACTTTCCATCCTATCTGGGTGTCACCAAACGCCATCGGCCGGATGCTTTTCTGCTCTCCCACGGCGTGGATGGCTTTTCCTTGGCACTGGACTTCAAGGTCCCGCATCGGCGGCGCGATGAACTACATGGTTTGCTCCAGATCTTCGATCGGCTGGTGGTGGAGGCCGGCGGTCGCTTCTATTTCGCCAAAAATAGCGAAACGAGCGCCGAAACAACCCGTCAATTCCTGGGCGAGGAGACCGTTCAGCGCTTCCGAGCCCTAAAAAAACGCTGTGACCCAGATCACGTGCTGGAATCCGATCTCTATCGCAGGATTTTCGGTGACCAAAATTGAGCAAACGAAGGCAATGTGAACTATGGCTTATGCCGTTGGCGGCAAGGGCTCCTCAGGCAAGACAGATGCTTCGGCCTTCTTCCGCAATGTGGTGAAGCCAATAACGATGGGGACCAACACACCTAGCAATCCCAGGCAGGCAATCGCTATGCCCAACATCATTGCCGAACGCGGATCGCTGCTGCCGAAAACATCAATTTCTGCGCCGGGTGTTGTTCCGGCAATTGCAAAAAAACTTCCGAAGCAAAGACTTGCCAGCCCCGGGCAGCCGCAGATTACGGCGGTAACCGCGGTGAGAATGGTGGCGGTTTGTCGATTCATGAGATCTCTCCTTTTGTGATTGGGATTTTGAGTCATGCGGTCATCGGCTTATACAGACCAAATGGCGCGTAGTTCATCATGGCGAAAAAGTCTTGATCAGAACCCATGCCATTGGCAAATGCGAACCAGGCGTTCTTCTATCGTCGGCCCCCGATAGGGCACCCCTTCAGATGGAGGAGTCCAAGGTTGTTGGCGTAAGGCAGCGAAAATAGCCAGCGATCCTTCGGCGACATTTTGGGCATCATAACCACCTTCCAGCACGAAGAGAATCCGACCTTCGCACCAAATCTCGGCCAGCGATACCAACCGCTGCGCTAAATGATAGTAGCCCTGAACAGTCAACCCCAGCGTAGTGATCGGATCGCGCCAATGGGCATCGAATCCGAGCGAGACGAGGAGCAACTGCGGCCGGAAAGCGGCTATCTGCGGCTCCAGACAGGCCTCAAAAGCCCGCAAGTAGGTCCGATCGCCGCTATAGGCTGGCAACGGCACATTGACAATGCGCTTTCGGGCATGAGGGGCATCTTCAATCCAGCCTGTTCCCGGATAGATTCCCCATTGATGAGTAGAAAAATAGGCCACACGGGGTTCTTCCCAAAAGGCGGCCTGCGTGCCGTTGCCATGATGCGCATCGATATCTACGATCAGGACGCGATCGAGGCCTTGTGCCAGTGCCTCCTGCGCGGCGATCGCCACATTGTTCAACAAGCAAAAGCCCATAGCCCGATTCGGTTCCGCGTGGTGTCCCGGCGGGCGCACAATGGCAAACCCGTTCTGCATCTCGCGCCGCAGCATGGCGCGCAACAGGCTGAGGACTCCACCGGCAGCATTCAATGCCGCCTCTAGCGAAGCAGGAGTCACATACGTGGGAGCAGAATCGATGATCTGTGGCCCGCCGCGGCAAGCCGATTCTAACTCTCGCAACAGCGATGGATGATGCACGCGGAGCACCTCTTCTGCACCAGCCGGCTGAACAGGCAATTCACCGATATCCAACCCTGCAAGAAGCGGCTTGAGACGTTCCAGGCGCGAGGGATGCTCTGGATGCCCGGCATATCGGTGATCGGGCGAAGGAACCCAGGTGCAGACCGTCTTCATACCTTCTCCCAAAAAAGAACCACCGCCGGCCGGCATGGGGGGGACATGCAGACCTCAGCGGTGGAGGGACACCTGGAATACCGATAAAATGGAGGGCAGGTGTCTATCAAGAGTATACCCGAACAGTTAGGAAAATTCGTTAAAAAAGGATAATAATTATCCGAAAACATAGAGGCTATTCCCGTTTCTTCCGTTCTCGAAACATTTGCAGCCACGTTTCCACGTCCTCTACCTCTCTCGGCTTCTCCTCGGTAGGTCTGGCATGGGTGCGCAAGCGTTGGGCAAAGGCTTCGGAGGTCAGGACTTGAGCGTGAAAGGAGCGCGCCGCAGCCTGAACCTGATGATCGGAGCTGACTACAACCCAGTTCTTTGCTCCTTTACCGAGCGATGCAAGATGATGCGCAATGGCCTGATCGGCGATCTGACCCTGACGCACGAAGTGGGCGTTCACCGCGCCATACCTTCGGGAACTTGGCTGACCAGGAGGGGCATTATCGAAATAAACTTCCACCGTGGTCCGTTCCCGACGGCAGAATTCCTGGAGCCGGGTGATCAGTTCCTGCTCATCATCCGGCGAGTCCAGGCGCAACCCGACTTTCGGGATCAGGTTATGACCGTCGATCAGGTACGGCATAGGCTAGGGTGCAGGTTCTATTCGTGGATTGATCCAGACGGCCCAGTCCTGAGCGAAGGAACCGTTTGCCATCGCCACCAGAGCAAATTGCACGGTATGGCCGGCCAGACTGCTCAGGTCAATATCCACGGTGATCAATATGCCATTGCAGGCTTTCACCCATTCACCTAAAGAATGAAGTGTGCCAGCTTCTTTGTAATTGATCTGGAACTTAACGTTACCGGCCCCACAAGTTCCATCCGCTTTGGCCAGGAAGCCCAGGCGCGTCTTCAGTCGATCGCCGGCGTTCACCGTATAGGGCGAATACAACCCGGAGATGATGCCATCATCCACCCACATCGGGTGCGTTTCCAACACACGAGCCGGCGTAGAGCCATCTTCCACTTTGTAGTTCGGGCGATACATCACAAAGCCATTCGAATCCGTATCCGGACCACCAAAGGTGAGCACAACCCCTGCGCCACTGGGCGGCGCACCGATCCATTGGGCCTCGGGCGCACGGGTATAGAGATCGAAGCCTGAACTGCTTGTTTGGACCTTGATCTCCACAAAGAAAGATTTCCCTTGGTAACCGCCGGCGACCGGAATCAACACGCCGGAAGCATTGCGAATGCGCCAATAGCCGCGATATTCGCCCGGCGTGGAAGGCGCTACCATGTCAATCGAAACATCCACCTCCTGCCCCGGTGCGACGGTGGGTAAGGGGGTAGGCGAGGTGCCGTTCATCGCATTCCCGCTATCGAAAACCACCGAATAACCGGACCAGGTGCAGGTGCCGATATTGCGCAACCGCCAGGTTTTAGTAAATGTGGCGCCGGGGGCGAACACAGTGCCGTCCGGGATAGTTACATCGCGCACAAACTGGGCTAAATCACAAAGCGGGGTATTCGTTGGGGTAGCAGGAAGCGGTGTCGGGGATGGGATAGGAGGCAGCGTGGGTGGTAGAGTCGGCAGAGGCGGTAGTGTGGCAGTAGGCAGGAGCGGCGTTGGACTACTTTGCGCCGCCAGTTCGGTCATGCGCGCTTCGACCGTTTGCGCCGCAGCAGTGAAAGCCAGGTCCGGCGACACTGTGGGAGTTGCGCGCGGCAGGTTACACGCCAGACTGAAGAGCAAGATCAGGATCAACAAGCCAGGTAAGTGGAATTTTCTCATGCTTCTCCTCCAAATAAACACATAGTAAAAATCACGTCTCTTCCTAGCCGGATGCTCGGCAAGTCCGAATGACGTCTTGAATAGAGCACTATATGTATTGTACTGCAACCTTATACGAATTCTATCCCCCAAAGTTCCCAACTCGCGTTTTTCAATCCTTCATGGCACAAGATTTATCTTGTGCTAAATAAAAAATTCAAATCGTTTGTTCTTAGAGATTTAGCGATAAGGAGTAGGACCATGAACGAAGCACAACCTCTGCAGGCAACTCACTCGATCGCATTACCCGATCGAACGGTTGGCTTTCTTCGGCAAAACGCTGGCCATTCAGGCCAAAAAGCTCCTCCGCTTTCCGCGAGCGATTCCGTCATCGCCAAGCGCTAAATACCAGTGCAAGTAGAACAACCACAATGTTGTAATCCGACAAGATCCACCGGCCATCCACGCTTTTGATGCTTCTTCAAGTGCAAAGCCCTCACCATGCCCCTCGACAGACAAATATCAGCATTTGCCCACCTGATATAATCACATTAGAAGTAAACTTTGTGACTTTAGCCGGTTTGCCTGTGATAAGGAGGTATTTTTATGAGCACGCTCACCGATCTGCGTCCTTCTCCGATCGCCGGGTTGTGGTACGAAGGTCACCCCTCCCGTTTAGCCGAGACGGTTGATAGATATCTGGATGAGGCGCGGCTCCCTGACTTGGAGGGGGAGATCATCGGCCTGATTGCACCCCACGCCGGGCATCGTTATTCGGGTGCGGTAGCCGGCTATGCTTTCGCTGCCGTGCGCGGGCGCCATTACCCACTGGTAGCCGTGATCTCACCAATGCATCATCCCTATTTTCAGCCACTGCTCACTTCTGCCCACCAGGCCTATGCCACCCCTCTGGGACCCATCCCGATCGATCAGGCGGCAGTCGCCGCACTGGACGAGGCGCTGAAAAAGCGTTTGCGCTATGGTTTGAGCCCGGTGCGAAACGATCCCGAGCACTCTTTAGAGATCGAATTGCCCTTTTTGCAACGGGCACTGACGGGTTCGTTCTCCCTGCTGCCGGTCATGGTGCGCGCCTTGCAGCCTACCATCTCCAAAGCCCTTGGTGAGGCCTTGGCCGAGGTGCTCAGCGATCGCCCGGCGCTTTTGATTGCCAGCACTGATCTTTCGCATTATTACGATCAGCAAACGGCGTTGGCGCTCGACCGGGCAATGCTCGAACGATTCGAGGCCTTCTCACCGGAAGGCGCCTTTGAGGTCGAGGCCCAGGAAAAAGGCTATGCCTGCGGCCTCGGCGCGGTGACGGCCGTGCTCTGGGCGGCGCGTGCCCTCGGTGCCGATCGGGTACGCATTCTCCATCACGCCACTTCCGGCGACGTGACCGGGGATTACACTCAGGTCGTCGGATATGCCGCTGCGGCGATCCTGAAGAGCACAGCCCAATGATCCCTCGTCACCTGCGCATTTCCGGCTTCTTATCCTACCGCGACGCGGTAGAGTTAGATTTCACCAGATTTGACCTGGCCTGCATTTCTGGGCGTAACGGCGCCGGGAAATCCTCCTTGCTAGATGCCATCACCTGGGCGCTTTTTGGCGAGGCGCGCGGCCGGCAGGACGCGATCATCAACCTCCAATCCCAAGCCGCCGAAGTCATCTTCACCTTCGACCTGGAAGGGAATACTTACCGCGTCTTGCGCTCCCTCCAACGCGGCAAATCGGTGGTCCTCGAGTTCCAGATCCAGGATGCCGACAACCCCACCCCGCGCTGGCGACCGTTGACCGAACGCTCCGTGCGCGAAACCCAGGCGCGACTGGAATCCATCCTGCGCATGGATTACGAAACCTTCATCAACACCTCTTTCTTCCTGCAGGGCAAAGCCGATCAGTTCGCCCAACAGACACCGGCCAAACGCAAAGAGGTGCTGGCCAGCGTGCTCGGTTTGGAGGTCTGGGAAAGCTACCGGGAACGCGCGGCCACGCGGCGGCGCTCCTTGGAAGATCAGGTGGCGCAACTGGAAGGGGCATTGCGCGAGATCGAACAGGAATTGAGCGAAGAAGCAGCGCGCCAACAGGCCCTCCAAGCTGCCGAAGCCGAGCTCAAACGCTGGGCACAATTGCGCCAACAGCAGGAGCAGCTCTGCCGGCGCCTGCGGGAAAATTACCGCCTGCTGGAAATACAACAGCGCCGCCTGGACGAGATGAAACAGGCCCTGGCACAACTGGAAGCCGAGATCAACACCCGCAACGCCCGTCGCCGAGAATACGAACAACGTCTGGTCGCGCTCCAAGATACCCTGGCTCGGACCGATGAAATCCAAGCCCGCTACCGGCGCCGCCAGGAACTGCGCGCCGAACTCGATCGCATCGAATCCCTGCGTCTGCGATTCGGCGAGCTGGAAGCCCAACGACAGGCACAGGCGCAGCAGGTCGAAACCGAACGCGTGCGGCTGGAGGCGGAGCTGCAGCACCTGCAAGAGCAGGAAGCACAGTTGAAGCAGGAAGAGGAGCAGATCGTCCCCTTTGAAGCCGAATTACAAACCCTCAACGAGACAATTGCCGAGCTGGAAGCACAGATCTCGCGCCTTCAGGAAGCGCAAGCACACAAACAGCAGCTGCTGGAAGAACAAGCCCGGCTGACCAGCGAAAACCGCGAGCTAAAGCGCCAAATGGACGAGCTCAAAGCGCGCATCGATCGGCTGCAGGAAGCCGATGCCCGCTGTCCACTGTGCGGTCAGGCCCTGACTGCGGAGCACCGTCAGCGCACCATTGATGAGATCACCGCCGAGGGCAAAGCGCTGGGGCGACGCTACCGTCAAAACCTGGAACGGCTGCAGCAGATCGCGACGGAATTAAGCCTGCTCGCCGAAGATCGCCTGGAAGAAACCCTACGGCGCAAGCTTCAGGAGCACACCGCGCGCCGCGCGGCGATGGAAGAGCGCTTAAGGGCCTTTGCCGATCGTCAAACACAATGGCAACAGAACGGCCTGCCGCGGCGAGAGGAGATCGAACGGCTGCTGCAAACAGGAGAATTCGCCCTGGAGGCGCGCCGCGAATTGCTCCGCCTTGAAGAAGCCATGCGCGCCCTGGGCTACGATCCGGCCTATCACCAGGCTTGCTTGCAAGAATTCCAGGACCTGCAGGCAGTGGAAGAAGACCATCGCCTTTTGGAGACGGCGCGCCTGGAAATGAAAACCCTGGAAGAGCGCATCGGGGAATTGACAGGTGAAGCGCAAGCGCTGGAAGAAAAAATGGAGCATCAACGTCACGCCATCGCCGAGCTGGAAGAGGAACTCCGACCGCTGGAATCGCTTGCCGATGACCTCAACCGGGCCGAAGAGGAATTGCTCCGCTTTCAGGAAGAGGAAAATCGCGCTCTGGCCGAAGTAGGCGCCCGCCGTCAGCTGGTTGAAGTGCTGGAAACCCAACGGCAACGGGCACGCGCCCTGCGCAAGGAAAAGGAAAAGCTCCTGGTCCAGATTGCCGACTACCGCACGCTCGAACGCGCCTTCGGCAAAGATGGCGTCCCGGCCCTGCTGATCGAGCAGGCTCTGCCCCAGATCGAGGCCCGCGCCAACGAAATCCTGGATCGCCTGAGCAACGGCCAGCTCTCGCTGCGCTTCGTCACCCAGACGGAGTACAAAGATAAAAAGCGCACCGATCGCCGCGAAACGCTGGAGATCCAGATCGGCGATTCAAACGGCATCCGCCCCTATGAAATGTATTCCGGCGGGGAGGCCTTCCGCGTCAACTTCGCCTTGCGGTTGGCGCTGGCACAGGTGCTGGCACAGCGCCGCGGCGCCCGCCTGCAAACCTTGATCATTGACGAAGGCTTCGGCTCGCAGGATAGTCAAGGGCGGCAACGCCTGATCGAAGCCATCAACCTAGTACGGTCGGAATTTGCCAAAATCCTGGTCATCACCCACCTAGATGAACTGAAGGACGCCTTCCCGGTGCGCATTGAGGTCGAAAAAGGGGCACGCGGCTCTACCTTGCGGGTGATCTAACCCATTGCTCGGCGGAAATAAAGGCGCGAGGGCGGATGAATCGCCCACCGACCCATCCTACTTATCCGCCTTAGGCCACCTCGCCTTTCTGCCAAGCCTTATTCGATGCTGATCTCCACCCGCTCGCCATCCTCCTCATCCACCACATCAATGATCTTGCCGCTCACATCATTGCGCAGCGCCTCCATGATCGCTTCCATATCCAGGCCAGCCACTTCCGGCGCAAAGTGCGCTCCGATCTTCAAGCCGGCATCCACCAGGCTAAGCGGCAGCTGAATGCTGGCTTTTGGCTTGCCGGTTTTCGTATCAGTCACCCGAATGCGCAACCAGCGCGCCGTCCCACCCAGCGTGCGTCGCCGCGTCTCTCCCTTTTCGCTGAGCGCCGCCAGCAAACGCGCCCCCTCCTCGGCAGTGATCTTCCCATCCTCGATCATCTTTAGAATTCTCATGCGTTCTTCAGATGTCACCATAACGCCTCCACAAGTTTATGCTTTCTCAACCTCTTCCACCGCTCGATCCAGGCGAAACTTGCGCAAGATCGGCAGGATCATGACAAAGGATGCCAGGATCGAAATGATAAAGGGAAACCGGGGATGAATTGTATCCCAAAGCCACCCGCCTAACCACGGCGCCGGCAAAGCGATCAACCCCAAGCCGGTTCCGAGCAACCCAAAAGCCGTGCCGCGCAAATGTTGGGGCACTGCCTTGCTGATCAGGCTCTGATAGGCCGGCGTCATCAACCCAACGCCGATCCCGGCCAGCATCCAACCCAAACTATAAATCCAGAGGGAAAGGGCAGGGGGCAAAAAGATCAGCAATCCTAACCCGACCCCGACTAATCCCATCCCCAGCGCAATGCCCACCCGCTCACCGAAACGATCGGAAAACATCCCAGCCGGGAAGAGCGTCAGCATCATTGCCAGGCCGAAAACACTATTGAGCACGCCGATCTGAGCCACATCCAACCGGCCGAATTGTTCCAGATACACCGGCAACAGGTTCATCGAAAGCGCAAAGGAGACATCGCGAATCCCATCCGTGATCAGGATCCAGCTCACCACCCCTCCGGCCAGGATCATGCCGCTCAGGCTATTCAGGTTAAGCTTCAAGCTTTGCCAAGAGAGCCGATCGCTCCCCTTTCCTGTGTTCAACCGCCGTGCCATCGCCACCCGGATCACGGTCGCGATCAGGTAGAAGGAGGCCGCCACCAGAAGCATGAAGCGAAAGCCACGGCTCTTGGCCAGCCAGCCACCGAGCATCGGCCCGATCACAGCAACGATTGAAAAGATCGCCTGGCTCAGACCGAAAAGCCGCCCGCGTTCCTGCTCTTTCGTCTGCTCGGCAATGAAAGCATCGAAGCTTGGCGCCACCAGCGCACCGGTAAAGCCACCCAAGTGCCGAAGAAAGAACACCCACTCCCAGCGCGGCGCCAGCACCAGCGGCAGATAGGCCAACATACCGAAAAGCGAACCGATGGCAATTGCCCGCAATCGTCCCAGCGAATCGGAAATCCAGCCACCCAGGATTTGGAGTGCCAACGGGATCAACTGCGAAAGGGTAAAGAACAGCCCCACCTCCGTCACCGAAGCGCCCAACTCCTGCAGGTAGAGCGGCAACAACGGGCCATACATATTCCCGCCCAGGTTGGCCAGGATCATCGCCAACAAAAACCATATCAGCAGCGCGGGGATCATCGGTCGCGCCTTAGCCAAGATAGACTCGGACATGTTCCTCATCATCCACTTCCACCACCATAGGAGCATCTTTCAGCGCGCGCAGCGCATCTAGCATTTCCACTTCCGCCCCGGAAAGATCCTTCCATCTCGGGAGCCAGCGCTTCGCCAATCCCAAGCCGATCTTCAAAAGCCCCAGCGGCAAAGGAAACGCCAGGTGCGGCCCATCGGAGATCTCGATCGCTACCCAGAGAGCCATGCGCATCCATAGACCCAGAGCCGCCAGGCCGAGCGCCAGCAAGATCGCCCCGCCACCGCAGATCAGCCCCCAGCCCTGAGCAGAGGTGCGAGAGAGCCAGAAAAGACCGAGGATCAGGAAAAACAAGCCGAGTGCCGGCAGAAGCCACCCATTGCGCTTTGGCCAGGGTGCCGGCCGCAGCTCCGCCGTCGGCGGCTCGGTGAGGGACCCGGGGGGTTCTGCCCCGGCCGCAGCAGAAGCCTCGGCCGAGGCATCCTGAGCCAAAAGGTCCAGCAACCGCAGCGCCTCTTCCGCACTCAGTTGCCCTGCCTCCACCAGCTGCAAAACCTTTCTTTGTTCCGCGTTCATCCTTCTCCCAGTGCCTGGAGCAATTTTTCGGCCTCTTCGGCGGTGATCTTCTTCTCCTGGAGCATGCGCAGGATGGTCAGGCGCTCCGCATCCATCGGAGCAGAGGCCACCGAGTCCGGCCTGGGCGTCGCCTTTTCTGCTGCCCTTTCACCGAAGGAAAAGGAAAGCGAGCGACGCAATGCCTGGCGTGTCCGTGCGACGATGTTCCGGGCGAAATCCGCCGGAGCGGCGCCCTCCACCGTGATATGGAGCACATCCTCCAGCTCCACATCACCGGCCACACCTTCGATGCGCACCTTTCCGTGAATGTTTTGGATGCGCGCATCGCCGCTCAGTCCTTCAATGGTGAGCTGCGCGCCATGCGGCAGGCACAAACGCAAATCCCCGACCACTCCTTCCAGGGTCAGCGTGCCTTCACCCGTCTCGATCGTCGGCCGGTCATCCGATTCGATCAGGATTTCTTCCTCTTCCCGGCCGATGATCTCCAGATCACCGGCCATTCCCTCGAGGGCGATCTTGGGTTCTGCACCCAGAGCAAAACGCTGTTGACGCATTCTCAAGCCTCCTCACCGCTCAAAAGTTGAATCGCCTGCTCCGCAGAGATCCGCCCGGCCTCCAAGTCTTCCAGCACCTGGCGACGGCGCGCCTCATCCAGAACCGGCGCTTCTTCCTTACCCGGCTCATAGCCCAGCGCGCGGATCAGCTCGTGCAGTCGATTGCGTAACGTGGGATACGAAAGCCCCAATTCGGCCTCCAGGCGGTTGAACTTCCCCTCGCAGCGAATAAAAGCGATCAGGAACTCCATCTGCTGGTGAGTCAAAGCCGCCAAAGCCGGGAACGGGCTCGCTGCGAAATGTCCTTCGATCGCCGTCTCACACGACTCGCAGTGATAGCGCGCCACCGTCAAAGGCGCACCACATACAGGACATTGGGAAAGAGAGCGATTCATGAGCACCTCCAAAATATCGAACTCATTATAAATAAAATCAATATTTTTGTCAATGGTGTTGAATAAAATTGATTTTGATTTCAATATTCTTGATGGACGATAGATGGTGTAGACCGTGGACCGTAGACCGTGGACGGTGGATCGTGGACGGTGGATCGTGGAGACGAAACGAATACGCCCCTTCTTCCCCCTCTCCCCGTCCTTCCGCTGCCGCGACCCAGAGTACAATATAACCATCTTTTCTCCCCTCTCCGGAAAGGAGGCACCCATGTCCCGCTTACTGAACACCATCCTACTGTTTGCTCTCCTCCTCGCCGCCTGCGCGCCGCGT
>JBBIGZ010000079.1:0-12296 GCA_037447295.1 Chloroflexota bacterium | reverse complement strand
AGAGTCAACACCGGCATCCGCTGGACTAGAACCGTTGTGGTCACCGTCGGTGAGCTAACCGTTCCGGATGGATAAGAGCCATTAGCAGTGGATTGATTGGTGATCGCGCTACCGCTATCTAGGTTGGCCTGGGTCACCGTATACGTGCCGGTGCAGATTGTGCTTTGGCCTGGTGACAGAGTTGTTGTACCGCAGGTAATGTTCGTGACCAGTGTATCCGCAATGTTCAAGCCGGTCAAAGTAGAATTCCCTACATTGGTGACTGTGTAAGTATATGTGATCACCTGACCCGCCTGTGATACCAAAGACGGATCGGCCGTGACCTGCAAATCCAGCGGGCGGGTTAAGACACTTGCGCTGGCTTGATTAGAAGTAACCATGTTCGCTCCGAATTTTGCCGTCGCTGTAGCTACGTTCACTACCTGACCGGCAGCTACATCTGCAGCGGTGATGGTATAAGTAGCAGTGCAGGTAACACTGGCACCAGGTGCAAGAGCACTGGGGGTATTCGGACAACTTACGTTGCTGATTTTATTATCACTCACCGCATACGGAGCGGTCAGCGTCACATTACCGCTATTCGTGAGTGTGTAGGTATAGGTGACCGTGCTGCCTTGGCCGGCCACAGTTGGGTTCGCCTGTTTGGTCAAAGAAAGGCCGGGAGTCTGAACGGCTGTGATCGTGGCCGTCGCTTGATTGGAAGTAACGGTATTACTGCCGGAGCGCGCTGTGGCTGTAGCCTGATTGGTCACAGAACCGGCATCCAGATCGGCCTGGGTGATGGTATACGTGCCGGTGCAGGTGGTAGATGCACCCGGAGCAAGCGGCGAAGTAGCAGCGGAACAATTTACATTGGGAATCTTATTATCACTGATTGTATATGGCGAGCTCAAACTGGTACTACCGCTGTTGGTAAGGGTATAAGTGTAATAAATAACCTGTCCCACGTAGGAATACTGCGAGGGACTAGCGCTTTTGCTTAAAGTCAGGCTACCGCTACCACCTCCACCCCCTCCGCCTCCCCCTCCGCCACTGCCCGGCGTCGATTGGATAGAAATGCTCCCCAAGATGGTCCGCGCGTTGGAGGCAGTAATCGTGAAAGATGGAAATGGAAGCAAACCGGGAACCATGGGAACGAAATCTGTGCTGACCGTCACCAACACACGATCGCCACTTTGTGGTGTGAAACTCGTATCTACACTTGTGCCCGCAGGACAATAGGTGACAGCGGTTGTGCCGGGGCCGCTATCATGCTGGATCACAATTTGATCATCTCGAATGACGTTGACAAATGCCGTGCGTCGGGCCTCATTGCGAATCCCGTCGCAATCCTGATAGCGAGGTATCCCAGCATCGTTTACGCCGGTGGCGCTTGCATAACGCACCGCTACACGGGCGGAAGTAATAACCGATGAATAGATGAAAAGCAAACGTCCGGTCTCGATCAAGCCAAAAATAATCAGAACAACGATCGGCAAAACAAGAGCAAATTCAACGAGTCCTTGAGATTTAGCAATAAACCTTCTCATCATCCCATCCTCCACTTTAGGAAAAAAGCACAATGGTCGCTCCCACAAGCAAAAACGGGGCGTAAGGTATAGCCGTTTGAGATGCCGAACGGCGAGTCCATAAAAGCCAAAACAATCCAAACACTCCTCCCAACAAAATGCCCAATGTCAGGCCACGGAGAATATCATTAAATCCCAAAATTAAGCCGAGAATAGTGCTCAGGGTGACATCGCCAAAGCCCAATCCTTCTTCAGCCTGCTCCAAGTTGTGGCGACGAGCAACCCAGCGACCATAATGCAATCCAAGCAGGTATACAATTCCCATCAAGCCGCCTGCTAACAAGCCTCCAAGCAAGGTAGAAACCCAGCCATGCATCTGTATCCCTAAAATCATGCCCAAAATCAATCCAAAGGCACTCACCGGGTGCAAGATCACGCGATGTTCAATGTCCATCACAGTTACCAGCAAGAAATATTCCAGCAGCACAAAGAACCCAAATCCGTAGCGTGGGAAGACAAAAAGGGCAAGCAAAAGTGAAAGGAGCAGGACAAGATAATTGCGAACAGAAGATTTTCGATTACAATGAGGGCAGGTGCTCATCAGGAGAAATGCCTTCCACGTCCGTTCCTGACCGCACGCATGGCACAACGGCCTGCCGATCGAACGTTGCCAGGTCAGGCGATCGCAAAGATAATTAACAATCATCCCGGTCAATAGGCCTATGAGGGCCATTCCTAAGTAGGTTGCTAACCTCATTCCTACTCCTTCGTTCCAAATTCTGCCTAAATTATACTTCATTAGATGGCCGATAAAAATTACAAAATCGATCTACAAAAGCTGATGTCTTTGCCCCTGAAAGCAGTGGACGAGGAATGGGTCGTCGAACGCGCTGCGACGGTGAAAATTCCGTTACAAGGGCAACGTTTTTATCGGCATGGCTGGCAATCCTGGAGCTTCAGCGGTTGGTTACCCCTCGGCGACGATTCGCCTAGCCCACCCCGCGATCCCTTTGCCATCCTGCTTAACGAGGACACACCTTACGCCGATCGTTTGGCCCAAACCGCTGCCGGCCTGACCATAATCGAAGAGGCTGAGGGAAAATTGCTCCTGCTCGGTGCGCTCGATCTGGGAGGGCGAATCTTTCTAGAAAAGGATCATGTCCTCGGAAAATACGAACAAGGGCAAGGCGATTGGTTGATTGCCACCGGCCCGACGGACGCCTTATTAACCGGCTACGCGCAAGCACTAAAAGAACGCCACGGGCAGTTTCGTCACACGAAAGCGCCACGGGTATGGTGCTCCTGGTATTCGCTTTACTATTTCATTAGCGAAACACTCCTGCTGAAAGTGCTCCGTGGCTTAGACGATCTGCCTTTTGATGTCTTCCAAATTGATGATGGCTGGCAGCAAACCATCGGCGATTGGCAGCCCAACCGTAAATTCCCAAACGGCATGGCGGAGATGGCACGGCAAATCCGTAAAACCGGACGTTTGTCCGGCCTGTGGTTGGCGCCTTTCTTGGCCCACGAGCGATCCTCCCTCTTCCGCGAACACCCGGATTGGCTCTTGCGAGATGAACAAGGCCGACTTGTGCTGGCAGCAAAGCACTGGGGTGGGAACGTGTATGCCCTCGATGTCACCCATCCGGCAGTTCAAGACTGGCTCGGTGCCCTGATGCGCCAGATTCGCGAATGGGGATATGAATATATCAAACTCGACTTTCTCTACGCCGCTGCCCTGCCCGCCAAGCGGCATCAGGAAATGCCGCGTGAAGCCGCCTATCGACTGGGATTAGAGATCTTGCGGCAAAACCTAGGCAATGCTTTCCTCCTTGCCTGCGGCGCGCTGATCATTCCCTCTCTCGGCCTATGCGATGCAATTCGCATCAGCCCAGACGTAGCGGCATATTGGGTTAACCGCCCCTACCAGCAGGTGAGCGGCTGGTCAGCACCTGGGATGAAAAACGCCATTTACACAAGCCTGCATCGCTTGTGGTTGCAGCCCCTGGTTCACCCCGATCCGGATGTGGTTTACTTCCATCACCGCGCCCAGCACTTGAGCGAAGCACAAAAATCCCTGCAGCGCGATCTAGCTTGGATCTGTGGTTACCGCGCCACTTCCGATCTTCCTTGGTGGCTGACCCCGGCCGAACGAGAGGCCTTGCGCACTTTCTGGGAGCATCAGCCCAAGGTCCAAAAGGTTGCGCCCTACCGCTTTTTGCTCGATGCGCGCGAGGTAGATTTCCGACCCGTTCTCGAGCCCATTCGGCCTTCCCATTATCCCAAAGCGCTTGCCGGTCAACTTGGCTTTCTGCAAGATGCTTGGCAATTAGGAAGGCCTGCACTCCTGGCTTCAAGGTTTGGCAAATGAATAAGATTCAAGCTCTCTTCTTCGACTTTGACGGTTTGATCTTGGATACCGAAACGCCGGCCATGCGCGCCTGGGAAGAACTCTATCAGCGCTACGGCTTGACTTTCCCATTCGAGGCGTGGAGCAAGGTGATTGGCGGATGGGGCGAATCGGCATTCGATGCTGCCGAATACCTGATCCAACACCTACCTCATCCCAACGGCCTTTCACCCGCCAAAGTGCTCGAAATGCATCAGGCATTGAGCCATGCATGGCTACAAAAAGAACAGCCTAGAGTCGGCATTGAGCACTTGCTCCAGCAAGCCCAACAGGCCGCGGTGCGCTGTTTCGTTGTCTCCAGTTCCTCCCATCTTTGGGTAGATGGACATTTGCAACGCCTGGGATTGGCAGGCTATTTTGCATCGACGATCTGCGCCGATGACGTGCCGCCCGGCCGCACCAAGCCCCATCCTGATCTCTACCTGAAGGCGCTGGAGCGAGCCGCGATCGATCCTGCACAAGGCCTGGCGCTAGAAGATTCGCCCAACGGAGTACGCGCCGCTCGTGCCGCCGGGTTACGCGTCCTAGCCATCCCCAACCCGGTGACGGCGCGACTGGCATTCCCTCTCGCTCCTGATGATTATCTCTCCTCCTTACACAACGTCACCTTGCAACATCTCCAAAGGTATCTACAAAACTGATGAAACACTATCTCCACCTTTTTCTCCTGAGCACACTCGTCATTCTGCTCGATCAGTGGACCAAATCGCTGGTGCGCAACCTCCTTCCCATCGGTGGCGATTGGGTGCCGTTTCCGGCCCTGCCTTTCTTCCGCATCGTCCACTGGTACAATAGTGGTGCCGCCTTTGGCCTCTTCCAAAATGGCGGCCTGTTTTTCACCATCGTAGCCATCCTAGTCGCCATCTTGATTATTTACTACTACCCACGGCTGACGGGAGAGGATTGGCTTTTGCGCCTGGCCATGGCTTTGCAACTCGGCGGCGCAATTGGCAACCTGATCGATCGCCTGCAGATGGGCATGGTCACCGATTTTATTGCCGTAGGCCGCTTCCCTGTCTTCAACATTGCCGATTCCAGCATCACCATCGGCACAGGCCTTCTACTCCTCGGTTCCTGGCTCTATGAGCGTCGGCAAAAATCCCTTTCCGCAAGCGAAGCCTAATGGAACGCCTGGTGACGCTTCAATACGACAACGAGACCCCTGAACGCCTCGATCGCTTCCTAAGCTTGCAGCTGACCGAATTTTCGCGCACCCGGCTGCAAGGTCTGATCACAGAGGGCTTTGTGCGTGTCAACGGGCTGGTGGTGACCAAAAACGGCCATAAGCTCCTACTCGGCGATCGCATTGAAGTGCGCATTCCGCCGCCGGCGCCAACCACGCTGATTCCCGAATCGATCCCTCTCGATGTGCTCTTTGAGAATTCAGACGTCGTGGTGATCAACAAACCCGCCGGCATGGTCGTCCATCCGGCCGCCGGCCACGATCGCGGCACACTGGTCCATGCACTCCTTGGCCACTTGCCCGATCTCGAAGGCATCGGTGGCGAAGAGCGCCCCGGCATCGTCCATCGCCTGGATAAAGAGACATCCGGCCTGATGATCGTCGCCCGCAACGAACGCGCCCATCGTTATCTTCAGGATCAGTTCCGCCTGCGCCGCGTCGAAAAGACCTACCTGACCTTGGTAGACGGTCGCCCGCCCACCCCCAGCGGACGCATCGAGGCCCCCATCGGGCGCGATCCGATCCAGCGCAAACGCATGGTCATCCTACCACCCGGCAAAGGCCGCGAGGCGATCAGCGAATATCACACCCTGGAAACTTTTCCGGCCCACACCCTGCTTGAAGTTCATCCACTCACCGGACGCACCCATCAGATCCGCCTACATATGGCCTTCCTGGACTGTCCGATCGTCGGCGATACTGTCTACGGGCGCAAAAAGCCTACCCTGCCCATCTCACGGCACTTTTTACATGCCTTTCGCCTGAAAATCCTCTTACCCGGCGAAGCCTCGCCCCGCACCTTTGAAGCCCCGCTCCCGGATGAACTACTTTTCCTGCTCAACGAATTGCGAAAATGAGAGCAAAAATTTTGCGCCTCCATCTTTATATCCTGGGCCTGAGCACTCTTCTTTTATGTTGTTTAGGATTCTCCCTGCTCTTAAGCGGAAGCACACCTTTCAGTGACTCCCTTATCGAGCAAGCGCGCAACTTCACCCGTCCCTTTGAATTCAATTACATCAAATGGACACAGAAAGCCCTGCTCATCAAAGCCACCCAGGCTAGCCTTGCCATCCCACAAACCCTCTCGCGCACCACACGCTACGAATTGGTCGCGGAATATTTTGACCTCGTTAGCCGCCTGGAGCGCAACGAAGCCGCCCTGAACCAACTCTATGCCAACCCGCAGATCACCGATAAAGAAACCGCCTCCCACACTTTGCAGGAAGAAAATCGGCGACTGAGAGAACGCTACGTACTGATCCTGCCCTTCGTCGAATCCATCCTCCAAGAGCAGGTAAGCGAAATCCTCCGCCGAGAAGGACTGAGCACCCTCGGCCAGCCCCTGCCGCCCGTCCTCTATCACACCGCCAGCGTCCCCGTAGGTTTGGTCATCTCCCCGCGCGATCGCATTGTCCAGCTGGCGAACATCTCCCTAGTTCCCGAACTCTCCCTGGAAGAGCAAATCGCCCTGGAGGAAGCGGTCGCCAAAAAGCTCAATGTTTCCACCCTCGTCGTCCCCATCGGCGGTGTCGGTGTCTATCCAACGATGATCATGCGCACCACCAACCTGCCCTGGCTGCTCAACGTCATCGCCCACGAATGGACACACAACTACCTACAGTTCCGCCCTTTAGGAATGCTCTACGACAAAACCCCTGAGCTCCGCACGATGAACGAGACCACCGCATCCATTGTAGGAAATGAGATCGGACAAAAAGCACTGGCTGAATACTACCCGCAGCTGGCTTCCACTATCCGAACCCAGTCCTCTCCCTGGGCTTTTTCGTCGGTCGGTTCCTTTGCGGACCTTCGACTCTATCCCGCGCTCGAAGCTTCTGCCTTCGGGATGGGGTTTCCTGTCGCCCCGCCCCGGCAAGATAGCCAACCGTTTGACTTTCGTGCCGAAATGCACCGCACGCGCGTCACCGTGGATCAATTGCTCGCCGAGGGTAAAATAGAAGAGGCAGAGGCCTACATGGAAGAACGACGGCGCTTCTTCTGGGAGCACGGCTACCCGATCCGCAAGCTCAACCAAGCCTACTTTGCCTTCTACGGCGCCTATGCCGATGTTCCCGGCGGCCCTGCCGGCGAAGATCCGGTCGGCCCGGCCGTGCGCGCTCTGCGCGAACGCTCCGCATCCCTGGCCGAATTCCTCAACCGCATCGCTTGGATGACCTCTTTTGAGGAACTCCAACAAGCCCTCGGCGAAATTCCCGAAAGACAAGGCAAATAGATCGCCAGAGAACCACCCAACCCCGACTACGCAACCAACCGATTAACCGACCAACAGACTATACGACTAACCAACCGACTACACACCATGTACCCATCCCCTCTCCCCTCCTCCTGGTCATTTGCCGGTCTCCTCACCCTGGTCATCACCCAACGGCGTCTGATCTCTGATCGCCTCTACCGCATTCTCGCTCGTCTGCTCGATATCCTCTTTTGGGGCGGTGAGCTGGAAGGCGAGGAAAACCTGCCCGAACGCGGCCCTGCTGTCTTCATTGCTAATCACCTAGATGCCCTCGGACCGATCGCCATCGTCGCTTCCTTGCCGGTGCGCGTCTATCCCTGGATCATCGCCGATATGGTAGATGAACAAAAAGCCGCCGCCTATCTCAATCAAGATTTCACCGAGCGCCAGCTTCATATTCCACCGCCGTTCAGCATGTATCTCTCCCGTCTGCTCTCGCGCCTCACCGTCCCCTTGCTCCGCTCCTTCGGCTGCATTCCCACTTATCATGATCCAGAACGCCTGCATTGGGTTTTCAAGGAAAGCCTGTATCATCTGGCACAGGGAAACTTCCTCCTCATCTTTCCGGAAGATCCTACCCTACCATGCGATCCAATCACCCAAATGACCGGCTTCTACAAAGGTTTCACACGCCTGGGAGAGATGTTCTATCAGCGCCAGAAGCAGATCCTCCGCTTTTACCCTCTTGCCGTGAGCGGAATCCGTCGCATCGTGCGCGTCGGCAAGCCGGTGGCGTTTAATCCCCTCAACCCGATCCAGGTCGAACGCATGCGCCTAAAAAACTTGCTTGAAAACACGATCCGCAACATGTATATCGATCTTCACTCTCCATTCCTCCAACCCTCCCACAGATGAAAGGAGCTTCCCATGCCGGCCAAAACCCGTTTTATCACCGCCGAAGACCTCTATGCCCTCCAAATTCTGCGCGATGTGCGCCTTTCGCCCGATGGCCGCTTCATCGTCTACAGCCTGGAATGGGTGGATCGCAAAACCGAAAAGAAATATTCCAACCTATGGCTAGTAGACGCCGAAAAAGGCGCCCCGCGCCGCTTCACCCATGGCAAGCATCGCGATGGAAGCCCGCGCTGGTCACCGGATGGCCGCCAGATCGTCTTCCTCTCCAACCGCGGTGACCCAGAAAAACCGCCTCAAATCTACCTGATCTCACTGGATGGTGGCGAAGCCCAGCCGCTGACCTCCCTCAAAGGTGAGATCGGCCTGGTTTCCTGGTCACCGGATGGTCGTCAGCTGCTGTGCACCTTCCGCCGCACCGATCCGGAAGAGCTGGAACGCGAAAAAGATGAGCAGAAGAAAAAACTCGGCGTGGTCGTGCGCATTTACGATCGCGTCTTCTATAAATTAGATGGCCATGGCTACCTGCCGCACGAGCGCACCCACATCTGGCTGATCGATGCCCGCACCGGCCGCGGCCGCGCTTTGACCGATGGCCCGATCTGGGATGAGCGCGACCCGGCCTTCTCGCCCGATGGCCGTTGGATCGCCTTCATCTCCAACCGCTCCGAAGACCCCGATCTGCGCCCAGAAGCGGATGATCTCTTCGTCATCCCAGCCGAAGGTGGTGAAATGCGCCGCATTCCCACCCCGCCTGGCCCTAAAGCCCTACCCTCCTTCTCCCCGGATGGTCGCTGGATCGCCTATATCGGTCGCGAGGGCGAAGGGGAAGGCTGGAAGAACGATTCACTGTGGATCGTGCCCTTCGATGGCTCAGCCCCGGCCCAAAACCTGACCGCGTCCTACGATCTGCACGTCTCTGCCTGGACGATCAACGATGTCGGTCAGCCTGAAACGATGCCGCCCACCTGGTCGAAAGATGGCACGCGCCTGTATTTCCAGGTGGTGCGCCATGGCAGCACCCTTCTCTGCTCAATCTCCACCCGTGGCGATGACCTGCGCGAGGTGATCGGCGAAGGAGGTGTCGTCGGCGCCTATACCTTCGATCGCGAGCAACGCCGCTTGGCCTACTTCTACGGCCGCATGGATGACCCGGCACAAATCTACGTGCGTGATCTGGATGCCCAGGTCATCCGTCACCGCACGCGCCTCAACCGCGAGGTCCTGGATGCCGTCACGCTCAGCCCGGTTGAAGAGGTCTGGTTCAAAGGGCCGGATGGCAACGATCTGCAGGGCTGGATCATGAAGCCGCCCGATTTTGATCCGCGCCGCAAATATCCTTCCATCCTCTATATCCACGGCGGCCCGCTCACCCAATACGGCAAATTCTTTATGCACGAGTTCTACTACCTGGCCGCTCACGGTTATGTGGTCTATTTTTCCAACCCGCGCGGTGGCCGCGGCTATGGCGAAGCTCACGCTCGCGCCATTTGGGGCGCCTGGGGCACGGCCGATTACGCCGACCTGATGGCCTGGACCGATTACATGGAGAAACAACCCTATATCGACCCGCAGCGCATGGGCGTAGCCGGCGGCTCCTACGGCGGCTATATGACCCTCTGGATCATCGGTCATACCACTCGCTTCGCTGCCGCCGTGGTCGAGCGCTGCGTGAGCAACTTCATCAGTGAATGGGGCTCCAGCGATTTCAATTGGACCTTTGAGTACGAGGTCCAAGCCGGGCCGCCTTTCCAGGATTTCCAGAAGTGGTGGGACCTTTCCCCGATTAAATACATCGGCAATGCTCGCACGCCCACCCTGGTAGTCCATTACGAAAACGATCTGCGCTGCCCGATCGAACAAGGGGAGCAGGTGTTCGTGGCGCTGAAGCGGCTCGGGGTCCCAACGCGCTTCGTGCGCTTTCCGGATGAGTTCCACGGCCTTTCGCGCACCGGCCGCACCGATCGCCGCGTCGTACGCTTAGAGCAGATCCGTCAATGGTTTGATACCTGGCTGAAGAAGGAGGCCTGAGCGCCGCCCATGCGTCCCCTTGTCAAAGGCTGGCTCGCCCGCTCAGCCGGCGGTGTGATGCTGGCCTTCCTGATCGCCCAGATCATCGGCCTGGTGCGGCGCATTCTAGTGGCGCGGGCCTTTGGCGCCTCCGCCGATTTGGATGCCTTCATCGCCGCCAACCGCGTTTCGGAAACGCTCTTCAACCTGGTAGCCGGCGGCGCGCTCGGCTCGGCCTTCATCCCCACCTTCACCGCCCTGCTGACGAAGGAACAGCGCGAAGAGGCCTGGCAGCTGGCTTCGGCGGTGGCCAATTGGGTGCTGCTCGTGCTCAGCCTGCTAGCGCTCCTGGCCGCCCTCTTTGCCCCGTGGCTGGTGCGCTATGCGCTGGCGCCTGGATTCTATGCCGATCCTGCCCAATTCCGCCTGACCATCTCCCTGCTGCGCATTCAGCTACTCTCGGCAGTGCTCTTCGGCCTGAGCGGTCTAGTGATGGGCATCCTCAATGCTCATCAGGTCTTCTTCATCCCAGCCATCACCCCGGCCCTCTACCAGCTTGGCATGATCGGCGGCCTGCTGCTCCTCAGCCCCTCACTCGGCATACGCGGCCTGGCCTGGGGCGTGGTGCTCGGCGCCGCCGGTCACCTGCTGGTGCAGATCCCCACCCTGCTCCGCCTGCCCAGCCCGGCCGGCGGCAAATATCGCCTCACCTTGGGGCGCGGGCATCCTGCCGTGCTCCAGGTCGCCCGGCTGATGGCGCCGCGGCTCTTCGGCGTCGCCATTGTGCAGATCAACTTCTGGGTCAACATCTGGCTGGCCTCGCGCATGGTTGAAGGCAGCGTCACCGGGATTGAATATGCCTTTGCCCTTATGCTCATGGCCGAGATCGCCATCGCCCAATCCGTCGCCACCGTCATCATGCCGGCCCTCTCGGCGCACTACGCCCTAGAACGGTTGGAAACGCTCCGTTCTGCCCTCGTTCAGGCACTGCGCGCCGTCCTCCTGCTTGCCCTGCCAGCTGCTGCTGGGCTGATCCTGCTGCGTTTTCCCATCCTCCAATTTCTCTATCAGCGTGGCGAATTCACCGCCCGCTCCACCGAGCTGGTCGCCTGGGCCTTGCTCTGGTATGCCCTGGGGCTACCAGCACACTCCCTGCTCGAGGTCCTGGCGCGCGCCTTCTACGCCATGCAGGATACGCGCACCCCGGTCCGCGTCGGCGCCGCCGCCATGAGTCTGAACATCCTCTTCAGTTTGCTCTTTTCCCACCTCTTCGCCCGTTGGGGCTGGATGCCGCATGGTGGCCTGGCACTCGCCAACTCCCTCGCCACTGCGCTTGAAACCGCAGCCCTGCTCTGGCTCATGCGCAAAAGAATAAAGGGGATCGAAGGGAAAAACCTGGCCGTCAGCTTCCTGCAGGCCTTAGCCGCTACCCTGCTCATGAGCCTCGTGCTGGCCCTAGCGCTTCGCACGCTACCGGAAGGGACCTGGGCTGCACTGCCCGCCCTGGGCGGCGCCTTAGCCGGAGCCTTGATCTACCTCCTCATCCTGCGCCTCCTGCGCGCCTTGCATTTGTAGTGCAAAACTTTTGCATGTGTGCCTTCACTATCGCGCTCAACCTTGCCAATTTTCCGCTTTTGCGCTATTCTTAGCGCATCGCTTCCCATACAACAAAATTCAAAGAAAGGAGAAGAGACATGCAAAAGAAGGTTTTCATATTTCTGAGCATCCTGGTCCTGGCCGGTATGCTGTTGGCTGCCTGTGCGCCAAAGACACCTGCGACGGCCACCCAACCACCGGCCACCCAACCACCCGCCACCCAACCACCGGCCACCCAGCCGCCGGCCACCCAGCCGCCGGCCACCCAGCCGCCAGCCACCCAACCACCGGCCACCGAAGCTCCCACTCCAGCACCGAGTGGTGGTCTACCCGATCTGGGCGGTCGCACCATCACAGTAGCGGTGGAGAACGCTTACCCGCCGTTCAACTTTATTGACGAAGCTACCCAGCAACCCGGCGGTTGGGACTACGAGACGGTCACCGAGATCTGCAAGCGCCTGAACTGCGTGCCCGAATTCAAAC
>JBBIGZ010000078.1:0-12568 GCA_037447295.1 Chloroflexota bacterium | reverse complement strand
CTGCGGCCCTTTTGAACCGGCCCTGCGGCTGATGGAAAGTGGCCGCATTGATCCAACTCCGCTGATCATGGAGGAATTCCCACTCCAGAAGGCGCTTCAGGCCTTTGAACGCGCCGCCCAACCGGGGGTGCTGAAGGTGCTTTTGCGCCCTACCTCGTGAGTATGGTCCTTTCTGTTACCGTCCGCGTTCCGGCAACTACGGCAAACCTGGGGCCCGGTTTCGATGCCCTAGGCTTGGCGCTTGATCTCTGGAATGAGATATGGGTGAGGCAAACAGGGCAAATGATCTCCTTCCGCGTCTTGGGGGAAGGAGAGGAAATAGCCTTGGGGGAGGATGAAAACCTTTTCCTGCGCGCCATGCGCCGGGTCTATGATGTGTGCGCCCGCCCGTTTCCGCAGGGGATGCAGATTCGGGCACACAATCGCATTCCCTGGGGTGCCGGCTTGGGGTCGAGCGCCGCGGCGATCGTCGGCGGGCTTTTGGCGGCCAATGCGTTGCTTGGGGAAGCACTTTCGGCCGATGAATTGCTCCATTTGGCGGTTGAAATAGAGGGACATCCGGATAACGTCACACCGGCCTTGTTTGGCGGCCTGACCGTGGCGCTACGGGAAGGAGATCGGGTGCTGGTGCGTCCTTTGCCCTGGCATCCGTTTCGAGTAACGGTGATCGTGCCCGATCTTTCCCTGCCAACAGAGGCCTCGCGTCGGCTTTTGCCGTCCCAGGTCCTGCTCGAACGGGCCGCGCGGAACATCGCCCGTGCCGTGCTGGTGACCCGGGCGTTTGCCGAAGGCGATCTCGAGCTCCTGCGCCAGGCGATGCAGGACGAATTGCATCAGCCGTATCGTCTGGGCTTGATTCCAGGAGCCCAAGAAGCGCTTGAAAGTGCCAAGCAAACCGGTGCGGCAGTGGTCCTTTCCGGCGCGGGACCTTCCCTGATCGCCTTCTCTCTGCCGGGGATGGAGGATGTGGCCCCGCTCATGCAAGCGGCCTTTGCCCGGGCCGGGATCGAGAGCCGTTGTTTTCGCTTGCGTATTAGCCGCTATGGAGCGCGGCGAGTTATCAAAATCCGGGGTGAATTTGAAGCAGCGCCCCCGTGATATAATTCACGTGGCGTTCCCAATCCCCAAAGGAAAGGAGCATCTATGAGCGAACAGGTTGCCATTGTGGGTGTCGGTTGGTCTGGTTTCAGGCCGAAGACACCCAATTTGTCATATAAGGAGCTGATGTATGAAGCGGCGGTGCGCGCCTATGCCGACGCTGGCATCGATCCGCGACGGGACGTGGACTCGTTCGTCACCGTGGCGGAGGATTTCATCGAGGGGACGAGCATTTTCGATGAGTATGTGCCGGATCAATTGGGGGCGGCGCTGAAGCCGGTCCATACCATCACCGGGGATGGCTTGCATGGCCTGGCCACAGGGGTAATGCTCATCCGCAGCGGCATTGCGCGTATCGTAGTGGTCGAGGGGCATAGCAAGGCCTCGAACATCTTGACCCCGGACACGATCACTGCCTATGCGCAGGACCCGGTGCTCAATCGCCCCTTGCGCCTGAATACGCACTTCGTCGCCGGGATGGAGATGCACCGTTACCTCTATGAGAGCGGTACCACCCGTGAGCAGTGCGCGGCCGTAGTGGTCAAAAATCGCCGTAACGCGCTGCGGAATCCCCTAGCCTCTTACGGCGCCGATCTCAGCCTGGACGAAGTGCTTTTTGGTCCTCCCCTGGCTTGGCCTTTGGGGAAGCGAGAGCTGGCGCCAACCGTTGATGGGGCAATCGTGATAGTGCTAGCGGCTCAGGACGTTGCTCAGGCATTGCGCGAGGATGCGATCTGGATCCGCGGCATCGGCTGGTGTAACGATTCGCCCTCGCTGGAAAGCCGCGAATGGGGCAATTTGCCCTATCTTCAGGAAGCGGCCCAGATGGCCTACGCCCAGGCCGGCCTTCGCGATCCCTGGAACGAGATCGATCTGGCAGAAGTGGATGACACCTATGCCTACAAAGAATTGCAATCGCTGGAGGCGTTGGGGGTATGCGGATACGGCGAGGCCGGTTCACTGTTGGCGGCCGGTGCCTTCGATCTCGATGGTGAATTTCCGGTCAACCCCTCCGGCGGTAGCCTGGGGGTGGGGCATATGCTTGATGCCACCGGTTTGATGCGTGCTCTGGAAGCAGTTTTGCAGTTGCGTGGCGAGGCCGGAGCCCATCAAGTGGAAGGGGCAGAAGTGGCTCTGGTTCAATCCTGGCGCGGCGTTCCGACGACGAGCGGAGCGGTCGCCATCTTGACGAATTAGCTGAAGGAGCTGACCATGGGAATGCGAAAAGTAGCCGTAATCGGCGCCGGCATGACCCGTTTTGTGCGTCGGGCGCTGGAAACCCCTAAGGAGCTCTCCTGGGAAGCAGCGCGTATGGCGCTGGAATCCTGTGAACTGACGATGGACGATGTGGATGCCGTCTGCTTCGGCACTGCACCGGATGCTTTCGATGGTATCCACATGAACGGCGAATATGCCTCGGATGGAGCCGGGGCCTGGCGTAAGCCGTTCATGCGTTCCTATGTCGGTGGCGGCACCGGCGTTTTTGTCCCTATTCAGGGATGGTATCACGTCGCCTCCGGATTGTTCGATGTGGTGTTGGTGGTGGCGGAAGAGAAAATGTCCTCTTACTATCCCCATCCGCAGGCGGCCTTCTTGACCATTTTCGATCACACCACAGAGCGAGCGCTGGGGCCAAACCTGCTGTGGATCTTTGCCCTAGAGATGAATCGCTATATGAGCACCTACGGACTGAAGAAGGAGGATATTGCCCGTGTAGCCGTGCTCCATAAGCGGAATGCCGCCGCCCATCCTTGCGCCTTGCTCGGCGATCCGAAGATTACGGTGGAGGATGTGCTGAATTCTGATGTGCTGGCTTGGCCGGTGCAGCGTCTAGATGTCAGCCCAATTTCAGATGGCGCGGTGGCAATTGTGTTGGCCGCCGAACATGTCGCCAAACGCCTAACCGATAAGCCGGTCTGGATTGAAGGTGTGGGGTGGCATTTGGATACTGCGTATTGGACCAACCGCGATTTGGTTTACCCGCGCTATGTGGAATATGCTGCCCGCATGGCCTATGAGATGGCCGGGATCAAAGAGCCGCGCAAGGAGATTCACATTGCCGAGCCATATGATCCCTTTGACTATAAGGCACTGCACCACCTGGAAGGCCTGCAGTTGGCGCCGCGTGGCCGTGCCATTGAGCTCTACCTAGATGGGACGGCAGAACGTGATGGTGACCTGCCGATCTGCCCTTCTGGTGGTTTGCTTGGCGTGGGCAACCCGATCGCTGCGGCCGGGCTGATGAAGATCGCCGAGCTCTTCTGGCAGCTACGTGGCGAGGCCGGAGAGCGCCAGGTGCCGGGCAACCCGCGCCGTGGTGTGGCCCAAGCCTGGGGTGACCTGATGCAGGTGGGAACTGTGGTCGTGATGGGTAGGTAAGGAAAAGGAGGCAACGATGACCGTTCGCTTTAAACAATTCCCCGGCGTTTCGCTGAGCGAAGAAGAGTTTCGCGATGGAAAAGTGCTTTACCAGATGGATGAGCTGAAGGCCGAATATGCCTGGGATACTGGTATTGCGATTGGTACATACCTGGCTGGCCTGAAGCGAGGCGTGATCCTCGGGGTGCGTTGCAGTCACTGCCGCAAAGTGGTCGTGCCGCCGCGCACCGTCTGCGAATGGTGCTTTCGCCCGATGGATGAATACGTCGAGCTGCCTGATACGGGCACGGTGAACACGTTTTCGCTCTGTTACATTACCTGGGATATGCGCCGAATAAGCCAGCCGGAAATCCCTGCCGTCATTCACATTGACGGTACTTCCGAATTAGGCCCGGCCTCGGTGGTGATGGGTGGAATCCTGCATAAGCTGGGCGAAGTGGACCCGAACGAAGTGCACATTGGCATGCGCGTTCAGGCGGTTTGGAAGCCCGAATCCGAGCGCACCGGCGCGATCACCGATATTCTGTATTTCAAACCCATTCGATAGGAGGCGGCCATGACGTTTCTGGAACGAGATGCCCATGCTCCGCAAGCTTGGTTCGGGAGCCTGCCGGCGGCTCATCGCTATACGTACGGTCTGACCGGTGAGCGCTTCTTCCGTGCCTTGAAGGACGAGGGGAAAATCCTGGGAAGTTACTGCCCGAAGTGCGATCACACCTACGTCCCGGCAACGGTCTTCTGCGAACGCTGCCTGGGCGAGTTAACCGACTGGCGCGATATGGGGCTGGTTGGAGAGCTCCATACGTTTACCGTCTTATATGTGGATTACGAGGGCCGTCCACTGGAAAAACCGCAGGTGGTTGGGCTGGTGAGCTTTGGAGATGGCGGCATTGTCCATTTCTTAAACGCCGATCCCGAAACGCTGATCATCGGGATGCCGATGCGCGCTGTGTTGAAGCCACCGGCGGAGCGCCAGGGTTCTATCCTGGACATTCAATATTTTGAGCCGGTGCAAGAAGCATAAAGTCTCCCTTGTCTATGACAAGGGGCGACCGAAAGGGTGGGCCTAAGGAGGAGGCTCACCCTTTTTGTCGGTTTGCCGACCAAGGCTTCCTTTTCCCCCCAGTTCACTACCGTCCCCCGTCCACGGTCTATGGCCTACCGTCCACCCTCCACTAGGGATTTTCGTTATTTTTAACAAAAGCGATCTTTGGTTACCAAGGTTATCAAAATCTGTGTTGCCACAGGTCACTTGTTTGACACTGTAGTCCCAATTAGGCTCACTCACTCAAAATCATTAGAGTAGTGAAAGCCCTACCTTCCACCGTCCACGGTCTTATGTTATAATTTTCATAACGAACGTTCGTTATGAGTGAGCTCTCTACCCGCAGAATCATTCTGGATGCCGCCTTTGATCTCTTTTTGCATCAGGGCTATCATGGCACCTCTATTCGCCAGATTGCGCAAAAGGCTTCTCTGACCATTGGCGCCATCTATCATCATTTTCGCGATAAAGAGGCTATTTTTCGCGCCGTTCTTTCGGAAAAACACCCTTACCGAGAGTTGTTAGCCACATTGCGAACGTTGCCGACAGAAAATCTGGAAAGCTTTATCCGCCAGGCGGCGCACCGCTTTGTCGAGATTTTGCAGCGGGAGCCTGCGATCTTGAACCTGATGCTGATCGAGATTGTGGAGTTCAACGGTATCCATCTACCTCTCCTGTTTGAGGAAGTCTTTCCCGAAATTGTGCCTTTGTTCGAACAGGCTGCTCGGCAAACTCCGCTGGCGCGCCCCTTGACGACTCCGATGCTCTTGCGCTCCTTTATCGGCTTTTTCTTCGCCTTCTATGTTAGTGAACGCTTGCTGGGTCATAAACTGGAGGCTTATATGCCATCCGATGCGTTAGACCAGTTCATTGAAATTTATCTGCACGGCACCCTCAAGGAGGCATGATGTGGGGACGGTTGATTTCGATCATCCGTAAGGAATTTCTGCAGATTTTCCGTGACTTGCGCACTGTGGTGATCATCCTGGTGATCCCTATCCTGCAGCTCTTCTTGTTAGGCTATGCCGCTACCAACGATGTGAAGAACGTGCCGATGGCGGTGCTCGATCGCAGTCGCTCGCCGCAATCACGGGCGCTGGTGGAGGCTTTTGGAGCGGCCAATTACTTTCGCATTGCCTATCAGGTAGATTCAGAGGCCGAATTGCAGGCTTTGATCGAGCGTGGGGAGGTGCGCGCTGGCCTGATTATTCCACCAGACTACGCCACGCGCTTGCTCCAAGAAGAGGCACAGGTGGCCGTGATCCTCGATGGTTCGGATCCGACCATCGGCTCTACCGCGCTTTCGACGGCCCAGTTAATCGGTCAAAGCCAGGCAACCAAGGTCCTGGAGGCCCGACTGGCCTCGCTAGGGCGCCCGGAAATGCTCAAACCACCGCTCGAAGTGCGCCCGCGCGTTTGGTACAACCCGGATCTGATCTCGGCCTATTTCATGATCCCCGGCGTGATCGGGATGATTCTTTACGCCATCACTTCGATCTTGACGGCCACAGCGATCGTGCGCGAACGGGAACGCGGCACCATCGAACAGTTGATCGTTACTCCCATCCGTTCTTGGGAGTTGGTGGTGGGGAAAATTTTGCCTTATGTGCTATTGGCCTTTTTTGATACCTTGGAAGTGCTGGTGATCGGTCACTGGTGGTTCGGGGTGCCGGTGCGCGGTAGCCTGACGCTTCTCCTGGTGCTCTCCGGGCTCTTGCTCCTTTCCGGATTGGGCATTGGGCTATTGGCCTCGACCATCGCCAACACCCAACAGGAGGCCATGCTTTCGGTGTGGATGACTCTATTGCCGGGCATTTTTCTTTCCGGTTTCTTTTTCCCCATTGAGGCTATGCCCAAAATCCTTCAATGGATTTCTTACCTAATCCCCTTACGCTACTATCTAGTGATCATCCGTGCGATCCTGATCAAAGGCGCGGGGGTGGAGGTCCTTCGACAGGAAACGTTGGCGCTTGCCCTGTTGGGCGTTTTCCTGATGGGGGCTGCTGCCCTGCGCTTCCGCAAACGTCTGGACTAAGGAGGAAGTATGCATCGCAGACCTCCTGTACCGGCTGTCATTTTACTCATCATCGCATTGACCGCTGCCGTGATCTACGGCTTGCGCTCGATGAAAGGGAACGACAATGCTACGCTCAAGGCCTCCGGTACGATCGAGACTACTACCATCTCGTTAGCGCCGGAAGTGCCCGGAAAAGTCAGCGATGTGCTCGTGGATGAGGGTCAGTTGGTCCATCAGGGCGATGTGCTATTACGGTTGGATGGAAGTTTGCTGCGAGCTCAGCGTGCCCAGGCCGAAGCCGCGCTGGAAGCCGCCCGTCAGGCCGCCCAGATGGCCGCCGTCAATCAGGAGATGGCACAAGCGCAATATGATGCCGCTCTGGCCGCGGCTCGTGCTCAGGAAGGCGCGGCGCGTTTGCAGGATTGGATCCAGCGCGCACCGGGGATTTTCACCCAACCCCTCTGGTATTTCACTCGCAAAGAGCAGTTAAAAGCCGCTCAGGCCGAGGTGGATGCTGCTGCTCAGGCACTTGCCGAAGCTGAAGCCGATTTGCAGAAAATCGTTTCGGCAGAGAAGTATGCCGCCTTCCTGACTGCAGAGGAGCGTCTGAATCAGGCGCGCATCACCTATCAGGTGGTCAAACAGGTTTACGATCGCGCCCAGGCTACGGGTGGCAAAGTGCGCCCCGAGGATGTGCAAGTAGACTTGCCACCCTACTTGCCGAATCGTTACTTGATTAAGGTGCGCCTGGCGAAATTGCTCAGCGGCGATAGCGAGGTCATTCAAGCGGCCAGCGATCTGCTAGATGAAGTGGAGCGCGAACTACAGGATGCTCAGAAAGCCTATGATGAGCTCCTGACTACGCAGGAAGCGCAGGATGTGCTTAAGGCGCGGGCGAAGCTCTCGGTTGCCCAGGAGCGCTATAACGCCGCACGCGATTGGTTGCAATCCTTGCAGATCGGAGAGAATTCGCCCCAGGTGCGCATTGCGGCGATTGCGCTGGAACAGGCCAAAGCCGCTGTCGCGCAGGCGCAGGCTGGGGTCAAACAGGCGCAGGCCGCTTTGGACCTGATCGATGCCCAAATCCAGAAGCTCACCATCCTGGCCCCTATGGATGGCGTGATCCTCAGCCGTGTCGCGGAGCCGGGGGAATTTCTCCAGCCCGGCGCTGTGGCACTGACCTTGGCCGATCTGAGCAATCTGACCATCACCGTCTACATTCCCGAGGATCAGTATGGACGCATTCGCCTAGGGCAGGCCGCGCAGGTAAGCGTGGATTCCTTCCCCGGCGAGGTCTTCGCTGCCCATGTCATTTATATTTCGGATCAGGCCGAATTTACACCGCGCAATGTGCAAACGGTCGAAGGGCGTAATTCCACCGTCTACGCTATCAAATTGAAGGTGGAAGACCCTGCCGGGCGTTTGAAGCCGGGCATGCCCGCCGATGTGATCTTTGAAGAATGATGGGTGGTATGGAAGAATATCTCTTGGAGGCAGAGCATCTCCACAAGCGCTTTGGTGAGGTACGCGCGGTGGATGATGTCTCCCTAACTCTGCGCCCCGGCGAGATCTACGGCCTGGTAGGGCCAGATGGCGCCGGTAAGACGACCACCATGCGGCTGCTGGTGGGGGCGTTACGCCCCGATCGGGGAAAGGTGCGCATTGCCGGCGTGGATATGCAGCATGACCCAGAGCAGGGTCGCCGCTTCATCGGCTACCTTTCGCAACGCTTCTCGCTTTATGAGGATTTGACGGTTTTGGAGAACATCCGCTTCTTCGCCGAGGTGCGAGGGCTTTCGGCAAGTGAATGGCGGGCGCGCAGCCTGGAGATTCTGCGTTTCGTTGACCTGGAGCGCTTCCAGAACCGCTTGGCCGGACAACTTTCCGGCGGGATGAAGCAGAAATTGGGGCTGGCGATTGCCCTGGTCACCCGGCCGCGCTTGCTGCTACTCGATGAACCGACCACCGGTGTGGACCCGGTGACGCGGCAGGATTTCTGGCAATTGCTGATCCATTTGGTGCGGTCCGCCGAGCATCCGGTGTCGATCCTGATCTCGACTCCCTACATGGACGAGGCCTCCCGCTGTCACCACATTGGTTTTATGCAGGGAGGAAAGATCCGCGCCGAGGGGAGTCCTTCCGAGCTGCGAACACGATTGAACGAACGTGTGCTGGAAGTGCGCGGCACCCCTTTGAAAGCTTTGCGGGCCTGGTTACAAGGCTTGGATGGGGTCGAAGATATCCATGCCTTCGGGGATCGTCTGCATGTGCGCGTGCGCTATGGCCGTTTGCCCTCTCTTCTGGATGAGTTGAAACATCAGACTCCACCGCCACCCTGTCGGATCGAGGCCGCCTACGCGGTTTCACCAACCTTAGAAGATGCCTTCATGGCCTTTGCTGTTTCCGAATGAGCTTTTTGCCCACGAGGCCGATATGAACGAGAGTGTCATCGAAGTGGAAAACCTGACCCGTCGCTTTGGAGATTTCGTCGCCGTAGATCACATCTCTTTTCAGGTCCAACGGGGAGAGATCTTGGGCTATCTAGGCCCAAACGGTTCCGGCAAGACGACGACCATCCGCATGTTGCTGGGATTGCTGCGTCCCAGCGAAGGGCATGCACGCGTGTTGGGGTTCGATGCCTCTTCCCAGGCCGAAGCTGTGCGCGCCCGGAGCGGCTACATGTCGCAAAAATTTGCCCTTTATAACGATCTGACGGTTTGGGAGAACTTGGAATTCTATAGTGGCGTTTACGGTGTGCGTCGGCGGGAGAGACTGAATGAAGTGTTGGAGATGGTGGGGTTGCAGGATCACCGACGGGCCTTGGCCGCTTCTCTTTCGACCGGCTGGCGTCAACGTTTGGCCCTGGCCATTGCCTTGGTGCATCGTCCGGAACTTCTCTTCCTCGATGAGCCGACCTCCGGCGTGGACCCGCTGGCGCGTCGCGCCTTTTGGGACTTGATCTATGCTCTGGCGGAAGAGGGGGTGACGATCCTGGTCACGACCCATTACATGGATGAGGCCGAGTATTGTCAGCGGGTGGGGATGATGCGTCAAGGTCGGCTGCTGGCGATGGATACTCCCTCGACCCTGAAGACGAAGTTTTTGCCAGGGCCGGTTTGGGAGGTCTTCCTTGAACCTTTGGAGAGCGGCTTGGATTACCTGCCGCGCCTGGAGGGGGTGCTGCGGGTGGGGCTTTCCGGCGATCACTTGCGGGTGATCACCGTTCCGCAGATGACCAAGAGGGACCTTGAGCAAGGTATCCGACATTTTCCGCTCAAGATCCATACGGTGCAACATGGCGATCCAACCTTGGAAGATGTTTTCCTGACTTTGGCTGGATAGCGGCTGTGGGGCATTTAGGTAAATACGGCGGTCGGGACAAACGCGTCTATCCGAACAGACGCAAGCATTGATTCAGCACAAATGCAAGCATCAGCGCAAATGCAAGCGTTTGCGCTACATTAAGCGGGGTTGGTTTTCTTCGGGGTAGGGTAGGCCCAGGTGTTTATAGGCAGCGCGGGTGGCAACCCGACCTTGTGGCGTTCGGTCCAGAAAACCCAGCTGTAGCAGATAGGGCTCTACCACGTCCATGATTGTATCCGTCTCTTCACCCATCGCGGCAGCGATGGTTGCCACGCCGACCGGCCCACCCTGGTATTTTTCGATGATCGTGCGCAGCACGCGGCGATCGACCTCATCCAACCCGAGCGAATCGACGGCCAAAAGGTCGAGCGCATCGCGAGCGACGGTGCGCGTGATGCGTCCATCGGCACGTACCTCAGCATAGTCGCGCACGCGGCGTAACAGGCGTAGTGCCACGCGCGGCGTGCCACGGGAGCGGCGGGCGATCTCTTCCACGCCCCCCTCGTCAATATCAACTGGTAGAAGCGCGGCGGCGCGACGGATAATGGCCTGCATGGCGGCCAGATCGTAGTAATCCAGCCGATAGACGGCGCCAAAGCGTGCCCGCAACGGTTCACTGACCAACGCCGGGCGGGTGGTGGCGCCTACGATGGTAAAACGCGGCAGTCTCACGCGAATGGAATGTGCCCCGGCGCCCTTGCCAATCACGATGTCCAGGGCAAAATCTTCCATCGCCGGGTAGAGCACTTCTTCCACAGCTTTGCCCAGACGATGGATTTCGTCAATAAAGAGCACATCGCCAGCACGCAGGCTGGTGAGGATGGAAGCCAGATCGCCGGGACGTTCGATCGCCGGCCCGGATGTGACCTTGATGTTTACCCCCATTTCGTTGGCCAGTATGTGGGCCAAAGTGGTCTTTCCCAGGCCGGGAGGGCCGTAGAACAGAACGTGATCCAGCGGCTCGCCGCGCTTTTTGGCGGCCTGGATCAGGATAGAAAGGTTTTCCTTGATTTGTTCCTGCCCGATCAGTTCGCTCAAGCGCTGTGGACGCAAGGCATGGTTGATCTGATCTTCCGGCGCAGGACGACTGTCAATTGTTCGCTGAGAAGAGGATGCCATCGGATTGATTATACCCTCATCCTGTGGGTGGCGAGGCTGCATACACGGTTGGGATTCAAATACTACAGCAAAATCGAACAACTTTTGCCTTTTGTGTGAGCTTCGTAATCAGAAACAGTTTCGGCTGCAATCTCGTTCCTGTTTTCCGTGTCATCTATGTTCCGTGCCCTATTGGCTCACGCCTATGCGGCAGACATGGTTTTTGCAAGGAGTCACGTTTGGAAATGTCTATGGGAGTCACCGGATGAATCTATGCTACACGATTTGTTCCAAGCCTAAAGGCCCTGGAATGCGCATCGAACCTGAACAACGGTTTCAGGTTACAATTAGCCCCTATGAGACGTTGGCAATTGATCCTTGGAATCCTGATCAGCCTGCTTTTCTTGTGGCTGGCATTGCGCGGTTTGCATTTGCGAGATTTTTGGCAGGCATTGCAAACAGCACGCTATGAGTGGTTGATCCCCGGCGTGATGTTGTATTTTCTGGCCGTGATCCTGCGTGCCTGGCGCTGGCACTATCTCCTTTCGCCGTTGAAGCGCGTGCCGACGCGGGACCTTTTTCCCATTACTGCCATCGGCTATATGGGGAATAACATCTATCCGGCGCGCGCCGGTGAGGTGCTCCGAGCGGTGATCCTGAAGCGACGCTACGAAGTTTCTATCTCGGCTTCGCTGGCGACGATCTTGGTGGAGCGCGTTTTCGATGGGGTGGTGATGCTGGCGTTTGTCTTCTTCAATCTGCCCGAACTAAGCCACCTGACGCACGATTCCGGCGTGATCGGCAATATCCGCCAGGTAGCGTTGGGCGGGACGGTGCTCTTCATCGGTGCGTTGCTGGCTTTCCTGATGACGGCAATGTTTCCGCAGAAGGCGCTTCACATGGTCAAGTTGGTGCTACGTTATTTTCCAGAAGCTTTGCGTCACAAAGTTTTGCCGTTGGCGGAGCGTTTCCTGGGTGGGTTGGCCTTTTTGCGTTCGCCGTTCCACGTGCTGATGGTCTTTCTAACTTCTCTGGGCATCTGGCTGCTGGAGACGGGGAAATACTGGTGCGTGATGTTTGCCTTTCCGTTTCGGGTTTCGTTCTTCGCGCTCATGCTGATGAACGGGATCGTCAACTTGGCGACGACGATCCCCTCGGCACCGGGCTACGTGGGCACTTTTGATGCTCCCGGCATCGCTGTGTTGCGCGCCTATGGGGTGGAACAGGCACTGGCGGCAGGCTATACGCTGGTGCTGCATGTGGCGCTTTGGCTGCCGATCACCCTTTTGGGGGCGTTCTACCTGACCCGAGAGGGCATTCGCTGGCAAGAAGAGTTGCGCGCTGAAGTGAAGGAGGAACGATGAAAGTAGCCATCATCGGAGCCGGTTTTGCCGGGTTAGCCGCCGCTTGGGATCTGCGCCGTGCCGGCCATTCCGTGACGATCTTTGAGGCCGCCGATCAGGTGGGAGGGCTGGCAAGCGGATTCAAGGAGCCCCATTGGGATTGGTCTGTGGAGAAGTTTTACCATCACTGGTTTGCCGGCGATCGCCATATGCTAGGCCTGATCC
>JBBIGZ010000077.1:0-12719 GCA_037447295.1 Chloroflexota bacterium | reverse complement strand
AAGCAGAGAGGGTGACCGTTATCGTCCGGCACGCTTCACAAAGAGCATGCTGCTCTAAAGTCGCGTTGATGGCCGACCAAAGATGCTCCCCAACAAGATTTAAAGGGCCACCAACGACGAAATACCGAGGATAGATTGTCCTCCTATGTAGAGCCATATTGCTCCAATAAATTGATTATAAACACAATAAAGAAACCTGTCAACTTGAGTGCATTTCTGTTGACTGTTCATTTATTGGTAAAATTGCTTCTCGCCCGTCCACGGTGAGAGAAGAGTGCCTTATCTGCCGGGTTTTGCACTCCTATTCCCTAAAGCGACTTGATACGCTAGGCGAAGCGGATCCAATTGGAAAGAATTTTTTGGTCTGTTGACTTTACCAACGTTTGAACGGTCACGAGGCGAGCACATTCTGGATGAGGCTAAACTGGTTGCTGCACGAGGGGCATTGGCTGCTTTGCGCCGATCCTATTTGTTGAGAAGACTCTTCACAGCGCTTTCGTTCTTTACGAGCTATTCGCAATTTGCGATTCATCTCCAACTGCCTTTCGGGCACTATCGAACTTTTTTCCTGCTTGAAACGTGACAAAAATCATGATATTTCTTGACAAGGTTAATAGTCACTGTATGTTCATTATGGTACAATCTTGCCGTATTTGTCAGGCTGTTGGAGCATGCCTGTTCACATTTGTCTCCTCAGGCAGTAGTGGTGACCTGAGAAAACTCTTGATTTTGGAGATGCTATGCAGAAAGAGTGGCTGATCGTGGCGTTCTTCCTGCTGGTGGGCACGATTGTGCCGGCTTCGGCGATCTTGGTCGCCTGGTTGCTGGGGCCAAAGAAACCTAATCCCATCAAACAAAGCCAATATGAATGCGGCATGGAGACGGTGGGAGAGAACTGGGTGCAGTTTCGGGCGCAGTATTACATTTTTGCGCTGGTATTCCTGCTTTTCGATGTAGAGGTGGCATTCCTCTTCCCATGGGCCCTGGCATTAGGGCAGCTCCCACTTTTTGTGGTTATTGAAGGCATTCTCTTTATCGGCATCCTCATCGCAGGATTGGTGTATGTCTGGCGCAAAGGGATGCTTGAATGGGTTTGAGGATGGACATTCCAAACGTGAAAAGGCTGAGGGAATTTCCTTTCAGCCTTTTCTTTCGTTTTGCTGCTTACAGATTGTTCACTAAGGAGAGTCTATGAGCATATGGAGTGATCCGATCGCTTTCATCGGCTCCTGGCTGGAGAATTTGCTTGTGGGCTGGGGCCTGAGCCTGGACCTGGTGCAGGTATTGATCGCTGCGCTGGGGGTGGTGGTATTGATCACGGCACTGATGGTCTTCGATATTCTCCTGGTCTGGATCGAGCGCAAGGTGGTGGCACGCTTCCAGGACCGTTTGGGGCCGAATCGCGTGGGCCCCTTCGGCATTTTCCAGCCCTTTGCAGATGTGTTGAAGCTGATCACGAAGGAAGATATTACGCCGCGGGGTGCGGAGAAGTTTCTCTATAACCTGGCGCCGATCCTTTCGTTGCTTTCAGTTCTGCTGCTGTGGGCGGTGGTGCCGCTGGCCCCGACGATCTTGGGCGTGGACTTGAACGTGGCGCTGGTTTACCTGGTGGCCGCCGGAGCGCTAGGGACTCTTGCGATCATCATGGCGGGCTGGGCCTCGAACAACAAGTATGCCTTGCTGGGGGCTTTCCGTCAGGTGGCTGCCATGATCGCCTACGAGATCCCGATGGTCGTGGCACTGCTCATCCCTACCGTCCTGGCTGGGACGATGGGGATGAAGGGAGTGGTGGAAGCACAACGGGTGTGGTTTGTGGTGCTTTCACCGCTGGGAATGCTCGTGTTCCTGATCAGCGCAGTGGCCGAGCTCGGGCGTGCGCCCTTTGACTTGAACGAGGCCGAGTCCGAAATTGTGGCCGGCTTCCATATTGAGTATAGTGGCATGAAATTCGGTCTCTTCTATGCAGGTGAGCTGTTGCATGCCTTTACCTTCGGCGCGCTGATCGGTATTCTCTTCTTCGGTGGCTGGAAATGGCCGTTGCCCTTCGGCGATCGGTATGCCTTGATCGGCTTGGTGAATGTGGTGATCAAGGGCATGTTCTTCTACTGGGTGATCATGTGGATTCGCTATACCGTGATGCGTATTCGCATTGACCATATGCTCTACTTCAGCTGGAAGTTCCTCACTCCGTTTTCGTTGGCGGTTTTGATGGTGACGGCGTTGGTGCATAGCCTAATGCGCCAGGCTCCTTATCCTCTATACGTGCTTTCGTTGTTCCTGGCGAATGTGTTGATTGCCTGGGTGACCATCGAAATTCTGCGACGCTATTCCCACCAGGAGCGAGTGCGCCTGGTGGGGGCGGCGGTTCAACGCAATTGATCGGGAGGATCGCTTATGACCTTGGCTCAGATTTTCTTCCTCCTTGTGGCGCTGGTGATGCTGTTTTCGGCCTTGAAAGTGGTGACCGTACGCAACTTGATCCACGCCGCGCTCTGGCTGGTGGTGACGCTCTTCGGTGTAGCGGTGTTGTTCGCTATGTTGGATGCGGGGTTCCTGGCTGTGGTGCAGGTGATGGTGTATATTGGCGCGATCGCCATCCTCTTCATTTTTGCTGTGATGCTCACCCGGCGCGATGCAAGTGAACAAGGAGCTCCACTCAACCCGAATTGGCCGGTTAGTGCGCTCATCGCATTGGTGACCTTCGGTGGTCTGGCCTGGCTGCTGCGCGCCTGGCAGGGCTTGCCTGAAAGCGCTGCGGCACTTCCGGCGGGTGTAGATGCGCTGCGCGCTTTGGGTGAAGCACTGGTTTCCCCCCAGGCCTTTGCTCTACCCTTTGAAGTGGCTTCGGTCCTGCTGGTAGCAGCGCTGGTTGGAGCGGTTTACGTCGCTTATGGGCGGAAATAGGAGGTGAGATGATCCCGCTTTCCTGGTATCTCTTCCTTTCGGCGGCGCTTTTTAGTGTGGGTGTTTTCGGTGTGTTGGCGCGCCGCAACGCGGTAGCCATTTTGCTGGCGATCGAACTGATGTTGAATGCGGTGAATATCAACTTGGTGGCCTTTTGGCGCTACCTGACACCGACCCAGATGTCCGGGCAGGTCTTTGCCATCATTGTTTTAGCGGTTGCGGCGGCCGAAGTGGCCGTTGGTCTGGCGCTGGTGATTTCCGTCTACCGCCGACGCCAGACAGCGGTGGCCGATGAACTGGATTTGCTGAAGTGGTGAGGTGATTGCGCTATGACGACAGAAACGATTCTCTGGTTGATCCCACTCCCGCCGCTTTTGGCGTTTTTCCTGATCGTGCTCTTGACCAACCGTTCGCGCGGCTTGAGCCACAGTGTGGCGATCGGCGCGGCCTTCCTTTCCTGGTTGGGGAGCATGGTGGTTTTTGTGCGTGCCCTCGGTGTCCATGAATTGGGGCGCCATCCGTTTGCCCAATCCGTTCCGTGGTTGCCCACGGCGGATACCTGGCTGAAGATCGGGGTGTATCTCGATCCCCTGAGTGCGGCGGTGCTTTTCTTCGTCGCTTGGACCATCCTGATGATCTTCATTTACAGCGTCGGGTATCACAATTACGGACAGTCGGAAGGGGATCACGATGTAAAGGGACTACCGCCGCACGGTGCTACGGTCACGGATGCGCATGGGCATAAGCACAAGGTGCCTTCCGTGGAACCGATGTATTCGCGCTTTTTTGCCTTTATTAGCCTCTTCGCCTTCGGCATGTACCTGCTCGTGGTCTCGGATAATCTGCTGACGCTCTTTGTCGGCTGGGAGATCATGGGGTTGTGTTCGTATTTGCTGATCGGTTTCTGGTATGGCAAGCCTTCGGCGCGCGATGCGGCGATCAAGGCGTTTATGACCACCCGCATCGGCGATGTGTTTATGCTTTTAGGCATCGCCTTCCTGTATTCTGCCACCGGCTCGCTTTCCTTCGACGTGATTTTTAGCGAGAAAGTGCTTCATACATTGGCCAGCGTGCCGACGCCGATCCTGGGACTTTCGGCGGCCGGGCTGATTTCGCTTTTGCTCTTTATCGGTACGGTCGGTAAGTCGGCGCAGTGGCCGTTACACGTCTGGTTGCCGGATGCGATGGAAGGCCCCACGCCGGTCAGCGCCATGATCCATGCGGCGACCATGGTTTCGGCCGGTGTCTATGCCGTGATCCGCATGTTCCCGCTGCTCCATCTGGATGCGGGAACGATGAGCATTGTGGCTTTCATCGGCGCGTTTACCGCGCTTTTTGCCGCGACGATTGCTGTGGCGCAGAACGACATCAAACGTGTGCTCGCCTATTCGACCATTTCGCAGCTGGGGTACATGATCGCTGCGGCCGGTATCGGAGCCTACGTGGCGGCGGCGTTCCACCTCATCACTCATGCCTTCTTCAAGGCTTTGCTCTTCCTCGGCTCCGGTTCGGTGATCCACGGGATGGAGCATGGGGTGCTGCATACCGGTGAGCACATCGATCCGCAGAACATGTTCAACATGGGCGGTCTGCGCAAGAAGATGCCGATCACTTTCTGGACCTTCCTGATCGGCGGTTTTGCGCTGGCCGGCTTCCCAGTTTTGACCGCCGGCTTCTGGTCCAAGGACGAAATCCTGGCGGACGCCTTCGCCCATGGTCATCTAGGAGTGTTCGTCACGCTGGCGGTAGCCGCGTTCTTGACCGCTTTCTACACCATGCGCCAGATCACCCTCACCTTCCTGGGCGAACCGCGAACAAAAGCGGCCGAGCATGCTCAGGAAACACCCTGGACGATGACCTTGCCGTTGATCGTCCTCTCGATCTTCGCCATCGGGTACGGTTGGGTGGGCATTCCAGAGCATTTCCCGCTCCTGGGTGGACTCTTGCCGAACTGGTTCCATGAATTTGTCGGATCGACACTGAGCGAGGTGCCCGAAGTAGCACCGTTCAATTGGACTCCTCTCCTAACTTCGTTGCTAGTCTCGCTTGGAGGCTTGGGTCTCGGCTGGTGGGTCTATCGAGGCGTGCGCACTCCGGCGGAAGATAAGTTCCAGATTCCCCTGCTCAAGAATAAATGGTATTTCGACGAGGCCTATCAGTTCCTGTTTGTGCGTCCTTCCTACTGGTTTGCCGAGAAGGTCGTCTACCTGGTGTTGGATAAAGGCCTGATTGATGGCCTGCTCCATGCGATTGGCCATTCGGCGGCGGTGATCGGGACGACGCTGCGTACCTACATTGACAAAGCGATCATCAATGAGACCATTGGCGATGGTACGGCTCATGTGATTAAGAGCACAGGGTCTGGGCTGCGGCCGATTCAGAGCGGACGGTTGCAGCAGTACATGGTGGCCTCGCTGTTGGTTTTTATCTTGATCACCGGTTTGCTCTATTACTTTCTGGTGTTGGCCTGATGGAGGCGCGGCAATGGACTTCCTGAACGCTCATCTCCTGAGTTTAATCCTCTTCTTCCCCACCCTGGCAGCCTTAGGGATGCTTTTCTTGCCGAAAGAGCGCTTGGGCCTGCTACGCTGGTATGCTTTTTTGACCAGCTTGGTGCCTTTCGTCCTTTCGCTTTACCTCTGGATGAATTTTGACCCCAATCAGCCGGGTTTCCAGTTTGAAGAGCGCTATGTGTGGTATCAGGCCATTCATTCCACGCTCCATCTGGGAGTGGATGGTCTTTCCCTGACCATGGTATTGCTCACTACGTTGCTTACCCCGCTGGCGATCTTGGCCTCGTTTAGCATTACCGATCGCGTGAAGGCCTATATGATGCTCTTCCTTTTCCTGGAGACGGGGATGCTGGGCGTCTTCCTGGCGCTGGATTTGCTCATCTTCTTTGTCTTCTGGGAAGTTGGGTTGGTGCCGATGTACTTCCTAATCAGCCAGTGGGGCTCGGCGAACCGCGATTATGCCTCGTTGAAGTTCATGATCTACACGATGGGTGGTTCGCTGGGGTTGTTGCTTTCGATTCAGCTCCTCGGTGTGCTTTTCCAGACCTACGATCTTCTTGAACTCTATCAGCGCTGGAATGCCCTGACCGATGGCACGCTGCTGGGCATGTCGGTGAGCACGGTGAAGGCGATCGCCTTTTGGGCATTTGTGATCGCTTTTGCCATCAAGGTGCCGGTTTGGCCGTTCCACACTTGGTTGCCGGATGCGCATACCGAAGCTCCGACCGCCGGTTCGATGATCCTGGCCGGAGTGCTGCTGAAGCTCGGTGCCTACGGGTTCCTGCGATTGGTTTTGCCACTTTACCCTGTGGAGGCGCGCGCCTATGCCGGAGCGCTGGCCTTCTTGGCGACGGCGGCGATCGTCTTCGGCGCCTTCGCTTCTTATGCCCAGAGCGATTTCAAGCGCTTGGTAGCCTATTCTTCGGTGAATCACATGGGCTTTGTGGTGTTGGGCATTGCTGCCGCGGCGCTGGCCAGGGGCACGGCCGATGCGCGCATTGCGCTGAACGGCGCTATCCTGCAGATGTTCAATCACGGGCTTTCGGCAGCCGGCATGTTCTTCCTGGTAGGCGTGATCTATGAACGCACGCACACGCGCAACCTGAATGATTTCGGCGGCCTCTTCCCGTTGGTGCCGATCTACGGCGGCATTCTGATTTTCACCAGCATGGCTTCGCTGGGTTTGCCCGGCCTGAACGGTTTTATCTCCGAATTCCTGGTGGTGCGAGGCGCTTATCCGATCCTGACCACCTATACCGTCATCTCTATGCTTGGCCTGCTCTTTACCGGTGCTTATATTCTGAAGGGAATTCGTCAGGTGCTGCATGGCCCGTTGAATGAACGCTGGGCGCATGGAGAGCATCGTCTGACGGAGATCAACGGCCGCGAAATCCTGGTGATGGCTCCGCTCATGGTGCTGATCCTGTGGATCGGCGTCTGGCCGTCCTGGATTTTGGATGTGATCAACAAGGCCGTGATGATGTTATTCTGATGGCATGGCAACTTCGGAACAGAGGTGACCTATGCAGTTTCCTTTTCTAAGCGTGATCGTTTTCACCCCGCTGGTCGCGGCGCTGATCATTCTGATGCTGCCGGCCCATCGCAAAAACCTGGTGCGCAGTGTAGCCCTGGTCGCTGCCACTTTTGACCTGATCCTCTCCGCATGGGTTTACCTGACCTATCTCACGCAGGGATTGGAAGGGTACCACTTCGTGGAACAATATGCTTGGTTGCCGGCGCTGGGGATCACGCTGCACTTCGGCGTGGATGGGATGAGCACTCCTCTTATCCTGCTTACAGGCGTGGTGATGTTTACGGGCGTCTTGATTTCCTGGGGCGAGGAGCGGAATGGCGTTTCGGCCGGTATTCAGGATCGTCCGCGGGAATTCTTCGCCTTCCTCTTCATCCTCGCCAGTGGCGTGTTCGGCGTCTTCGCCTCGCTCGATCTCTTCATGTTGTTCTTCTTTTACGAGATCGCCGTCTTCCCCATGTACCTTTTGATCGTCATCTGGGGTTGGGTAGTGACGCGCGAATACGCGGCGATGAAACTTACCCTCTACCTGTTTGTCGGTTCGGTGATCTCGCTGGTCGGCGCGTTGGCGATGGTCTGGGTGGCCTATCAGAATAGCGGCGTGCTGTCGTTCGATCTATTGCAGCTCGAAAAGGCTGGTTTCAGCCCGGAATTTCAGCGCCTCTGGTTCCTGCCGGTTTTCTTGGGATTTGCGGTGCTTGGAGGTATTTGGCCGTTTCATAACTGGTCGCCGGATGGTCACGTGGCCGCGCCCACGGCAGTTTCGATGTTCCATGCCGGCGTACTGATGAAACTGGGTGCCTTCGCTGCTCTGCGCGTTGGGATTATGCTTTTGCCGGAAGGGGCCAAATACTGGTCGTGGCTGATCCTGGGGCTGGCAACGGTCAATGTGGTTTACGGTGCTTTTATTGCTTTCGTGCAGACCGATTTCAAGTACGTCATTGGCTTCTCCTCTGTTTCCCACATGGGGCTGGTGATGATGGGCTTTGCCACGCTGAGCCGCGAAGGATTGCTCGGCGCCGGTCTGCAAATGTTCTCTCACGGTGTGATGACGGCGCTTTTCTTTGCCGTGGTCGGCATGGTTTACGATCGGGCGCACACCCGTCATATTCCGGACCTGGGTGGCTTCGCCAAAGTGATGCCATATGCCGCCATCGGGTTTATCATCGGCGGTCTAGTTTCAATGGGCATGCCCGGTTTCTCCGGTTTCATCGCCGAGTTCCCCATCTTCATGGGTGTTTGGAAAACGCAGTGGTTAATCGCCGTGATTGCCGCCATCTCGATCGTCGTCACGGCTTCGTATATCATGATCATTGTGCGCCGGGTGTTCTTTGGCGAAATGCCTCATGAGCTGGAACATCATCACATTGGCGATATTACCCCGCTGGATAAGTTGGCGATTGTCACACTTTGCCTGCTCATGGTTGGGCTGGGGTTGTTCCCCGGTCTGATGGCGCCGATGGTTCAGCGCGGTGTTGACTACATTCTGCACCTGTTAGGAGGTGCCTGATGCCTGTCCTTTTCCAATCCATTCTGCCCGAGCTACTCCTGCTTGTTTTGGCCTTGGTGCTGTTCGTTTTAGAGCCGTTTTGGAAAGGGGAACGCCCTCGCAGCGGCTGGATCACCTTTTATGGGCTACTGCTGATCTTGATCGTGAGCCTGCTCTTTGGCACGCCGCAGGCCTCCCAAGAGACCTTTGGCGGGATGATCCGCTTCGATTGGTTCGCCTTTCTCTTCAAGATGCTTTTCCTTTTCGGCGCCGCCATGACAGCGCTCTTCTTTATGGATCATGAGGTGCTAGCACAACGGGGAGAAGCCTATCTTCTGCTATTGGCCACCACGATGGGAATGTGCCTGATGGCTTCTGCCAACGATCTGGTGATGCTCTACCTAGCCATTGAGACTACTTCCATCCCGCTCTATGTGCTGGCTGGCTTTTTCCTGCACGAGGAGCGTTCCACCGAGGCCGGTTTTAAGTACCTATTCTTCGGCGCGCTGACCTCGGCGGTGATGCTTTACGGCCTGAGCCTGCTCTTCGGCTTTGCCGGCACAACCTCGCTGCCCGCGCTGGGCGCAATGTTCGCCAGCGGTCAAATTTCCTTGGGCGTTTTGCTGGGTATCCTGGCACTAATTGCCGTTGGATTGGCATTCAAGGTATCGGTAGCGCCTTTCCACTTTTGGGCACCGGATGTTTATCATGGTGCTCCGACGGCGGTAGCTGGTTTTCTCTCAACGGCATCGAAAGCAGCCGGGTTTGCCGTTCTCCTGCGCCTTTTCCTGATAGCTTTCCCCACGCATCAGATCCCCTGGCCGTTGCTTTTAGCCGTTCTTGCGACGCTGACGATGACGATTGGCAACCTGCTGGCCCTGCCGCAGACGAATCTCAAGCGTCTGTTGGCTTATTCATCGATCGCTCATGCCGGTTATATCCTGATCGGTGTTGTCGCTGCCACCCAACTAGGGATTGCCAGCGTGATCTTTTATCTGATCGTCTATCTTCTAACGAATCTAGCCGCATTCAACATTGTGATGGTGCTGGGAAAGGAGCTCGGTTCGGATGAGGTCACAGCGTATAACGGCCTAAGCCGACGTTCTCCCTGGCTGGCTCTGGCGATGCTGGTGGCTTTCCTTTCGCTGGCCGGCATGCCTCCTTTCGGCGGTTTTGTTGCCAAAGTCTTTGTCTTTGCGGCTGGTGTGCAGGCCGGTTACACCTGGTTGGTGTTTGTTGGCGTTTTGAATTCTATTGTTGGTCTGTACTACTACTTGAACGTCATGAAATACGTCTATCTCTATCGCCTGCCGGGAGAGGATGAGGAGAAACACCCGATTGCCCTCTCCCGTGTCACGGCGATCGGCCTGGGCGTATTGATCCTGGGTGTAGTGCTGTTTGGAACGATATTTGCCCCCTGGTTTGGCCTTTCGGATCAGGCCGCGAGGTCATGCTGTTGCGGTAGAAAACCCCTTCTTACGTTTTCGGCTACTGCTCATCTGGTGATTTTTGCTTTACCAGGTGGGCAGTAGCATTAATCTAGTTGGAGTGAAAGATGTACAGATTGATAAAGAGATATAGCGTTTGTTTTTTCTCTCTATTATTGGGAGCCGGATGGGGCATTTTTGCTTATAGTTACTGGTTAGTAGACTTGTTTTCCGCATTTAATCGCCGGGCTGTTGATGCAGCTATTGCAGTTACCGTCATTCAAGTTATTATCCACGTTATAGCTTTTCCCAAACTTATATTCCCTTTTTGGGTGACACATAGTAATAAACAGCGCTTACTGCTGGTCATTTGGAGCGTGGTCATTGGAATTTGGGTATTTTTTGTAAGTACAGGAGCATGGTATAGAAACAAGGAGTATATTATCCCCTTTCTTCCTGTGCATTCTATAGAATTGGCTGTGCAATCTGGTGAGCAAGCAGGTAGTAACCCTCTTTCTCTAAAGTATTTTTTTACTTCGCTGGGGGATGTTTCGTTTTCTCAACTGGGAAAAAAAGGCTGGGAAAGGAAAGATAAGTTTACTTTGACTCTGGTGTCTTCAGAGGAGAACTTTCTTCGCTGGCGAGGACGAGTGGGGGAAAGAGTAGAACTCCATTTTGTTGCTAATCTTCCAGTTACACTAAGTGTTAGGTGGGATCATAAAGAAAGAGTGATTCAAATTGATCAAAAACAATTTCGTTACGTTCAAAAGTTTGATGTACCATGGTATGCCGGCAAAACAGCTCTTTGGGTGTTAGGCAGTGTACTTTTTGGCGTACTGGCAATGATGATTATAACTTTAGCCTGGAAATTTCACTTGCGTTGGTATATTCAAGTGGGGCAGTGGATCACAGCCGAGCGATTTAGCCGTCAAGATGTAGTATTGATGTTGTTGATGTGGATGTTGGCCTTTGGGTTAAGAGGGTTTTATCTCGAATCTCTTTCCCCATATGTAGATGAATATGCCCATCTGCTTGCGGCCAAAAAACTGTTATTGGGAGCACCACTGAATAGTGTCTATCAGCGTAGCTTGTGGATCACTACAATACCCGTGCTAATCTCGTTCCGTCTTTTTGGGGTGGCTATTTGGAGTGCTCGTTTGGCCGGGGTTTTTGTAAACAGTTTGGCCGTTTTTCCTCTCTATTGGCTTACAAGGCGCATTAACCGTCCAATCGCGGCGATTGCTGCGTTTCTCTACGCTACCAACCCTTGGCTAATCGCTACAGCTCGTAACGTACGCGAATATGCTTATTATCCGCTTTACTTTTACGGAACCGTTTGTGTAATGATCTGGTTTTTGGAGCATTTTTTTGCTCACAAATGGAAAATGGGAAAGCTACGCATTTTTGGGGGTGCTCTTGTGCTGATCATACCTGTGATATATGGTCTGTTCCTCGATCCGCAGTCCACTTTCAAAGCATTGTTGTTAGCTTATGGGGTATTTGCGATTTTTCTGCTATGGAAAGTTTTTGAGTTTATTCGCTCTCCTTATTGGAGAGTGGTTTGTGTTTTTCTCGCAATAGCACCAGGAGTAATAGTATTCTGGTTAAACTTCAAGGATTTGTTCACCCTTATATCTCCGGGATTTCTATATCGCCTGCGTTTGTTTTTGACTCCCTCTAATCAGCAATGGTATTCTTCTCGTATATTAATCTTTGTTTCGCTGGCATTTCTGTCTTCTGTTCGGTTGGCCTTTGTTTTCAGGCATCGTATCTGGATTTCGTCATATATAGTGGGGTTGTTCGTCGTGTTTTTTCTCCCCCTGGTCTTTTGGTTTTCCCGTTACTCGCGCCCGCGTTATTTGACAATGGTGGAGATATGGTATGTGCTTTTTCTTGCAATTGGAGTATATGTGCTTTGGAGTTATATCAAGATCATTTTGCCACGGCGGTGGGCGATCTTGGTAAGTGTATTGATGCTTGTGTCCACCTTCAATCCTATTGAATCGTTACGTCCTGCTTTTTGGAAACCCCTCGGGCTTGAGATCTATCTGCAACGTGAACAAACGTATATCACCGAAGAATCTCATTTTAATGTTTTTGCGGCACATGAATTCTTGATGAAGCATGTCTCCCCTGCTGACGCTTTGGTAGCTAGTGTATATGGTAGATATGCAGAATTCGTTGACGAACCAAAGTTTAATGCAATGCTCAATTACAAAGACCAACCGCTGAGTTTTGTTGTGCAATTTGTGCGTCGTTATTCATCAGGATGGATAGTGTTAGATAGATATAGAATCCCAGAGGGACTTTCCAAAAATTCATTGACTTTTGATAATGTTTTTATAAATTATATTGGAGAGTTTGGTGATTTAATAATATGGAAATGGAATAAAAAGTGAATAAAAAGTTAAAATAGCATTTGCCCTTTCCGCATAGATCACCCAGAATTCAGAGGACAGACAGGTTTTAAGGTTCAGACAGCACTTATCCAGACAAAATGCTTTGTTTGCCAGGCAGAAATCCTCCGCATCGGAAGAAATTTTGGTTTTTGCCGTTTTTCGTGAAATCATATCGATTGCATAACTGCTAACGCAAGGACACGAGGCATGCAAGGGATTTTAATTTTTAATGCTTTAATATCTGCATAAAACCACACAATTTTACAGCAAAATGTTTAGTGTCTTTTGTGCACTGCGGTCAAAAATAGTTTTTGCAGGCGACTCATGATATAATATTCCCAACAATTCCATATTGACACCTTCGGGGCAGGGTGAAATTCCCGACCGGTGGTATAGCCCACGAGCCGAACTGCAATGCAGGGAGGCAGGATCCGGTGAAACTCCGGGGCCGACGGT
>JBBIGZ010000076.1:0-12835 GCA_037447295.1 Chloroflexota bacterium | reverse complement strand
GCCTATCGAATCGGTGAAAACGGCGAAAAAACCGAAGTCACCCTCCTCTGGCAGGGACCTGAGCGCGGCTTCCGCGAAGCCATAGACCTAAATACGGTATTTCATAAATGCGTTCCGAAGTTGATGTAAGCTTGGGTATAGGATGAATGGCCTATGAGGGGGCTCGAAACTCCGCTATCCGATTCAGATCCTCGAAAGCGAAGCCAGCAAATTTCGCCAGTTGATCCAAGCACGAAACTTACGCATCGCTCTGGGGTATATGTTTTTCAGGTATGATATAATTTCACACTACACTATTACCCAATAAATATCATAGTAAGTCACGAAATGGTAATTTTGGGAGTCATATGAGCGATCTCCACTCCAATAACATCGCTTTGCTTGAATTCCTAAAAGAATCAGCATCTCTCCACCGTACCCGTCACCCATCCTATAGTAGCAGCGATAGGGTATTATGGCTTTATCGACTGAAAGAAGCATCCAAGGAATTGAGGAGTTCAGTACAGTCGGTATTTTTCCAGGAAATGACGGGCGAAGCCGATTCCGAAAAATGGTTAGAAATTCGCAAGATTCCCAAACCAAAATTGCCACCGCTTCCTCTTGAGCTTTACGAGTGGGTGCCACAAGAATTTCAAGATAATCCAGAAGATTATTTAGATGAAAATATCGAAAAATTGGAAAAAATACTAAAAGAGAAAGTCATCTCTCTCGTTGATGTTCCTTCGGAGCAAGATGGAACGAAAGTTTATCACTCAAAATATCTGAGTGAGCATCCACACATTAAGGCCATATGGCTCGAATATTTAAGCACTTCCTGGATTCCCTGGGTACAAAACATGCGTATATGGCGTAAGAATCAGGAGTTTTACGAACAGATCGATTTTATGCGGCGGCGACTTGAAGAGGCCGAAGAACGATACGAACTTGTTTTAGGCATAGGTTTGCTTCAGTGGTTAGATCCAACCCAAAAAGTTGTTAAAAGGCACATACTGCTTGCACCTGCAGAAATTGATTTCGATGCCTCACAAGGTGTCCTTACAGTTACCCCCTCTTCTCACTTTGAGGATCTCCGTCTTGAACTAGATATGCTTGACAGCCAACATCGACCACAAATCGATACGGCACAGATTAAGGGCAAACTTGATGAAATCGCAGAACAAATTTGGGACGCCGAAAAAGTTTTTCCTATATTTCAGACCATTGCCAATTACATTAAAGCAGATAGTCAGATTTACGAAAGTCAGTGGGAGCCATTGTCTCATACAACCGAGTCCCTTTGTATTTCGTATGCACCCGCACTAATCCTGCGCGAACGAATACCTAGAGCTTACGATGAATTAACTGAACGGCTTATTGAGGGATATAAGAACGGCAGAATCCAGTCGCTTTCAAAACCTTGGAGATATCTTCTTGAAGACACTCAAACATCTCTTACATCCAAAAGCGACACGCATATCTCCGTTTCTGACATTTCTGATAGAAGGCTTTACTTTCCACTCCCGGCAAATGAGGAGCAACGAAAAATAGCAGAGAAAATCGAACATTCTACGACTGTGTTGGTAAAAGGTCCGCCCGGCACCGGAAAGAGCCAAACTATTGCCAATTTAATTTGCCACTTTTTAGCAACTGGGCAAAGAGTGCTTGTGACAGCCCAATCTCCCAGGGCACTATCGGTTTTGCGAGATTTACTCCCAAAGGAAATACGCGATCTTTGCTTAACAACCCTTGGCGGAGGTCGCGAAGACCGTCAAGTGCTGGAGCGAAGCGTTCGAGGGATCATCAGACGTAAGGACGAATGGCCGGGAAAAGAACGGGTGCAAAAAGACATCCAAAGGTTGGAAGAAGAACTGTGTCAAATCGAAAATGAAATCTCACGCCTGGAACGTGAACTGTATGAGTTACGAGAGCGGGAGGTACGTCACCACACCTTACCCGGATACGAAGGAAATATCGTACAAATTGCGAACAAACTGAAAGAACAAGAAGATCTTTATAGATGGTTTCCTGATTTGGTTGATGAAAGGAGTTGTCCACTTTCACCAGAAGAAATTCGTATACTGAGTGACATGCATGAAAGGACTCCTGAAGAGATTCAAGAACTTAACTTTGATTTGTGTGAAAGACCTCTTGCAACTCCCGCTGAATTTGAACAAATGTGTAGGAGAATTATCGAAATATCAAAAGAGTTTGCTGACCCAAGAGTACTCTCCAAATTGAGAGGCCTATCCGAACAACAAATCATGCTTGTCATCGATTTTCTAGACCAACTTGATACAACCCTTACAAGTGCGCAAGCTAAATTAGGGAATGTATCTACCCAAATTCTGAGCGATCTGCTTATCGGTCGACTTGCTGAGTGGGAGCACCGAATACAACAAGCCGAGCAGATTCTCGATCGCATTCGGAAGGCTTACGAAAGACTCGGAACTACTTCTATAGTCGTACCCCAAGACGTTAAAAATGAGGATCTGCTGAGAGATACAACAAGACGACTGGAGCAAAAAAGAAAGGGAAGTTTTAGCCTGTTGGATCCGGTTTTGCGTGAGACTAGTTACATCGAAAAACGCTGCCGTGTGAATGGCAAAGCCCCAAAAGACGAACAACTTCTTATAATATTAAGAATTTTTCTGATATTAATGAAAAACATTGAAGAATTTCAAGTCGCTTTATCTGTGACCCTGTCCAATCGAGAACATCGCCTGGATCCTCGACATCTGGCGATCAGGGCTCGTGAAGTTTTTGATGAATGCAAGCGCCTTCTCAACTTGAACGTCCCAGAATTCATCCCTTTAGAGGACCGGAAGAGTCTAATAGACCCAAATCAACGCTCAGAGTGGAAAAGAATCTTGCAAACCGGTTTAGCCTTACGTCGTGCATATGAACCCCTAAACGTTTACAGCCAAATGATAGATGAGTGTTCCCGCAACCCTCATCCATGCGTTCAAGAACTCCGTACGGCAATAAAGGAACTTAATCCTCAACTATATGCTAGCGCATGGAACAAACATAACTCTCTATTAGACACAAAAAGACGCTTCCAAAAGTATCTCTCAATCTTGGAAAAAATAAAAGGAGTTCACCCAGAAGCACACAAACTAATTATAAAAACTCAAGGCGACCGTAAATATTCAAGTCTCCTAAAAAATTTTAGGCAAGCATGGAATTGGGCCATGGCCAAAGCCTGGTTACGCAAGGTGGCCGATCCGACATACTATGATCAACTTATCCGAGATCGAAAAGCGCTTCTACAAAAACGAGACACAAAAGTTAAACAACTCACAGAATATCGAGCGTGGTTATCCTTCTTTGATCGGTTTGACAATAACACACAGAATAACCTCATCTCATGGCAGAAAGCAATGGCACGGATTGGAAAAGGCACTGGGAAGTATGCTTATCGTCACCGTCGCAGTGCTCAGAAATACTTGCGCGAGATCCTGTCTAAAATTCCTGCTTGGATTATGCCTCTGCACACGCTATGGGAAACCGTCGATCCTAAACCCGAATTGTTCGACACAGTCATTATCGATGAAGCATCACAAGCCGGCATCGATTCGCTTCTATTGCTTTTATTGGCCAAGCGAATTATTGTAGTAGGTGACGATCAGCAAAATAGTCCGGAAAGCGTTGGAATTCTGGAAGATGACGTTAGGCGTCTTGCCAACAAATATCTCTCCCAGTTACAGTACAAAGACGAATTTCGCCCCGATACAAGCCTGTATGATCATGCTGAACGCTTATTCGGCACCACTATCATGTTAAGAGAACATTTCCGTTGTGTTCCACAAATCATTCGCTTCAGCAATGATCTGTGCTACGATGGTGAGTTGATTCCTTTGCGCCAACCAGTCTCTCAAGAACTGCCACCTCTTCGAGCTGTATTTGTAGAGAATGGCAAATGCGAAGAAAAGCATTCATTGATTATTAATAAAATTGAAGCAGATGCAATTGTGGATGCAATTTTAGACTGCATTAGCAGGGAAGAATATAAAGGCAAAACCATCGGCGTAATTGCTTTGCAAGGTCATGCCCAAGCAGAATACATTGAGAGTAGATTAGCTTTAGAGATAGATCCAAAAGAACGTCTAGCAAGGAAGATCCGCTGCGGGGAACCGGCAACTTTTCAAGGAGATGAGAGAGATGTGATCTTTCTCTCCCTTGTTATCTCCCCTGAGTACCGTTTCAGAGCCCTGACCGGGCTTCATGACCGAAGGCGCTTTAATGTTGCCATGAGTCGAGCCCGCGATCAAGTTTGGCTGTTTCATAGTGTAAAACCAGGTGATCTAAGTCACGAAGATTTACGCTTCAAATTGCTAAGTTTCTTTTATAGCAGCGAGAAAGAAAGCGAAGCATTATACGAGGAGCTGCAAAGATTACAAAACGCCAGTAAAATCCCTCATCGTCGCCCGGAAAATGTACCCAACCCATATGAAAGCTGGTTTGAAGTGGATGTAGCTATGGAATTGCTACGCCGACACTATCGAATCCGACCGCAATATAGAGCCAACAAGTATCGGATCGATCTTGTTGTTGAGGATGGGATCAAGCGGCTAGCAATCGAGTGCGATGGGACTCATTGGCACGGTCCTAAGGAATTTGAAAAAGATCTGGCAAGGCAACGTCAGTTAGAACGCGTCGGGTGGACTTTTGTGCGCATTCGAGAATCAGAATTTCGTACCAACCCAGAACTTGCAATAAACCGAATCTTGGAAGCTTGTAAAGAACTGGGTATTCAGCCTATCTTTAAGGCTTAATCTATCGCCCTAGACAAAAGCTAGCGTTTGTCCTACGCGCTTACCGTCCATAGAACACCGCCACTGACTCGTTCGTGCCCTGCACGAGCAGGTTTCTCTCCCCTTGCCAGGTTTGTAGGTAGATCGTATCGCCGTGGCGGAAGAGGAAGAAATCTTCGTTTGCCAGGAGCAAAGCGTCAAGGCCGAAATCAGTCAGCAGCGGACGGGCGGGTTCTCCATAGTGTGCCAGCCACAGGCTTTGAGGGGAATCCGCCCAATAGACAAAATGCGTTTCGTTGGGCAACCAGGCAACCGGACCAATCCGCCCGTAATAGTAGGAGGTGTAAAACGCATCGTTACCGGCTACGTCCAGGATATGCAATTCGTGTTGGCCGCGCTTACGATACGGGTAGAGATAAAGCAGCTGATCTCCATTCGGGGAAATGAGGGGACGAGCCAGGCTAAACTTTTCGGCCTGGAATTCACCTAGCAGCCGCGCTTTGCCTTCGATCGAAATGCCCCACCAGCGGGTGGGCAAAAGCCCCGGATATTCCGAGGAAGGCTCAGGGGTTGGAGTAGCCTGATCTGGCCGCGGTGGGATAAGTAGGACAAAACCACTTTCATCGGGCAGCCAATGGAGATCGGGCAAATAACCGGGAATGGATTGATAGGTAAAGACATTACGCGGCTTGAGAGGGTTAGGTGAAGTGAGGGCGATCTCCCCTTCCCGCACCAGTGCTAGCCAATTACCACGCGGCGAGAAGAAAGGAATGCCACCGCGTCCCGCTTCGAGTACTAGGATCGGTTGACCGAAGCGCGCATCCACAACGTGCAGATCAAAACGTGGCCTCCATCCATCCACCGTAGCCTGCTGGGTGGTGAAAAAGAGATTGGCCGTGCCGGGCATCCAGGCAAAAGGTTGCGCCAAGCGGATCGGTTTTCCGGGAGCAAGAAGCCCCAGATAATCGGGGGTGATCAAGGAGCGTGCTTCACCATCCGGCCCTATGACCCAGAGCGCCTCTCCGCGGCGAAAGGTGATCCAAAGACCATCCGGCGAGAAACCCGGATCGGCATCGCCGGGATCGAAGGTCAGCGGACGAGAAGCGCCGTTTTCCCAAAGCCATAGGCCACTTGCCGCGCCATAAACGATGCGCAATCGCTCGAGTGGGGAGGGAGTAGAGGTCGCCGAGGCGATGGGAGAGGGACTGGGCGCCGGAGCCACGGGCGTTGTAGTGACGGCCACCATCGGAGCAGGAGACGCGGTAACCGGGCTCGGCGCATTGCCGCGACATCCGCTTAAAATGAGTAGGAGAATAAAAACAAAGTGGCCTTTCGGCCACCGTTTGGGGTGCCCAGTGGGTCTCGAACCCACATCCTTCTGATCCACAGTCAGACGTTCCGCCAATTGAACTATGGGCACCATGCTTCTGAAGTGCGCTTATTATAACATGGCTGAACGAGGAGAGCAAGGATCGGTTGCACAGCGGTTGCACCGTAGAGTGGTCCACGGGTTACGGCCACGGTCCATCTTCTACCGCCGACAAAAAAGCCCACCCCGAGAACGGGATGGGCCAGAGTGGAAAAGGGTATGGGCTGGTTACTCAACGATGTTGATCGACAACGTATTGCCCTGAGAGAGCGCAGCAACCGAAAGACGCGCCGCGATCTGTTCGGCAATGCCGCGCAGAGCCTGGGAAACCGGAGAGTCCGGATGCGCGACCAGGACCGGCTTACCGCTATCCCCACCCTCGCGCACGCGCGGATCGATCGGCACTTTGCCTAAGAACGGCACGCCGGCCTGAGTCGCCAAGGATTCTCCGCCGCCACTACCGAAGATATCCATGCGCAAGCCATCGGGCAATTCCAGATAGGACATGTTTTCAATGATACCCAGGATCGGCACTTCGAGGGCACGGAACATCTCCAAGCCGCGGCGGGCATCTTCCAACGAGACTTGCTGCGGCAGCGTGACGATGACAGCGCCGCTCAAAGGGAAAGATTGCGCCAGCGAGAGCGCCGCGTCGCCGGTGCCGGGGGGCAGATCGACGATCAGGTAGTCCAATTCGCCCCATTCGACATCCGAAAGGAACTGGCGAATGGCAGAATTGAGCATCGGGCCGCGCCAGATCAGCGGTTGACCGGGCTTGACCAGCAGCCCCATCGAGATCATCTTCACGCCGTAGGCTTCGGCAGGGATGAGCTTATCCGGTTTCGGCGGGGGCAGGCGCTGAACCCCCAGCATGGTAGGCACGTTTGGGCCGTAAATATCGGCATCCATCAGGCCGACCCGCGCGCCGCTCTGGGTCAGCGCAATCGCCAGGTTGACCGCCACCGTCGTCTTGCCCACGCCACCCTTGCCGGAACCGACTGCGATGGCATTGCGGATGGGCGCACTGACCAGGCCGCGCATGCGACCATCATTCGGGACATCCGAAGCCATCTTCACTTGCACCTCTTTCACGCCCGGCAAGGCAGCCACCGCCTGCTTTGCCTCTCGCTCGATCTGCGAACGCAGGGGACAGGCAGGAGTGGTCAGCATAATGGTGAAGGAAACCCGATCCCCGTCCACTTCCAGGTCGCGGATCATGTTCAAGCTGACCAGATCGCGATGGAGCTCGGGCTCCTGAACGCGGCTCAAAGCCTGTAAAACTTGCTCTTTCGTTATCTGTTTTGTCATATATCACCTGATAGAACAGGACAAACCGAAACGGTTTGCCCTGGTTGAGAAATTAAGCGGATTTGGCAGCTTTTGCGGCCTCTTTGGCCTTGCGCGCTTCCTCTTCGCGCGCGTAATTCAGTGGACGAATGCTGGCATAGTAGGAAGCGGGCTTGAGCAGTTTCTCCAGCGAATAAACGTTGCGCCCGTAAGAGGCCACCTCGTAATCGTGATCCATCTTGATCGCATCGAACGGGCAGTACTCAGCGCACAAACCACAATTCATGCAGATATCGGCATCAATATAGAACTCAGCCGGTTGCGGCACCGGGCGTCCGGTGTTCGGATCGGTGGTGCGCACGATCCAAATGCACTGCGGCGGGCAAACTTTGGCGCAAATGCCGCAGGAGGTGCAGCGGATCTCCTTTTCGCCGTTCGGGCCCTCGTCATAGACCAGGAAAGGCAGGTAGCGGAATTCTTCCGGCAACGGGCGCCGCTCCTCCGGGTACTGGATCGTGAAAATGCCCCGCCCCTCCGGGCTCGAACGACGGGCAATGCCTTCAGGGGTATAGTAGCGCTTGCCCCACCAGGCAATGTCGTCCAGATAGGTATCAATGAAATGCTTCAGAGTGACGCTTAGACCTTTGAGTATGCCTTTTCCGTACATGTTTCTCTCCTTGCTACGGCATTAGCGATCCAGTTCACCCAGGACGATATCCAGCGCGCCCAGGATGACCACGAAATCGGCGATCTTGTTGCCCACGCACATCTTTTCCAGCGCAGTGATGTTGATGAACGATGGGGCACGCACGTGATAGCGCCAGGGATTCGGTTTCCCATTGGAGATGATGTAAAAACCGAGCTCGCCCTTGGGCGCTTCAATGCGACCGTACGCTTCGCCGGCCGGGACCCGCACCTGATACTGCGGCTTGACGCTCATGATCGGACCTTCGGGCAGCTGCCGAATGGCCTGATCCAAAATGCGCAGGGACTGGCGGATCTCATCCAGGCGGATTAGATAGCGGTCGTAAAGATCGCCGTTATAGCGCATGGCCACATCGAACTCGAAGCGATCGTAAATGCCATAAGGTTCGGCGCGGCGCACATCATAGGGCACACCGCTGGCACGCAGCACCGGCCCGGTGATCGAATAGCGAACGGCATCCTCGGCCGAGAGTTTCGCTACGCCTTTCAAGCGCGAAACCAGGATCTCGTTTTCGCTCAGCAAGCGGTCAAATTCGTCTACCTTGCGCGGTAGGCGATCGTAGACCAGGTTCTTGAGCTTCTGCAACGCTTCCGGGGAAATATCGCGCACCACACCACCGAAGCGGTGATAGTTGCACATCATGCGCGAACCGGAAGTCGCCTCAAAAATATCCAGGATCAGCTCGCGCTCTTCAAAGGCATAGAGGGAAGGAGTGAAGTAGGCGCCCAGATCGTTGAGCAACATGCCTACCAGGATCAGGTGGTTCTGAATACGGCTGAGCTCGGCCATGATGACGCGCAGGTACTCAGCGCGTTCGGGTACCTGAATGCCCATCAGCTTCTCAACTGCCAGGGCATAGGCCCAGTTGTTGCTCATCGAGTTGAAGTAATCCAGGCGATCGGTGTAGGGCATGTTTTGCAGGAAAGTATTGCGTTCACCGATCTTCTCATGATTGCGATGCAGATAACCGACCACCGGCTTGAGCGCTACCACCGTTTCCCCATCCAGCACCACCGCGGCGCGGAAGACACCGTGCGTCGAAGGGTGCTGCGGACCAAGATTGACGATGACGCGATCGGCTTTCAGATCGCCATCTCCCTGGGTATAGCGCGCCAGCGAGGCATAAAGCAAGGCATCTGGATCCTCGGATGTCCAGGTTTCCGGATCAAAGTCGGGCGGAAAATTCAGATTATCCCCAAAGGGATTTTTCTTTTCCGCGGGGACGAATTTGCCATCCGGCCAGTGCGATTTATACGGTTTGGCCTCTTCTTCGTAGAAAGGTTCTTTCCAATCCTTGCGCAGCGGGTGGCCGGCGAAGCCTTCCCACATGAAGATGCGGCGCAGATCGGGGTGACCGGTGAAGCGAATTCCTAAGAGATCCCAGGCTTCGCGCTCCTGAAGCTCGGCCCCCGGCCAGATCGGAGTCACAGAGGGGACCTCGATCGGGTCCTGCCGTGGCACCTGCACCTTGAAAACGAGACCAGGGCCGCCGGTGGTCTTATACACATGGTAGACCACTTCCATTGTGTCCGGGTAATAATCCACGCCGGTCACAGAGGAAAGCAGGTCGTAGCCGAATTCATCGCGCAAGGCAGTGGCAACTTCGATCAGGTGATCTTTTTCCACAATCCAGCCGCTATAGCCGGGACGGGTATCCGTGCGCACGGCCTGTGGAAAGCGAGCGGCTAAATCCAAAGCGGGAGCAGAAACGGTGGCCATTTAACCCTCCTGTGCAACGGTCTGCGCCTGCGCCTGTTCGGCAGCAATGCGCTTGATCTCTTGGGCGCGCCGTGGGTCAATAACATCCGGGCCCAGCACGGGGATCGATATTTCGACGTGATCTGGTCCCTTCTGATACCAGCGCACGCGACGGACGGACTGTTTATCGATCTTTTCCTGCAGCTTCATCAGGCCGGCAGTGAGGGCTTCGGGAGTCGGAGGGCAGCCGGGGATATAGACATCTACAGGGATGAATTTATCCACGCCGGCAACGACGTTATAGCCTTCCTTGAAGGGGCCACCGCCCGAAGAACAGGCGCCCATGGCGACAACGTATTTCGGTTCGGGCATTTGGTTATAGAGGCGCACGATGGCCGGGATCATCTTCTTGGTCACCGTGCCGGCGACGATCATGACATCGGATTGGCGCGGGCTGGGTCGCATGACCTCCATGCCAAAGCGTGCCAGATCGAAACGCGCCGCCTGAGCAGCGATCATTTCAATGGCGCAACAGGCCAGACCAAACATCATCGGCCAGAGCGAATTGCGCCGCCCCCAGTTGTAGATGCGATCGAGGGTGGTGATCACCACCTGCCCTTGCATCTCAGGGGGAATTTCATAGCCGGGACTTTGCAGTTCACGATTGTCCATGCAAACTCTCCTCATACCAGAGTTGGAAAATTTCTAGCAGTAATTCATCGTTGACAGGTCCAGGCTCATCCTGGAAGCCTTCCAAGCCGCGCACCATATCCTCGAGTCGACTGAGGGAAAGCTCTTCAAAAGGATATTGCGGATATTGCCGCATTAGGGCTCGCGCGATGGCATAAGGTGCTTCCCAGGAGAGCTGTTCTGCCATAGATGGACGCAATTATAGCATGGGTAGAAAGTCGGTCAAGCGAATTTTGAAAATATATGTTTACAAAAATGTAGATGTGAGTATAATCACATCCGATCTATGACAACGCGACGCGAGCGTATTCTGAACTATCTGCGTGCTCATGCTTCGGCGACGCTGGAGGAGATGGAACGAGCTTTGCAATTGCAAGCGGCGACGCTACGCTACCACCTGCGGAAGCTGGAAGAGGCCGGGTTGATCGAGACAGAAAGGCAAAGCGAGAGGCGACGAGGCCGCCCTTCCCGTCGCTATCGCCTGAGTCACCGTATGCGGGGAGATAATTTGCCGCGGCTGATCGAGGTGCTCTTTGCACTGCTCCGAGAACGCGGCTTGGATGGGGAGGCTTTGGCCTCGGCCTTAGCCAAAGGGCTGACCGAGCTTGGGCCGGAGATGGGGCCCAAGGTCCAAGAAACGAACCGCTTGCGTCTCACTTTGGACTTTTTGCAACGGTTGCAGTATCGCCCACGTTGGGAGGCCGCCGCTCAGGGGCCGCGTCTTTTTCTCCAACATTGTCCTTACTATGAAATTCTGGCCGCTCATCCGGAGCTTTGCCGCATGGATGTGCTCTTGCTGGAAGGATGTCTGAAAAAAAGCGTGACCCTGTTCTCCCGCGGGGATTGGGAAACGGGTCACGGTGGGGTATGCGTTTTTCAGGTGTGGGATTGACTACGCGGCCGCGACGCGGGCATTGAATTCTTCGATCAGGGCGTCGATCTCTTCCACCTGCTGTTGAATTTCGGTCCAGTAGTTCGGGTCATACCACTGCGCCTGGAGCTCTGCGGCGGTCTTGCCTTGTTGCTCGACCCAGGTGAAGTATTTAAGGTTGTGAATGCGGCGGCGATCGGTGTAGCGCAGTTCGAGCAGGTGTTCGGTGGATTGACCAAGTAACCAGCGGGCATAATCGGCTGCGGCCTGCTTTTCATCGTACTCACCCATTTCGGCGCGCATTTCGGCCAGGCGGGATTGATAGAGATCCATGGAGTCGGTGAGCACGGTGAGGACGATATCGTTTTCGCCCAATTCGTAGTATTTGGCGAACTTGATGGCGCCTAGCAGGTTGGAGATGCCGGAAAAGCCGAGCAAGTCCAGCTGCGAGACGATCTCTTGCGGAACGCCGATCTTGACCAAATAGGCGCGGCCGGCCGGTTCATTGAAGAGGCGGGCCAGGTTGACCACGGCGTTATCATCAATGGCGGCGACGAAGTCGGTATTTTTGACGTTGTGGATCCATGGCACGTGTTTATCGCCGATGCCTTCGATGCGATGGGCACCGAAGCCATTTTCGAGCAGGGTCGGGCATTGCAGGGCCTCGCAGGCAACGATCTTGCTTTCGGGGAAGCGTTGCTTCATGAAATCGCCGGAGGCGATGGTGCCGGCTGAGCCGGTGGAGGAAACCATGCCACGATAGTGATCCGTTGGCCCCATTAGGCGCTCGAGGACTTCCAGCATGGCATGGCCGGTGATCTCATAGTGCCAGAGGTAGTTGCCGAATTCTTCAAACTGGTTGAAGATCATCAGGTCTTCGCCGGAACGGCGCAATTCCCAGCATTTATCGAAGATTTCTTTGACGTTGGATTCGCTGCCGGGGGTTTTGATCACTTCGCCGGCGATGCGTTCGAGCCATTCAAAGCGCTCACGGCTCATGCCTTCGGGTAGAATGGCAATGGAGTGACAGCCGAGCAAGGCCGAATCATAGGCTCCGCCGCGGCAGAAATTGCCGGTGGAAGGCCAAACGGCCTTTTGGGTGGTGGGATCGAATTGGCCGGTCACTAGGCGCGGGACGAGACAGCCAAACGCTGCGCCAACCTTATGCGCACCAGTCGGAAACCATTTGCCGACCAGGAGAACGATGCGCGCTGGCACGCCGGTCAGCGAGGAGGGAAGTTCCAGGAAATTGACCCCACTAAAGCCGCCCCCATGGGGCTTAGGCTCGTTGTGCCAGGTGATGCGGAAAAGATTGCGCGGATGCACATCCCAAAGCCCAATTTCGGCCAATTCAGCGCGGATCGAAGGGGAGATGCGAGAGGGGTCTTTCATCTGAGCGAAGGTGGGGATGAGGATATTGCGTTCACGGGCGCGACGAACGGTGCGCTCCAGGCGATCCGGGTAGACGGTCAGATCCAAGC
>JBBIGZ010000075.1:0-12947 GCA_037447295.1 Chloroflexota bacterium | reverse complement strand
GAAGGCCTAGCGCGGCGCTTCAACCTCAGCGTGGACGATCTGCTCCGGCAAAACCCTGGCCTGACCTCCATCCTTCAGCCCGGCCAAGTGATCCAAATTCCGGCATCCCAAGCGCCAGCTGAGCTCACCACCCCCACCCCCGCCCCACTGGAACTGGCACAACCCGTCTGCTATCCCCAACCGGATAAGGCCCAAACCTGCTTCTTCGCCGTACACAACCCTAGCAGCGATTGGCTGGAAAATATCGCCCTGCAGGTCGAAATCATCCCCCGCAATGCCTCCCCCAAAAGCCAATTGCTCTTCCTGCCCCTCGATATTCTCCCTCCCCACAGCACCCTGCCGGCCTTCACCACCTTTGACGTGTCCCCTGAGCAAACCTTAACCATAACGGCGCAGGTTGTCAGTGCGCTTCGGCTGCCACCGGGCGATCGGCGCTACCTGCCGGCTACACTACACCAACTGCAAATTGTCATCACACCTTCCGGCCACCAGGCCGAAATCAGCGGCAACGTCTACCTGCCACCGGACGCAGAACCCGCCACGCGCATCTGGATCGCCGCCACCGCCTACGATGCCGGCCGGCGCGTTGCCGGCTTCTATCGTTGGGAGCTCGGCGCGCTATCTCCCGGCAATTCTCTACCTTTTACCTTCTTTCTAGGTAGCTTCGTTGCGATCGCGGATGTGGAATTGATTGTAGAAACCCGTCCTTGAACATGTCCTATCTGCCCGGCATTCTCCCTGCCGAACCCGGCCCTTTGGCCCGCTTCCTGCCACCGCTAGAAGAAGGCGTGGTGACGCGCTGGCTGCGAGAAAACATCCCGCCGGGATCGTGGCTGCTCGATCCATTCGGCACTGCCCCGCGTCTTTCCCTCGAGGCTGCCCGCGCCGGCTATCGCATCCTGATCACGGTCAACAATCCTCTGCTCTTCTTTTGCCATCGGGTGCTGGCCGAACCGCCCACCGAAAGCGAATTCACCGCCGCGTTGGCCGAGCTGGCCGCTGCCCGCAAAGGGGAAGAACGCCTGGAGCTCCACATCCAGAGTCTCTACGAAACCACCTGCCCGGCTTGTCGGCGATCCATCTTCGCCGAAGGCTATCTCTGGCGCAAAGGGGAATCCCTGCCTTTTGCCACCCTCTATGCCTGTCCCCACTGCGGTCAACACGGCGAACAGCCTCCGCAGGCCGCCGAGCTCGAACGCCTCCAAACCCTGCAAGCGAGCGATGCCCTACACCGCGCTCGCGCCCTCGAACGGGTCGCGCCGCTCCACAATCCCCATCGCGCTACAGTAGAAGAAGCGCTGGAACATTACCTGCCGCGCCCGCTCTACATCCTGAGCACTCTCACCAACCGCCTCTCCAGCCTGAGCCTCTCCCCGCGCCGTCGGCAGGCTCTGATTGCCTTGATCATCTCAGCCTGCGATCTAGGCAACGATCTGTGGGCCTACCCGGCCGAACGGCCGCGGCCGCGTCAACTGGTGACCCCCTCCCAATTCCGCGAACACAACCTGTGGCAAGCCCTGGAAAATGCCATCTCGCAATGGATTGTCCCTGCCGGCCCCCTCCCCTGCACGGAATGGCCTCAGCTCCCTCCCGAAACAGGAGGCATTTGCCTTTTCCGCGGCCGCGTGCGCGATTTCCTCGGCAAAGTGAGCGAGATGCCATCCTTCCAAGCCGCCATCGCAACGCTCCCCCGACCCAATCAAGCTTTTTGGACCCTTTCGGCCCTTTGGGCCGGCTGGATTTGGGGTGCAGAAGCCGTTGAGCCCTTCAAGATCGTCCTACAGCGCCGACGCTACGATTGGGCCTGGAACACCGAAGCGTTGCGCGCCGCCTTCAACCAGGTCTTCCGCCTGCTTCCGCCTGGCACTCCCTTTTTTGCCCTGCTCGGCGAAGCGGAGTCCCCGGCTCTGACTGCTGCCCTCTGCGCCGCCCAATCAGCCGCTTTCCAATTGCAAGAACTGGCACTGCGCACCCCTCACGACCCGATCCAGATCACCTGGAAACGGGCTGCGCCGCGTCCCATCCGTCCCCCCGATCCCGAGCGCACCCGCCGGGCCATCGCCGATTTCCTGCGCGCTCGTGGCGAACCGGCACCGTATTTTCACCTCCACGCCGCCGCTCTCTGTTCGCTGGAAAAAGAAAACGCCCTGGGAATTCCCTCCTCGGCAGAGACGGAAAGCGCCCTGAAAGTCATCCATTCTCACATTCAGGAAGCGCTCCGCCTCACCGCCCATCACTGGAGCGCCCATGAATCGCTGGAAAGCGGCCTGTGGGGACGCATTTCCCTCGAAACGAACTCTCTTGCCGATCGCCTGGAACGCTATCTGGTGGAATGGCTACAGAAACAGTCTTTGGCGAGTTTTTTGGAAGTGGAGGATATGCTCTATCCTCGCTTTTCCGGCCTGCAAACACCCTCGCGGGGGTTGATCTATGCCGTGCTTGCCTCCTATGCCGAACGAGAAAACGGCCTATGGCGCCTGCGCCCCGAAGATACTGCCTCCGCCCGGCGCGCGACTCTTCGGGAAATGAAAAAGCGCCTCGAATCCCTGGCCAATCGGCTTGGCTACTTGCCACGTTGGGTAGACGAGGCTACGCTTCTCTGGCTAGAAGAGGAGCAAATTCGGGCATGGATCCGTCTGCAGGCCTCGGCACAAACCGGTTGGCTGGCCTCCGCACCGCAAGCGCTGCGCCGCCTGCTGGTAATTCCCGGTGGACGCGTCGGGCTGCTCATCTACAAATCCGAACGCGACCCACGCCTGGCTGCCGCGCTGAACGCCTGGAATATCCTGAAATTCCGCCACCTGCGTCTGATCGAAGAGCTCCCGCTGCTCACCCCAGAAACCTTTGAAGAACAACTGCGCCTCGATCCGCCTGAACACGCCCCATCTCAGATGATGCTTTTGTAGAGCAAACGCTTGCGTTTGCTTATAAAAGGCCCGTGTTCTTCTATCGCATCCGTGCCAATCCATGCTCGATTCTACAGAGTTGTGTGGATCAAAGTGGGCTCGCAAGATAAATCTCGCGCTATAGCAAGGTGCTTCATTTCCCTGCAGCGAGTCTTGGATATTTTCCTTGACATCTTCTTCTATCGCGATTACAATTGAAAACGATTTTCAGTATGTCCTCAAACGCGTATTCCTGGCTTGAACAGTTACAGATCCACGGCTACCGTCTGACCGAAGCGCGCCGGGCGGTGGTAGAGACTATGGTTGGGAGTTCGCGGGCGCTCACGCCACTGGAAGTCTACGAAACAGCACGGCGACGGTATCCGGCGTTAGGTCTGGTGAGCGTCTACCGCACGTTAGAGGTGCTCAGCGAGCTACATCTGGTTCAGCGCGTCCACCAAGAAGATGGATGTAATGCCTATCTGCCGCGCGCCGAAGGTCATCAGCACCTACTGATCTGCGAACGCTGCGGACGCGCTGAATACTTCCAAGGAGACGATCTAGAGGCCCTGTTCATACAATTGGGGCAACAATATGGTTACCAGATCCGCGCCCATTGGCTGCAGATCTCCGGCCTGTGTCCCAAGTGTTCTGCCCAAGGTCTGTAAAATCGGTGAAGCGTACAAGGTAAGTTTTTATGGCTCAAAAATGAAAACGATTTTCAATTTCAAAAAGGAGGTCTTATGATTCGACGGTTCATTTTGTTTTTAGTGCTTCTTAGCCTGCTCGGTTGCGCCCCTCGTGCTGTGACGAACGAACGTCTATACGTGGTGGCGACAACTCAGATCGTGGCCGATGTGGTGCGGCAAATCGGTGGTGAATGGGTGCAAGTGGAAGCACTCCTCCCACCGGGAAGCGACGCCCATGAGTATACGCCCCGACCACAAGATAGCGTGATGCTCTCTAAGGCCCAGATCGTCTTCGCCAACGGGGCCGGCTTGGAAGCGTTCTTGCAGCCTCTGCTGGAAAATGCCGGGGCAACAGCACGGTTGATCGAGGTCTCGAAAGACGTGCCGCTGCTGAAGATAGGAGAGGAGTCACGCAAGGGCACTTCCGCCGAGGGCCAGCTCACAGTTGACCCCCATGCCTGGTTCGATCCAAATAATGTCCTACTTTGGGTTGATACCATTGCTCAGGCTTTGAGCCAGGCCGATCCGGTCCACGAGACCGAATATCGCAAAAACGCCGAGGCCTATAAGGCGCAGCTCCGGGAATTGGATGCCTGGATCCGGGAGCAAGTGGCCCAGATCCCTCCCGAAAATCGCAAACTGGTGACCGATCATCGCGTCTTCGGCTACTTTGCCCAAAGGTATGGTTTTGAGCAAATCGGCGCGGTGATCCCTTCTTTCAGCACAGAGGCCTCCCCTTCTGCTCAGGAGCTGGCGGCACTGGAGAATGCCATTCGCACCTATGGTGCCAAGGCGATCTTCGTCGAAGAGATCGGCAATCAATCTCTGGCCGAACAAGTCAGCCGAGATACCGGCGTGCGTCTGGTTACCCTGTATCATGATCTGGGTCCAGAAGGGAGCGAGGTAGATACCTACCTGAAATATATGCGCTATAATGTAAGCGAAATCGTGAAGGCTCTTCGGTGATTCTATGTCCCATCATTCCCATCAGACTGATCAACCAATCCTGGACGTGCACCATTTGAGCGTGCGCTACGGCGATCACCTGGCGCTGGAAGATGTCACCTTTCATCTGCATGTGGGTGAGCGCGTGGCAGTGGTTGGGCCAAACGGCGCCGGAAAGAGCACGCTGTTCAAAGTTATCGTTGGAGCGATCCGCCCAACGACGGGGGAAGTGCGCATTTACGGTTCGCAGCCTGCCGGTCATGTCTGCATTGGCTATGTGCCGCAGCGCAACCAGGTGGAATGGCGTTTTCCAGTGACGGTGGAAGATGTGGTAATGATGGGGCGAATTGCCCAGATCGGTTTTTTCCGTCAGCCGCGGAAGGAGGATTGGGAACAGGTAAATCAGGCACTGGAGACGGTCGGTCTGCTCGATCTGGCGCGCCGGCCTATCGAGGAACTCTCCGGCGGTCAGCAACAACGGATGTTCATCGCCCGCGCTCTGGCGCAGGAGGCCGAATTACTCCTGATGGATGAACCTCTTAACGGGTTGGATCTTCCATCTCAGGAAAGCATCCTTGCCTTGCTGGATGTGCTCCGCTCCCAGCGGGTGACGGTGATGATCGCCACGCACGATCTTGATCAGGCGGCGCGCTTTTTCGATCGGATCATGCTCTTGAACCATCGGCTGATCGGCTTTGGGGATGCAAAGGAGGTCCTGAACCCGGAACGGTTGAAGCGGGCATATGGGAGCAAATTGCAGATCGTGGAAGATGAGGGCAATCTGATCGCCGTAGGGGATACTTGCTGCGAGGAGGCTGCGTTCCGTGAGCTTGACTGAATTTTTTCTCACCCCTTTCGCCTATCCGTTCATGGTGCGTGCCTTTCTCGCCACTTTAATCGTGGGAGCAGTATGCGCGGTGATCGGCAGCTACGTGGTCCTGCGCGGCATGGCCTTCTTCGGGGATGCGCTGGCACACACCATCCTGCCCGGCGTGGCGCTGGGATACCTGCTCGGCGGTGGAACGCGAGGAGAACTCTTCTGGTGGGCCTTGGGCACCTCCATCGTAGCATCGTTAGGGATCGGCGCCCTTTCTCGGACGGCAAGATTGCGCGAAGATACGGCGATCGGCATCGTTTTTGCCGGAATGTTCGCTCTAGGCATTGCCTTGATCTCCACCGTGCGCTCCTATGCGGTGGATCTATCCCACTTTCTTTTTGGAGACGTGCTGAGCGTCTCCACCCCTGCGCTCTGGCGCATGGCGCTCTTTAGCAGCGGCGTACTCCTGCTCGTTTTTCTCTTTTATAAAGAATTCTTGGTTATCTCTTTCGACCTGGTGCTGGCCGCCACCCTGCGATTGCCGGTGCGCACACTGGAGAACCTTTTCCTAATCCTGGTAGCGGTGACCGTGGCAGTGGCCTTACAAACAGTCGGGGTGGCGCTGATGGTCGCGATGTTGATCACGCCGGCGACGACGGCTTACCTGCTCACCCGCCGTCTCCCAACGATGATGGGCCTGGCCACCTTCTTTGCCACCCTTTCTGGGGTGATCGGGCTTTATCTTTCCTACTATCTCGGTATTGCCTCTGGAGCCGCTATTGTCCTGGTCGCCACGTTTTTCTTCATTGTGGTGTTCCTGTTGCGTCGCCCTCGGTAAGTAGTGGGAGGAGCATGTTGACCCGTTTGCGCACCGCCTTTCTGCTCCGCGTAGGTCAGGAATCCGTGATTGTGATCGGTTTCCTTTTCCTGAATCTTGTCTTCAACATCCTGGCAAATGCGGGGTTCAAGCTTTCGGCGCAGAGCAAGGACTGGCGCGCTTTCCTCTTCTGGCAGGTGATCGGCAATCTTTCGGGATTTATCACCGTTCTGACCCTGACCGCCCTCCTACGCTACCTGCCTTTGAGCATTGCCTTTCCGCTCACCACCGGTCTGGCGGTCATAGGGGTGCAGGTCTTAGCTGCCGGCTGGTATTTTCGAGAGCCGATCCGCCCGGCACAATGGGTAGGCACTTTGTTGATCATCCTGGGAATTTGGCTCATTGAACGCCGCTAATCCTCTTCGGACCCTGATCCGCTCTTTCGATACCTGGCTAAGCCGAAGGCTACAGGTCTATCCCTTTTCGGATGCCGAAGGGATCATCCTGCGCATTCAAAGAGAGAACGCGCCCTACGATATTCACATCGACGATGGTATGGTTCCCCGCGGGGCACCGGTGCTACTACTCCACTTGTGGAACGAGCGCTTGTCAGTACCTTCAGGAGGTCACACCCTCGCCTGGGCAACGAATTTCCATCGCCGACTTCGGGACTCATTCTATGCACTGGCTCAGTACTTGCAGCAAACTCGCGACCTTTCGAATATTCTCGCACTGGGAGGCTCAACCGCCCATCTTACCCCGGAACACCCGGCCGCGGAAAAATTGCTCATCCATCTCGGCTTTTCCGTCTTCCCGTATTCCTCTCCATTAGGGCGCTTCGGCGAATTCTGGGAGAATTTTTACACTTGGTGGCTGATCTGGACTTACAACCCCGAAAGCGCCTACCGCCATCCGATGTGGAAATTGGGGCGAGTGAGCTTTTGGATTGGACGCCAAGCCTTCATCAAGCGTTACCCTCCGTAGAGCAAACGCTTAATCAAGATATCTGCATCTCGGGTCGGGAAATCGCTGAACGCGAACGACGGCTTTCCCAAAGCGCATACGCCGATCTCGGCAGGATGGCATTTGCCGGCAAATTTTCACTCAAAAAGCGAAATGAAAGGGATGTGCAAATGTAAGCGCAACCACCAAGCGGGCACAACACAAGCCCAGACGAATGCATCCACAAAACCCAAAATGGGTTAAAATCATGCCATCTCACATTGGAGTCTTCACATGGCCGGGGAAAGGATTTTGCTCATCGAAAACGACCTGGATATTAGCGATAGCATTGCGCGCCAAACACTCCAACCGTTAGGCTATCAGGTAACGGTCATCGGTGAAGCAGGCGCAGCCATTCGGCATATCTTACAATCGCCGCCCGATGTGATTCTGACCGCACTTTCCCTCCCCGACTTAAGCGGTAAAGATCTACTGGTAGCCCTCCAATCCCAAAATCTCGATATTCCGATCATCGTCCTGGCCCTCAAAGGACATGAGCCGGAGGTCATTCAAGCGTTCCGCCTGGGTGCGCATGATTACCTGCTCTGGCCGGCACGCGAAGCCGAGGTTGTTTCCGCCGTGGAACGGGCGCTGCGGCGGGTGCGGGAACGCCGTGAACGCGAACGCCTGGATGCCCAGCTGCGCAGACTGAATGAGGAGCTCCAGCGTCGGGTGCGCGATCTGAGCACCTTGCTTGTTCTGGGCAAAGCAGTTCTCTCGATCACCGATCAGCGCCTACTTTTTCAACGCATTCTAGAAGGGGCACTCCAGGTCGGCGAGGCCAATATCGCCTGGCTTCTTCTCCAGGATGAAAAGACCAAATCCTACCTGCTCGTAGCTCATAAAAATCTACCCGCGGCCTGGGCAAAGAAGCTCAATCAGCCCCTAGATGACGGCTTGAGCACCCTGGTTATCGCCTCGGGCGAAACTCTGACCATCCATGGTGCTCCCCTGGCGCGCTTCAAAATCGCACAGCTGGGCAAGGCCGCGGCGGTTGTGCCGATCAAAGTGCAAAAGGAAATCATCGGCGTTTTGCTGGTTGTGCGCAATGCCGAAAAACCCTTCAGCCAGCAAGAACAAAGCCTGCTGGAGGCCATTGCCGATTATGCTTCGATTTCGCTGGTCAATGCCCGGCTTTTCCGCGCCGTCGAGCAGGCCGCCGAGCTCGCCCGTCAGGGAGAGCGCCGTCAAAACGAGCTGCGCCAATCGCTGCGCAAAGCGGTGAGCGAAGCCATCCAAACGGCCATCTATCCACTGGAACTGGTGCTAAAAGAGCAAGCCGGCCCCTTGACCGAAGAGCAAAAACGCGCCCTGCACCTGGCGGAAGCATCACTGCGCAAATTGCAACCCATCATCGAACAAACCATCCCGGCCCCCGATTTCATCTCTGAAAAGAAGTCAACGTCATGAGTGTGCCGTTAATTCTTCTTGCTTTCCCTGCTTCTTCTGAGCGCTTACTCTTGGAGCGCGCCCTGCATTCACTCGGCTATGAAGTCGCCTTGGCCGAAGAACGCGGAGCGGCAGAAAAAATCTTTCAGTCCTCTATTCCTGCGCTGGTACTGCTACACGTCGGATTTGAAAAGGACGGCCTAAGCTTTGCCGAGAATTTATTGGAGCGTTTTCCCACCTTACCCATTGTACTCTACGAAGATACGGAAAAGATATCCTCGTATCGTCGCGCTCTAGAACTGGGATTAACCGCCTATATCTACCCCCCTCTGCGCATCGAAGACCTGCGACAAGCCATCGAACGCAGCCTGTTACGCGCCCACCGCATCGGCGATTGGTTGCGGCATGAGGTCAAAAAGACCACCGCATCCCTGGAGAAGAAGATCGAACTCACCGAGGCCGAGCGTCGACGCTACGAAACCATCTTTGCCGGCATTGAAGACGGGGTGATCCTGTTGGATTCGGAGGGCAAAGTCCTCCTGCTCAACCCGGCAGCACAACGCATCTTCGGGCTGACACAGGAAACCCTCAAAGGAAAACCCTTACTGGATGCCATCCCTCACCCCGATCTCCAGGATCTGATCCTGCGTTCTGGGGAATCCCGTCTCTCTTATCATGAGATCCACTTCCAAGATGGGCGCGTCTACCATGCCCAGATCACCCCGATCCCGCAGATCGGTCAGGCCATCACTTTGCAGGATATTACATACCTGAAAGAGATCGACCGCATGAAAAACGACTTCGTCCATACCATTTCGCACGATCTGCGCTCCCCACTCACTGCGGTGCTGGGCTATACTGAACTGATCGAACGCGTCGGCCCGCTTACCGATCAGCAGCGCGTCTTCCTAGATCGCATCAAAACCAGCGTCGAAAACATCACCGCCCTGGTCAATGATCTACTGGACTTGGGAAGGCTAGAAGCCGGCTTCGATACACGCCGCGAAAGCGTGCACCTGGAAGCCATCCTCTCCTATTCGATCGATATGTTACGCAGCCTGATCGAGCAAAAAAACCTGCAGCTCCATGTGGATATCGCTCCCGATCTGCCGACCGTTCGCGGCAACCCCTTGCGGCTACGTCAGATGCTGGATAATCTGATCGGCAATGCCATCAAATATACTCCCCCTGGTGGGAGCATCGAAATCAGCCTGCAACGCCAAGATTCCCAGCTGATCTTCAAGATCAGGGATACCGGCCCCGGCATCCCTCCAGAAGAGCAATCTCGCATCTTCGAGAAGTTTTACCGCGCCAGCAACATTCCCGATGAAGTGATAGGCTCCGGACTAGGTCTGGCCATCGTCAAAAGCATCGTAGATAACCACCAGGGAAGAATCTGGGTAGAATCTACGCTTGGCAAGGGCACGACCTTTTACTTGGTCCTACCGGCAGAAAAGAAACCTTAGCGCCAGAGCCACCACAACAGCACGGCCACGCCGATCCCTAGCAACGTGCCCGCCACCACCTCCAAAGGAGTGTGCCCCAGCACTTCCCGCAGATCGTCCTCGCTGAAGGGATGGCCCTTCAATAGCTCATCAAAAAGGAAATTGATCCGTTCAGCATGGATGCCGGCCTGACGGCGCACGCCGGCCGCATCATACAGCACAATCATTGCGATAGCCACCCCCAGCGCAAAAAGGGGCGAGCCAAATCCTTCCCACAGCCCAATAGCCACCGTGCAGGCCACAATCAGCGCCGAATGAGAGCTGGGCATCCCTCCGGCGCTCAGCACTACCGACCAGTTCCAGCGACGCTCGATAAACGACATAATCGGCAGCTTGAGCCCCTGCGCCAGAGCCCAGGCGACCAGAGTAGTCACCAGAATTTTATTTCCAAGTAAAGCCTCAAACACGCCCTCCTCCCCCCGCCTCATCAAAAGGACGCAACGCACCCTCCGAAATCTGTTGCACCTTCAATTCTGCCTGCTCCAACAAGCGGCGACAATGCGCAGCCAGTGCCTGCCCCCGTTCGTAAAGCTGGAGCGCCGTCTCAAGCGAATGGGCTTCTTCTTCCAAGCGCCGGACGATCTGCTCTAGCTCTTCAAAGGCCTCTTCGTAAGTCAGTTCATAAATCTCCTTCATCGAAAAATTCCTCCTTTTTGTCTCCGGCCCAGGCCTCAAAACGACCATCGGCAAGTCGCACTACAAAATGCATCCCCGGAACGACCTGCCGTACATGCACAATCGGCTCTCCGGTTTGGAGATCGGAAAGGATCCCGTACCCCCGGCTCAACACTGCCAATGGGCTCAGTGCCTGCAGACGCCGCTCCAGCCCCTTCAGCTGCAGCGCTTCGCGTTCCAGACCTTGAGCTACTGCCGCCAGCAAACGCCGAGCTCGTTCATCCAAGCGTTGCTGCTCTCGCTGCAAACGATGGATCGGGGAGGCGAAACGCAAGCCGGCCTCCAATTCCTGCAAATCCCGCTTCCTACGTTCCAGCAAGCCCTCCATCGCCAAGCCTAATCGCTCTTCCAATCCTCCGACATTTGCCAGCAAATCTTCCAATGTCAGCGGCGTTGCCAGCTCGGCCGCCGCGGTGGGAGTAGGCGCACGCACATCAGCGGCAAAATCCACCAACGTGAAATCCGTCTGGTGTCCCACCCCGCTGATCACCGGCGCCTCAGAAGCCGCCACTGCGCGCACCACGCGTTCATCGTTAAAAGCCCAAAGGTCCTCCATTGAACCGCCGCCGCGTGCCAGCAAGATCACATCCGGCTTCAGATAGCAGTTCAGTGCCTCCAGCGCCGCCACCAGTTCTGGCACAGCCTCATCGCCTTGCACCGAGGAGGGTGCCAAAACGACCTCCACCAAAGGCAAGCGCCGTCGCAATGTGTTCAAAACATCTCGCAACGCCGCACCGCTGGGAGAAGTCACCACCCCGATCCGCCGCGGCAAAAGCGGCAACGGACGCTTGCGCGCCTCATCGAACAAACCTTCTGCTTCCAAACGTTGCTTCAAACGCAGAAATTCCTGGTAAAGCGCTCCCTCCCCCTGAGGCCGAATGGCATCCACATAGAGCTGATATTGTCCTGCCGGCTCGTAGATGCTGATCGTCCCATGCGCTTCGACCGCCAATCCATCCTGCAACGGGAGACGCAAGCGCGCCGCATCACTGCGCCACATCACACAGCGGAGCGAAGCCCCTTGATCCTTGATGGTAAAGTAAACATGCCCGGAGACCGGGCGCGAGAGGTTAGAAATCTCGCCACGCACCCAAACATCCTGCAAGGCAGGATCGTCCTCCAGCAATATCCGCAGGTAACGGGTCAGATCGCTGACCGACCAGATCAAAGGCGCGAACAATGAAGGTTGACGCGACATCGGCAATGAGGATACTCCGAATGAGAAGGAATGTCAACATTCTCCGATTCGCTGTTAGGGAATTTCATTGTTTTCAGTAGAAGCAATTTTCGGTTGTCAAACTTCTCAAGAATTTGCGTTGAAAGGACAATTTCCACAAGGGATCGAAAAAGGTTGGGACATCTTGTTACATAATCACTTTCCTGCAATGAAACACCACAAGAGATTACAAACCCTTAAACAAACTATCACAGGATATTGACCATTTCCCCTCCGCATTTTGCTATCTTAGAATTGCAAGATTTCAGAAAAGGAGTTGCCTATGTTCAAACGTATTTTCTCTTCCCTGTTGTTGAGCCTCTTAATGCTGGCGACTTTCCTACCACAGCCTGCCCTTGCATCCAACAGATCAGGTCAGTTCAAGCTATATGGCATGATCGAAGAGCTTCCTGACGGTTCCTTGATCGGTGATTGGGTGGTGAGCGGATATACGGTGCACGTCTTCAGCACCACGTATATCAAGCAGGAAGTCCCGGCTGAGATCGGCCGCATGGTAGAGGTAAAAGGTTACCTGCAATCAGATGGATCCATCAATGCCACGAAGATCGAGGTCAAGGCCGAAAAGTTCTACGGGATGGTGGAATCCCTGCCAGACGGCACACTGATCGGTGAATGGACGGTAGCCGGACGCATTGTCAACGTTACGCCATCTACCATCATCCAACAAAAGAAAGGGATTGTCCAGGTCGGTGCCTATGTAGAAGTCAAAGGCTATTCTGAAGCCGATGGCTCCTTCACCGCCACCAAGATCGAAGTAAAGAAAGGTCGTAGCACCACCAAATTCTACGGTTACATCGAATCCTTGCCGGATGGCACTCTGATCGGTGATTGGACGGTGAGCGGGCGCGTTGTGCACGTCGCAGCAAATACCCAGATCAAACAGAAGAAGGGCACCGTGCGGATAGGAGCCTATGTTGAAGTCAAAGGGTATGCCGAAGCCGATGGCTCCTTCACCGCCACCAGGATCGAAGTCAAGCGCTGACCCG
>JBBIGZ010000074.1:0-13145 GCA_037447295.1 Chloroflexota bacterium | reverse complement strand
TGGTACCGTGTGAAGCCGATATGCAGGAGTATTTGCACACTACTTTGGTTGGCCGGGGATGCAATGGTGTGGGCGCATTCGGCGTCGACGTTGGGAGAACGGTCGGGAAGAAGAGGAGGTACACGTGTGGGTGGCAGGAGCGGCGTTTGCCTGGTCGCTGGAAGTTCAAGACGCTGCCCACTTGTTCCGTGCGCATTGGACGATTGCGAATCGGGTGTTTTATGTTCGGGATGTGACGATGAAGGAAGACCGTCTCCATGGGCGCTGGATTGGCTTGGGGTTGAGCAGCATACGGAATGTAGCACTTTCGCTGTTGCGCCATTTCTTCCCCGATGAATTCATTCCGGATGCGCAACGGAAGGTTTGTGCTATGCCGGAGGAGGGCATTTCGTTGCTATTTTCACAACTAAAACAGTAAAAAGCCCTATCACCAGCGTCCATCCCCTTGACAAAAACGACAAATGGCATATAATTTGTATCAGAAAATTCTAGTAAATTAGGTTCTGGACGATAACCCATGACTTTCTACTTACAGTGCTCCTGTCTGAGGCGGGGTTCGTAGCCGCCGCCTCAGCGTAATTCGGAAACGGCCAACACTCTGAGGACGGTGGACGAACCCCGCTGGTGAAAAAAGTTTTACCGGGCGTCCGTCCGCCGTCCTTTTGTTTTCTGTGTTGGCCGTATTTTATTTGTGTGAGGAAAATATGCTTAGCACCCACGCTCAACAAACTCTCTTTCGTTCGTTCTCGCCACTGGAAGCCTGTGTTGGCAATACTCCCTTGTTGGCTTTGCGACGCGTAACCATTGGCCTTTCCCCGCGCGTGCGGGTGTTGGCAAAGGCAGAATGGTTCAATCCCGGCGGCTCGGTCAAGGATCGAGCAGCGCTGAACATCTTGCGCCAGGCTCAGGCGGAAGGTCACTTGCGCGAAGGGCGTCGGTTGCTGGATTCTACCTCCGGCAATATGGGCATTGCCTATGCTATGTTCGGCGCGGCGATGGGCATTGGCGTTACGCTGTGCATACCGGCGAATGCCAGCCCGGAGCGCATCGCCATTCTGCGCGCCTATGGCGCAGAACTCATCTTGACCGATCCATTAGAAGGCAGCGATGGCGCGATCTTGCATGCCCGTCGGTTGGCGGAGCAATATCCCGATCGTTATTGGTATGCGAATCAGTACGATAATCCGGCCAGTTGGCAAGCGCACTATCAGAGCACCGGCCCGGAAATTTTGCACCAGACGGAAGGCCAGGTGACGCACTTCGTGGCCGGGCTGGGCACCTCCGGCACGTTGATGGGCACCGGGCGCGCCTTGCGCGAGTGGAACCCCAAGGTCCAGATCGTCGCCGTTCAACCCGATGCACCCTTCCATGGCTTGGAAGGGCTGAAGCACATGCCGACTGCGATCCGCCCGGGTATCTTCGATCCGAGCTTCCCAGATCGAACGTTGGAAGTGAGCACCGAGGAGGCCTATGCCATGGTGCGGCGCCTGGCGCGCGAGGAAGGGCTTTTTGTCGGCATTTCTTCCGGAGCGGCGGCCGTGGCCGCATTGCGCGTGGCACAGGAACTGGATAGTGGCCTGGTGGTCACCGTTTTCCCGGATGCCGGCTATAAGTATCTCAGCGATGCTGCGCTTTGGCAGGGAGGGAGTATATGACCCTTATTCTCTCCGCACAGCAATTAAGGGCTATTGAATTGCACCTGGAAAGTGCCTATCCTGAAGAAGGAGCCGGCTTTTTGCTGGGAAAAGAGGGAGAGCCGCGCCATGTGCTTCACATTTTGCCTATTGATAACGCCCGGCGGGAATCGCGCCACAATCGCTATCTGATCGACACCTTTGACTATCTCCACGCCGAAGAGTTTGCCGATCGCCTGAAGATGACCTTGCTGGGAGTCTTTCACTCCCATCCCGATCACCCGGCTCGTCCATCCGAATACGATCGGGAATGGGCACAACCTTTCTTCTCATACCTGATCGTCAGCGTTGAAAACGGCAAAGCAACCCAAAGCCGTTGCTGGCGCTTGAGCGAAGATCGCCAGGCATTCCTGGAAGAATCCATTCAAATTCAATAGGAGGTTCCTAATGTCTCTGTATTTCGTCCGTCACCAACATGCACCCGAAACCTGCCCGGCCAAAAATCCGGAAATGGGGCAAATGCTGCTGCAACATTTGAGCAAGGCGAATGCCCGTAAATTCGGCATCGAGCTTCATGGCGAAGCCGTGCTCGATGGGCAACATACGCTTGTGCTCATCCTGGAAGCGGAACAGAAGGAGTACGTCGAACAATTCATGACCCCCTTTATCCAAGCCGGAAGCGTGGAAATCTTGCCGGCCTCGGCCTGTGAAGCGGTCGTTGAGCGTGCCGGCTGCTGAATCGAGGAGAAAACTATGCCAAGCATTAAGATACCGACCCCATTGCGTTACTATACCGATCAGAAAGCCGAAGTGACCGTGCGTGGACAAACGGTGGCCGAAGCGATGGAGCACCTGATCGAGCAATATCCGACTTTGCGCACGCACCTGTATAATGGTGATGGGCAGTTGCGCCCGTTCGTCAACCTGTTCTTGAACAAGACGAACATTCGCGAACTGCAAGGCTTGGAGACGCCGCTCAAGGAGGACGATCAGCTGCTGCTCATCCCTTCGATCGCCGGTGGTGCTCAATAGAGGAGAAAATCTATGCTTCCTCCCTTGACCCATGAAGAAATCCTGCGTTACTCACGCCATCTGCTCATTCCGGAAGTCGGCCTGCGGGGACAGCAAAAACTCAAGGCCTCTTCGGTGCTGGTGATCGGCACCGGAGGCCTGGGGTCCCCTGTGGCGCTTTACCTGGCGGCGGCCGGCGTCGGACGGATCGGGCTCGTGGATTACGATGTGGTGGATGCCTCGAACCTGCAGCGTCAGATCATCCATGGCACTTCTACGTTGGGAATGCGGAAGGTTGAATCGGCGCGGCGCCGTATGCTCGATCTCAATCCGGATATCGAGGTGGTAGTCTACGATGAGCCTTTCACCTCCGAAAATGCGATGCGCATCGCCGCCGATTACGATGTGATCGTGGACGGGACGGATAACTTCCCGACGCGTTACCTGAGCAACGATGTGGCCGTTTTTTTGGGAAAGCCGAATGTCTATGCCTCGATCTTCCGCTTTGATGGCCAGGTGAGCGTCTTCTACGCTAAGGAGGGGCCCTGCTATCGCTGCCTTTTCCCAGCACCCCCGCCACCCGGCTTGGTACCCTCCTGCGCCGAAGGGGGCGTATTGGGAGTGCTGCCCGGCACGATCGGTAGCATTCAGGCCACCGAGACCTTGAAACTGTTGCTGGGGATCGGTGAGCCGTTGATCGGCCGCCTGCTGCTCTACAATGCGCTCGATATGTCCTTCGATTTCGTCGAGCTGAAGAAGAACCCGAACTGCCGGGTGTGCGGGCCGAATGCTGACATCAAAGAATTGATCGACTACGAGGAATTCTGTGGCGTTCCGGGACACGACCGCGAGGAAGGCTCTGCTGGCGCAGGCTGGGATATTGCGCCGACCGAGCTGGCCGAGCGCCTGCAGAACAACGGGATTCTGTTGCTCGATGTGCGGGAGCCCCATGAGCTGGAAATTTCCAGATTGCCCGGCGCAGTTAACATTCCGCTTGGGCAATTGGCGGCGCGGCTTTCGGAGCTGGATTCGGCGCGCGAGATGGTGGTCTTCTGCAAAGCGGGTACCCGTTCGGCACGTGCCCTGGAGCTGCTGGTCAGCGCCGGTTTCCGCAAAGTGAAGAACCTGAAAGGCGGGATCAACGCCTGGGCGCGCGAGGTTGACCCATCTTTGCCCATTTACTGAGGAGTATATGCCGGTTTTGCCTGTATCCCATACTCGTCGAGTGTATGATAGCATCCAGGGCGCGATCGGGAATACGCCACTCGTGCGTTTGGCCCGCATTGCCGGCCATCTGCAGGCGACGCTTTATGCCAAGCTGGAACTGCTCAACCCCGGCGGCTCGGTGAAGGACCGAGTGGGGTGGTACATCATCGAGCAGGCTGAGGCGCGCGGGGAACTGCGACCGGGCGGCACGATCGTCGAGGCCACATCGGGGAATACCGGTGTTGGCCTGGCGATCGCCGCCGCTCTGAAGGGCTATAAGACCATCTTTGTCATGCCCGATAAGATGTCGGAGGAGAAAATCCGCTTGCTCCGCACCTTCGGTGCCCGCGTGGTGATCACGCCGACCGCCGTTCCGCCGGAAGACCCGCGCTCCTACTATGAAGTGGCCAAGCGATTGGCGCGTGAAACGCCGAACGCCATCTTGGCCAATCAGTATCACAACCCGGATAACCCGCGCATTCACGAGCTGACCACCGGACCGGAAATCTGGGAACAAACCGAAGGGCGCGTCACCGATGTGGTGATCGGCATGGGCACCGGCGGCACGATCAGCGGAGTGGGGCGCTACTTGAAGCAGAAGAACCCGGCCATTCGGGTGGTCGGAGTGGATATTGAAGGCTCGATCCTGCTTGAAATCTGGAAGAACAACGGGCGCATTCCGGAAGGCGCTTTCCCCAAGACGTACAAGGTCGAGGGCATTGGGGAGGATTTCCTGCCCTCCACCACCGATCTTTCGGTCGTAGATGAGATCGTGCGCGTCAACGATCGCGAGAGCTTCCTATGGGCGCGGGCGCTGGTGCGTCAGGAAGGCATCTTTGCTGGTGGTTCTTCCGGCGCTGCCCTGGCCGGGGCAATGAAATATGCCGCCGATCTGCCGGCCGATCGCTTGATCGTGGTGATCTTCCCCGATTCCGGCTCGCGCTACCTTTCCAAGTTCTACGATGACAAGTGGATGCGCGAGAACGGCTTCCTCGGCGCCGATTTCGGCGAAGTGACCCTGGGCGATCTGCTCCTGGCCAAGCGTCAACGCACGCTCTATACTGCCCGCTTGGGGCAGACTATGCGCCAGGTGATCCGTCTGATGCATGAACATGCCATCTCTCAGCTGCCGGTGGTAGGTGAGGATGGGGTGCTGGTAGGGCTGGTCGAAGAGGTCGATCTGCTGAATCATCTGCTGGAAAGCCACGATCATAGCCACGAAGAGCCGATCGATGATCTGGTGCAACATGCTCAAGCCGTCTTTCCACCCGAAACGCGGTTGGAAGAGGCTATGCCCTGGCTCACGCAAGGCTATGCCCTGATTATCGTCGAGCATAGCCGCCCGGTGGGCATCCTAACAAAGATCGACGTTCTGGATTACATGGCAGGGATATAATTAGGGCATGTCCTTGCCCGGTGATCTTCCCCTTCGCCCCACCTGGTTAGAGGTGCGGCTGAGTGTTTTACATGCTAACTTTGAGGCCATCCGTCAAAAGGTGAGGCCGGCGCGCGTAATGGCCGTGGTCAAGGCGAATGCCTATGGTCACGGGGTGGAGGGCGTAGCCCCGTTTATTGCTCCGTATGCCGATTATTTCGGCGTGGCGCTGCTGGAAGAAGGGGTGCGATTGCGGCAAATGGGCATTCAGAAGCCGATCCTGGTGATGGGCGGCGTGCTGCCGGAGCAGATCCCGTTCTTCCTGCGCTACGATCTCACCTTGACCGTTGGCTCCTTACGCATTCTGGAAGCCGCCGAGGCCGTTGCGGCCGCCCAGGGGAAAACGCTCAAGGTGCACTTGAAGATCGATACCGGGATGGAGCGGCTAGGAGTCCATGAATACGAGGCGGAAGCGTTCCTGCGGCGTTCGTTGGAATGCCGGCACCTGGAGATCGAGGGGATCTATTCCCATTTTGCCAATTCCGAACGCGCCGATTTGACGCATGCTCGCTTGCAGCTGGAACGCTTCCTCGAGGTGTTACGCTTCTACGAACGCCATAGCCTACCGGCGCCGCCTTTGCGACATATGGCCAACTCCGGAGCCGTGTTACAGTTGCCGGAAAGTTACTTCGATATGGTGCGGCCGGGGATTCTCTTCTATGGGATCTATCCGGGAAGCGAAACCCAACGGACGGTAGAGGTGCGCCCGGCGCTGATCTGGCATTCGCGCGTGGTGCATGCGAAGATCACGCAAGCGGGACGGCCGGTGAGCTACGGCTCGTTATGGGAGCCGAAGCGTCCCAGTCGCATTGTGACGATCCCCTGTGGCTATGGGGATGGTTATTTCCGCCGGATGAGCAACCGTGCCCAGGTGATCGTGCGCGGCAAACGCTACCCGCAGGTCGGGCGCATTTGCATGGATCAGTTTATGGTCAATGTGGGGGATGACGAAGCCGAGCTCGGCGACGAAGTGATTTTGCTGGGCGAATCAGCTCAAGGTCCGCGAGTGAGCGCGGAAGAGCTGGCCGAATGGGCCGGCACGATTCCGTACGAGGTGCTGACCAATATCTCGGCGCGCGTGCCGCGCGTCTTCGTTACCGGCGATTAGGCGTTGGCGTTCAAGCGGCGGTGGATGGCGCTTAGGGCACGCACCTGCTCGGCAGCGTGGTAGGAGGATCGCACCAGGGGGGCGGATTCTACCCAGCGGAAGCCGATCTCCAGGCCGTATTGCTTGAGCTCGGCGAAGTCTTCCAGGGTGTAGTAGCGCGCAATCGGCAGGTGCTTTTTGCTCGGTTGCAGATATTGGCCGATGGTCAGGATATCCACTCCCCAGGAGCGCAGATCGCGCATCACCGCTTTGACTTCGTCCATCGTCTCACCGAGCCCCAGCATGATGCCGGATTTGGTGAGCACTTCCGGGTCCATTTTCTTAGCGCTTGAAAGGATGCGCTCGGCCCAGCGGTAGTTATCCTGCGGTTGCACCTGCTTGAACAGGCGCGGCACGGTTTCGACGTTGTGGTTGAGGATCTCCGGGCGCGCGTCCATTACAATGCGCAGGGCTTCCAGTGAGCCTTTGAAATCCGGGATCAACACCTCGATCGAGCAGCCGGGCAGGAGCTCGCGAATGCGGCGAATGACCATGGCGAAGATTGGTGCGCCGCCATCGCGGCGATCGTCGCGGTTGACCGAAGTGATCACGGCGTGTTGCAAGTTCATCGCTTTCACCGCCTGGGCGACGCGCTCAGCCTCCAGCCAGTCCAGCGGCAAGGGACGGCCGTGCTTGACATCGCAGAAGCCACAGGTGCGGGTGCAGATATCGCCTAGCATCAGGAAGGTGGCGGTGCCGGCGCCCCAGCACTCGCCCAGGTTTGGGCACATGGCTTCTTCACAGACCGTATGCAGGGCTTTGCTGCGCATCAGGTGCTGAAGCCATTCATAGGTTTCGCCGGCCGGCGCACGGACGCGGATCCATTCCGGCCGGCGCAGCGGGCGCGTTTCCGTAGGGGTGGGGAGACGGTCGCGAGTAGGTGTGCTCATAGTGCGTGTATTGTACCGTAGAATGACCGTGGGTGGTAGGCTGTGGCTGTAGATCGGGGGAGGAGATGTTGGGATGTTAGAATGTTAGGATGTTAGGTGTTAGGATGTTAGTGTTAGGATGTCAAGGGGGTAGCAAGGCTTTTTGCGGAGATTGTCTCTTAATGGATTGATGCGTTTCATTTTTTGTTGTCCTTTTGGGAACAAATAGTTTTTGTTTTGCCAATATTCGTAATAAAAGAGTTTTTTACCTTGACTTTCTGTGCAAAATATGCTACAATGTAGACATGCCGAAGCGAGTGGCTACTCCAGACAATCCAGATCGGATTGATGAAGTCCTGATCGAAACGCTGCGTAAGGATGGCCGGACGCCATTCCTGCAAATTGCCCAGGAATTGGGGGTTTCCCCTGGGATGATCCGTCAGCGGTATCAAAAGTTGCAGGAGGCGGGGACACTGAAGGTGGTGGCAGTGACCAATCCCCTGCGGCTCGGCCTTAAAACGATGGCGCTGCTCGGCATTCGCACCGATGGCACGCGTATGCTGGAAGTGGCCCAAAAAATTGCTGCCCTGGAGGAGGTGATTTACCTCGTTGTGGTCGGTGGCCGTTATGATTTGCTTGCGGAAGTGTTCTGCCGCGACCACGAAGAGTTGCTCCGTTTCATTACCGAAAAGTTGTATCGAATTGAGGGGGTGCGCGAAACGGAAACTTTTATGTATCTCAAGATTGTCAAGGAAATCTACATCTAACTCTCACTATCTAACCTATTAGTTTTCTGGATTTTCGTTCGGAATATCGAAAGGAGTCAGCTTATGAAAGTCTTGATGATCGGCGTCGGCGGCGTTGGCGAGGCCATTGCCGCAATTGCTAACGAACATTCTTGGGTCGAGAAATTAGTTTTGGCCGATTATGATATTGAACGGGCACGTCGTGTGCAGCAAAAGCTCGGCGGTGATGCGGCGCGCTTCCCGGTCGAATTCGTTGATGCCCGCAAACAGGAAATGATCGAGGCGCTGGCGCGCCGCCACCGGGTAGATTTGATCATGAACGCGGTAGACCCGGTCTTTAACATCCCTATCTTTGAAGCTGCCTATCGGGTGGGGGCACATTATATGGATATGGCAATGAGCCTTTCGCAACCTCACCCGGAGCGACCCTATGAACTGCCGGGTGTCAAATTAGGGGATGACCAATTCCAGCGTGCAGAGCTATGGGAGCGTAAAGGACTCTTGGCTCTGGTGGGCATGGGCGTTGAACCCGGCGTGGTGGATGTCTTCGCCCGTTATGCTCAGGATTACCTCTTCGACGAGATCGAAGAGATCGGCATTCGGGATGGAAACAACCTGGTTATCGAAGGCTATCCTTTTGCGCCCACTTTTTCGATCTGGACGACCATCGAAGAATGCTTGAATCCGCCGATTATCTGGGAGGCCGACCGCGGCTGGTACACAACCGAGCCGTTTTCCGAGCCGGAAGTTTTCGAGTTCCCGGAGGGGATCGGCCCGGTGGAAGTGGTTAACGTCGAGCATGAGGAAGTGCTCCTCATCCCACGTTGGGTGCGCACGCGACGTGTGACCTTCAAATACGGATTGGGCGCGCAGTTCATCCAAATCCTCAAGACCTTGCATTTGCTTGGCTTGGATAAGAAGGAGCCGATCAACGTTAAGGGCGTGATGGTGTCACCGCGCGATGTGGTTGCCGCTTGCCTACCCAACCCAGCTGAACTGGGCGAGCGGATGCATGGCAAAACCTGTGCAGGTACTTGGGTGAAAGGTACAAAGAATGGAGCCCCCTACGAGGTCTATATCTATCAGGTGCTCGATAATCAAGAATCCATGCGTCGTTGGGGCACCCAGGCTGTCGTCACCCAAACGGCTTTTGGCCCGGTGATCGCCTGGGAGATGCTTGAGCGCGGCCTGTGGAAAGGGAGCGGCGTGCTCGGCCCAGAAGCCTTTGATCCCATCCCATTCATGGAACGCATGGCGGATTATGGCTTTCCCTATGGGATTCAGGAGATGAAGGGCGAAAAGATACTTGTCCGCTGAACCGGTGCAGCTGCCTGTAAAAAAGAAAGCAGGTATCCACGCGGATACCTGTTTATCAATTATAGCATGTTTTGTGAAGATATTTCTGATTTTATCCTGTTCCCCTTCAAGGATACGAATTGGCCGGCAGTATTTTTGCTTCAACTGCAGAAAATTTATGCCTTGGATGTAAAAATCCTCACAGTAACCTGTTGCGATTGGGTAACGATAGGCTGGCTTGGCTGTATGGTTAGGCTTGTTGGTGTGGGGTGCATGGTCGGCAAAACGCTTGTAGCAATAGGTGGTTGAGGTGTCGCTACTCTTTGTGATCACCGATGTTCCAAAAACTGCTCCCAAGACCAACCGTCTGTCACTCTTAATGATGCCAGTAAACCAACGAGACCACAGGAGATTGAACTTTCGCCCTTGCCTTTGATGCCAGCTGCGGTAACGTAGCAAAACCTGCAATAGCCGCTCCAAGAACCCTCCAGCAAATCTATCAAAGCGATGACGATTCCTTCTGACGTTGGTACTCCCTGCTTGCTTTCATTCACGCTCGATTTGCAACAAGCGGACTAGCGTGAGCATCAGCCGCCGCGAAGCGAGCGCAGCGAGCGGAGCGGTCGGCTGGAAGCGCTGGTTAGCCGCTATGCCCTCTCATCTGCTCGAGAATTGGTCGTAAGTAAACTTCGCTATCCTCCAGCAAGGCAATCTCTTTCAAATCAAAGCGTTTCTTCAATTCATTGATAGCTTCGTATCCAAGAAAGTATCCCGTCTCACTCTTGCCGCAGATTTCAAGCCACGAGCCAAAGAACGGGGAGACAGGTTTACCACTATCCGCCGTTCTCACAAATTCAGCGGCAAGCCAGCCTTTGTGATTTTGGCACCAGGCGAGCCATTCGTCAGCGTTGTCGCCGCTCGCTTGATGCCAAGTATCTGAGTCGAGAATCAGGCTTTCGCAATGTTGTGCAAATCCTTCTTCGTAGAGTTGCCACCAAGCCCCAGAGCCAATGGGTTTCCCATGTTGCGCTCGCCAATAATGGTGCACAAGATGCCCAATCTCATGAGCGACTAAACCTGTGATGGCTTCAGGAGCACTCCAGTCACTTTCGGCAATGTTTTCTAATCCAAACAAAATGGCGGGCGAACCATGAAACGGCGTTGCCCACCCCGCGCCACAGCCGATGCCTACATAGATGACGAAGAGTGCCTTGCTATCAAAGGCAAGCACTTGTTGCGCTCTGGAATAGAGAGGCTCGCATAATTCCAGTAAGTTTTGATGAGCCTGTTGCATGGCGGGAAGCCGTTCGGTCAGATGGGGGAACACCTTCTCACGAGCAATCTGTCGCCAGTCCAAATTCTGTGAGGAATAGTCTTCGATTTGCTTAGCCAGAAGTTCTGGCCATAGTGACATGTATTCTGTTGCCCAACCTTCTATTTGGTCGTCCAGGGGTTTACCTTGAACCTTATCCCAATAGGTCAAGAAGGCAGGGAAAGTATCAATAACCCGCACATTAGACATTGTGACATCCGCCAACACACACAAGGCGGCTAACGGCTTGCGCTTCACCTGCGCCGCGAAGCGCAGCGGAGCGGCGTCAGGTGCAAGCGCGTGTTGGGCTGCCGTTTCGCTAATCGAAAGTCTTCACACGAGAACTCTCCCACATCTTATCAAACTGGTCTTTGAAAAACTTGAACCAATATGGATCGTCTGACGCGCGCACTTCAAAAGTTGGATGAGGTTCAGCAGACCTATGCTGATACAGTTCGACAAAGCAGATGCCGTGTGCTTGGTCTGGATCAACCAACGACAAACCGAAAGAAGGAATATACGGGAGATAACCAATCTCTATTTTCCCTTTGCTGTTCGGAGTTTTAGCAAGTGCTTCAATAACTGTCTCTGTTGTTCTCAGTGTGTCGCGCCAAAACTCAATCGGGGCTTCAAAACTCTGAAGGACAGCCTGTTGTAATACTGCTTCAGACTCTGGGTCAAGGATTACAAAACGTATGGTTGCCCCTGTCGCTAACCGCTGTCCGAGAACGTACATAAACTCACGACTGGTTCTTGCCAACACCTTGCCTGCAAAGTAGATGGTGTTAGCCGATGACAATTCTTTTACTGATAAACGGCGATCGGATAAGAAAAAGTCACTCGCATAAACTTTCCTGCTCAAATAGCGAGAAGCAAGATTGCGCCCTTCTTCAGATAGTTTCTCTATGCGATGTAACCGCCGATTCCGCTCCCAAAGACCAGAAACTGCAAGCAGGCCCAAAACACCTAGAATCCAGACCACGATTTCTGTAATGTCAGTAGAGGTAGGAGGACGAATTTGATAACGGACAACCAAGAAACCCGCCACAAGAATGGTGATGAAATCAAAAAGATTGTCGAGTAACCATTCTACGAATGCTTGAAGACGATTCTGTTGCATTGTGTCTTACCTTCGGGTGAATGTGCAAGGCAGCCCAACGGCACCGAGCTCAGCCGCTGCGACCGAGGCGAGCAAAGCGAGCCGAGGGAGCAGTCGGCTGGAGCGAGAGGTTGGGCGGCATAGTTTTACGGACGTTTTCATTTCAATACCTGAGACAGCATCACAGAAGCCACCGAGTAGAAAGCGGCGGTAGGATGATATGTTTCGTCAAAAATCAGGCCATCGGGATGCCATGCGGCGGCTCCAGTGAAACCAAACATAATAAAAGCATCTACATTTTCTTCTAAAGCTACTTGAAGCATTTCTGCATAAACTTGTGCTTTAAGCGCTTGTTTGTCGCGTTCTGTTCCTTTAAAACCATTAAAATCTATATCAAATTCTGTTATGTAGATTCTACTAATACCGGTGTTTCTATAAGCTCTAATTAATTGTCTAAAGACTTCCGGAGATGGAATTCTATTAGCACCTAAATGCATTTCCATTCCTACCCCATCAATTAACCCTTGTTGTTGTAAAGATGCTACTAAAGAAATTGCAGCTCTGTCATGATCGTCAATTCTTCCTTCGTGAAAAACATTAACATCTTCATAAATCAAAATAGCATTAGGGTCGGCTTCTCTAGCTGTTCTAAAAGCCATAGAGATATAATCTCTACCTAATTTGTCATAAACAAATCCTGTAAATCTGTTCCAATCAAAAGCTTCAGATACAACAGAATAAATTAATTCACCGCCCACATACTGTTGATTAAGATGAGACATAGTATGAATAATTCTTTGTTTTATTATTTCTTCTAATTTATTGGCTGAAAGTTGAATTACCCAATCTGGCCAAAAACCGTGATCAGGATAAATTCGTGGTTCGACTAAATTTTTAACATGAAAAATTTGTACTTGTGTAGATTGTGAAAATTGCAATAATGAGTTAATTCTTGAATAAGAATAATTATATCGTTCATTAGGATTTGAAATTAGCCATAAACTAGGTTCATTAATTTCTCCCGAACTAGCAAAAATGTTAAAATTTCCAGTAGCAATGTTTATGTATTTGTTATCTGCTAGTTTATAATAAACTATTTGTGATCCAAAATTAAAATTAAGAGCATCGGGGATAATTCTTAATGATTCTGTAATTTTTCTCCACCCCCACTCTCCATTCTCATTTTGAGTAGCAATAAAAAGAGGGATTGGGCCCTCTAAGGTTTCACCAGTTTGATTGGGATTGGGATCAAGATTGTAGGTGGCAACAATGAATGGTCTGCCATCTTGATCCAAAAGAGGAGTACCATCAGCTTTTGTTGAGATAAATTGGAGATTGTTTAACACTTCTTCACTTGAGACTTCAATCCCACCACTTCTCATTGCATTGA
>JBBIGZ010000073.1:0-14059 GCA_037447295.1 Chloroflexota bacterium | reverse complement strand
GTGCACCGAAAAGCAATCTACATTCGCACAATGGGGATCATCAAAGCGATGATTAGATCATGTCAATCATCAAAGCAAAACCCTCCCATCGGCGCTCAACCGCTTTCATCTAGAGTCCACTGCTAAGTTAACCCCCTACGTAGCGAGAGGTCACGCGCCGATCGCCCTTCTTTTCCTCTTACCCCTTTCGCCCCCAGATCAACCCTTCCAGGAAGCGCAGCAGGCGGTGCCAAAAAGAGCGCATGCGCGCCACGGGGCGATAGCGTTGCGGCCGGATCGGGTGGGTAGCCGAGGGCAAGGGACCCGTCCATTCGGCGACCAGGCCCCCCCAGGTCAAACCGGCGCCAAAGCCAGTGAAAACGATCTTATCCCCCGCCTTGAGTAAACCCTTTTCGGCCGCCTCGCAGGTGGCAATGGGGATCGAAGCCGTGGACGTGTTGCCGTAGCGATCCAGGTTGATAATAAATCGCTCTACCGGCAGTTTCAGCCCCCGCGCCGCCGCCTCGATAATACGATAATTGGCCTGGTGCGGAATGATCCAGCGAATATCCTCCAGCTGCAAACCGGCCTTCTCTACCACTTCCAGCGTGGATTGCGCGAGCACGCGGGTTGCAAAGCGAAAGACCTCGCGCCCGTCCATATAGATATAGTGATGCCCGTTGCTCACCGTATCCAGGCTGGCCGGCATACGACTGCCACCGGCCGGCAAAATCAGCAAATTTCCTCCGGAACCATCGGAATGCATAACGGCCGCCAACACCCCACCCGGCTGATCGCTGGCCTGGAGCACAAAAGCCCCCGCCCCATCGCCGAACAGAATGCAAGTATTCCGATCTTTCCAGTTTGTAATGCGCGAAAGCGTCTCCGCGCCGATGACCAACGCGTTCTGAATCGCTCCGCTGCGGATCGCTTGTGCCGCCATATACACGGCGTAAATAAACCCGGAACAGGCTGCCAGCAAGTCAAACGCACCGGCCTTTGCCGCTCCAATCGCATCCTGGATCAGGCAGGCCGTGGCCGGGAAAAGGTACTCCGGGCTAGAAGTAGCACAGATGATCAGCTCAACATCGCGTGGATGCAGGCGGGCTACCTCCAATGCTTTGAGCGCAGCACGCGCACCCAGCACCGAAGGATGTTCCTCTGGGCTAGCAATGCGTCGCTCCCGAATCCCCGTGCGCTCGCGGATCCAAGCATCGCTGGTCTCCACCATCTTTTCCAGCTCGGTGTTCGTTAACACCTTCTCCGGCACAGCCATCCCCCAGCCGGTGATATGTGCATAGGGCATACTCACCTCACACCTGACTGAAGATCAGGGTCGCATTATGCCCACCAAAGCCAAACGAATTGGACATAACGTGACGTACCGTGTGTCGACGCGAGCGATTTGGCACGTAATCCAGATCACATTCCGGATCCGCATTTTCATAATTGATCGTCGGTGGCAAGATTTGCTCCTGCAACACCTGGACACAGATCACGGCCTCTAAAGCGCCAGAAGCGCCAAGCAAGTGGCCGGTCATCGACTTGGTGGAAGAAATGGGAATTGAATAAGCCGTTTCGCCGAAAACATCCTTAATGGCCTGGGTCTCGCTCTTATCGTTGAGCGGCGTTGACGTACCGTGCGCGTTGATGTAATCGATCCGCTCCGGCTGCAGGCCGGCATCCTCCAACGCCCAACGCATCGAAAGCGCCGCCCCGGCTCCGTTTTCCGCCGGCGCAGAAATGTGATAGGCATCGTTGCTCGTGCCATAGCCGCTCAGCTCGGCCAGAATGCGCGCCCCGCGCGCCTGAGCATGCTCCAGCGATTCTAACACCAGCATCCCGGTCCCTTCGCCCATCACGAAGCCATCCCGCTCACGATCGAAGGGACGAGAAGCTCGCTGGGGCGCCTCGTTGCGCGTCGAAAGGGCCCCCATCACATTCAAGGCTGCCATTGCCACCGGCACGATCGAGGCCTCAGCACCGCCAGCCAACATCACATCGGCCACCCCACGGCGGATCATCTCTGCCGCCTCGCCGATGGCGTTTGCACCGCTGGCACAGGCCGTCGCCAACGCCATGTTCGGACCGCGCAGCCTCAACTGAATAGCGATCGTCGCCGGCGCACTATCGGCGATCATCATCGGGATCAGGAAAGGACTGACCCGTTCCGGGCCACGTGCTCGCATCTCCTCGATCTGCGCTAGGAGCGTGGAAATCCCACCGATGCCGCTGCCGATCACCACCCCGACCCGGTTCCGATCCAGCCCATTCGACTCCAGCCCAGCCTGAGCAAAGGCCTCCAGTGCCGCCGCCAGCGCAAACTGGGTGAAGCGATCCATGCGGCGTGCCTCGCGACTGCCGAAAAGCGCTGCGCCATCAAACCCTTTCACTTCTGCGGCAAAGCGGGTCTTATGCTGGGAGGCATCAAAAAGCGTGATCCAATCCACGCCAGAACGACCGGCCAGCAGGGATTGCCAAGTCTCGGTAACATTATTGCCTACCGGGCTGAGACAGCCACAACCGGTAATTACTACTCTGCGACGCATAAAAGTATCCACTCCAAAGGCTACGGGATCATTCTTTTAGAACACCGTTGCTATCCAAACGATGCGTGCAAAATCAAGCCACGCGCCAACGCAAGGGTTCGCCGCGCAGCGCTGCTAGGACCTCGGTAGCGATCATCTCGGCGGCGCGCGCCTGCGCTTCCACCGTCTGGGCGCCGATGTGTGGTGTGGCGATCAGGTTAGGATGCGCGATCAGCTCGGTGAGGCCGGGCGGCTCTTGGGCGAAGACATCCAACGCTGCGGCCGCCACCTTGCCCTCGTTCAGCGCCCGGAGCAGCACCGCTTCGTCTATGATCCCGCCACGCGCCGTGCAGATCAGGCGAACGCCGGGCTTCATGCGGGCAAAGGCCTGCTCCGAAAGCAGGTTGCGCGTCTCTTCGGTCAAAGGGATATGGAGCGAGATAAAATCCGAGCGCTCCAGAAGGTCTTCCAGCATGCAGGGACTCGCATTCGCCTGGCGGATCACATCTTCCGGGATCAGGGGATCGTAGGCCAGAATGTGCATTCCGAAGGCCAGCGCGCGGAGAGCCACTTCGCGCCCGATCCGTCCAAAGCCGATCAGCCCGAGGGTTTTCCCCTGGAGTTCCACCCCTTCCAGTTCCTTCTTCAGCCATTTGCCCTCTTTCATCGCCGCGTCGGCACGAGGGATCGCTCGGGCGGTAGCCAGGATCAGGCCAAAAGTCAGCTCGGCGACGGCCACGGTGGTCGAAAGCGGCGCGTTGACCACCAGGATTCCCCTGTTACGGGCCGCTTCCAAGTCAATATTATCTACGCCCACACCAGCACGCCCGATCACCTTGAGCCGGGAAGCACGCTCCAACAACTCAGCCGTGACTTTGGTGCGGCCGCGCACGATCAGCGCATCGTAAGCCGGCAGGACCTCGCGCAGCGCCTCCACCCCGATGCCGCTGCGATCGTCCACTTCCGCATGAGCACGCAAGAGTGCCTGCCCGTTCTCTTCCAATCCATCGGTGATGAGAATATGCCAACTCATCTTCCCTCTCATTTCTGAAACATGACTTTGATCGCCTTCTCGCGCCCTTTGGCCAGCGCGACCCGAAAAGCCTGGCGGTATTCGGAGAAGGGGAAACGGTGCGTAATCAGCCCGTCGATCGGCAGTTTACCCTGACGGAAGAAATCGAACACCCATTCGTAGGTATGTTTGCGTTCCCCATTCCAGGTGTTATAGCCGTGATGATAGGTGCCGACCAGGTTAACCTGATGATACCAGATTGGCGTCAGATCCACCTTAGGCATCGGAGCCATGTGAGCTCCGATCATCACCACCGTGCCGCCGGCACGCACCCAGCGCAGGGCATCGTTCGTGGTGCGCGGATCGGCAACGCAATCGTAGATCACGTCAAAACCGCCGACTACCACTCCTTTGTTCAACGGTGCGCTGAAATAGCGCCCGCCGGTGATGGCGGCGATCGCTGAATAGCCTTCTTTTCCCCTCAGGATGTGCCGCGCACCGAGTTTTTCCGCCATCGCCTGCTGATGCGGGTAACGCGCCAGGATGGTCACTTCCGCTTCAGGGACGAGGGCGCGCACCGTCATCAGGGTCAGTAGACCAATGATGCCGGCACCGATCACCAGCACCTTGTCTCCTGGTTGCGGCGGAAAACGCATTACCCCGTACATGGGAATGGAAAGCGGCTCGGTCAGCGCCGCTTGATCCTCATCGAGGAAGGATGGGGCCGGGTAGACGGCCGTCTCATGCGTCACGTAGCTATCGCCAAAGCCGCCACCGATCCCGCGCAGCCCGGGTAAGGATTTGTTTTCGCAGAGCTGGTGATCTCCCGCCTGGCAATGCCGGCAATGCGGCTCGATGCCCAGCGTTTCACAATTTGCACCGGCAAAGTGCGTATCCATGATCACCCGCTCACCGACTTTGAAACGGGTCACTTCCGGACCGACTTCTTCCACAATGCTCACCACTTCGTGTCCCAAATAAAAGCGCTCGTTAGCCGGCAACGCAGCCGGAGCAATGGAGGGGTCGGCGTGCACATAGAGCAAGGAGAGATCCGAAGCGCAAATGCCGCATCGCAGGTTGCGCACCCTTAACCAGCGCGGCCCCGGCAGGGGAGCATCGGGCAAACGGGCGGCGCGCGCCGCAGAGAATCGCGTCCAGACAAAATCCGGCCAGTGAGGCGCAAGCAATTTTGTCAGCAAGACGCGGGGGATATCCTTTTCTACGTAGATCGTTTCCATAGCACCTCGTCTCTCAAGGGGAAAATGTGCGCCGTAGCAAGTCGAGCGTTTGCAGCGTAAGCAAATTGCGCCAGGGCCAGGCCGCTTGCATCGCCAGCGGGTCACCGAAGAAGTTGCCGGCCCAAGTCAGGTGTTCGCCATCCGCTTGTAAGCCATGACGCGGCAATTTGTCGCTGGCGCGCCAGAAATTTACCAGCGGCACTTGATATTCTTGTGCCAGGGCAACAATGCGGGCATTGATCTGATGATTTCCTTCACGATCATCGGCTTTGGTGAAAAGCACCGGCACCACCCCTTTTTCCAGCAAATGCTCCAAAATGCGGCGCATTCCAGCTTCAAATTCCTGCGGAAAGTAGGCCTCGTTTGTTCCCAACAGAATGAGGGCAAAGGCAGGACGGTGCAAGCGTAGCTCACAATCCAGTGCTGTTTCGTCCTTCAAACATGCTTCGGAAGCAGAGGGCCTCAATGGCGAAGCCGTAGTAAAGCCGGGTGCAGCTGCCAGGCTTCGACGGGCAAAAGAGCCGCTGAAGTAATCCACCGTCACCTGCAGCCCGGCATAAGGTCCCAAATCGTGTGCGCCCTGATCAAAGGCATCTAGAAACCAGGAGCTGGAAGCGTTACCGTCTCCGATCTTCGAAAAGGCGCGAGGATTGTTACCCTTTTCGATCCCCTTCTGATACACTTCTTTCATTGAATCGGCGATCGCTTGCGGCAGCACAGGCCATTCTTGCCAGACGGTCGGCGTGGGTGTGAAGGGGATCGGGGTCGGCGTGGCTTCCAATGTGCCCAGCGGCAGGCCGTTCAGCTGACGCCAGACCGCATCAATGCTCTGCAATGCCGTCAGGTTGCGCCAGGGCCAGGCGTTTTCCATGACCTGGGGATCATCGAAAAAGTTGCGCGAAAACGTCAAATGGAAGCCATCCGGGCTAAGACCGTGGTTGGGCAACGGCTGGACGGCACGCCAGAAATTCCAGAGCGGCACCTGGTAATCATAGGCAACACGGGCGATGGCCTGGTTAATGCTGTGATCCCCCTCCAGGTTATCGGCCTTCGTCGCCAGGATCGGCACCACACCCTGTGCCAGCACTTTTTCCACAATCTGACGCAGATAACGCTCATAGGTCTCGGCCGGCTTTTTTCCCCACCAGGTTTCCATACTTATGATCACCAGGCTGGGATTGAAGACGCGCAGTTCACAATTCAGTGGCGATTCGTCTGAGCGACAGTAATTCGGATCGGCACGGAACGGTGCCAACACCGCTGCAACATTGAAACCACCCTTAACCGCCAGGCTGGTGCGCGACCAGGAGCCATTGAAGTACTCGATCGTCGGCTGTAGGTAGGCATATTCAGGTCCTAGGCGATATTCGCCAGGATGGTCAAAGGCAGAAAGGAAATACGAGTCCACGTTCTGACAATCACCGATCTTGGAGAAACGATAGGGATTACGTCCCTGAGCCAACCCCTGGCGATAAACATCCTTCATACGATCAGAAACCTGCGGCACGACCGGCCATTCCATCCATTGTTCCGGCGGCGGGGTTTGGGGCGTTGGGGAGGGGTGGAGCGAGGTGGTCTCAGCGAGCGGAGAAGTTGGAGAAAGGGAAATCGGAGTTCGAGTTGGCGTGCTCGTTGCCTCGATTTGGAAAGCAGCAGGAGTGAAGGATGGCGGCGTTGAAGTTGAAAAAGACGGCGCACAGGCCGCCAGCAACAAGGAAAAGAGGACTATTTTGCGAAGGAATCGCATATCGTCTCCAGGATGGAGGGGATCAGTGCCTGAGCCAACCGGGCTTCGGCCTGGGGTGTGAGGTGGATGGCACTGTTCGTGAACTGAGAAGCATCTACCCAATCCCAGGCATCCATGTAGGGAATCGCATGCTCGGTGACAAACGCAGCCAGCAAGGCGCGGTAGTGATCATAGGCCCAGCGAGGATAGTAGAAATTATACCGAAGATGGCTATTTTTTCCGGAAGCGATCAGGATCGGCTCGTTGATCAGAATCACCTTCGATGGTGCTACCTGCTGAATTCCCGCTCGTAGCACCTCCCAGGCCAGCGCATCAGGGGGCAAATACGGTCCCTCCAGCCCGTGAAAGCGCACATCTTCGGCAAAATCGCGTTGGGCCGGAGGATAACGCGACGGATAGACCTGATCCACGCCCGTTGCCGCCCAGATCACGCCAAGCAGCTGCAGGCGAGCCCAATCGGCCAGTGCGCGCCGTTGGCCGATCAGCGTGCGTTGCCAGAAAGTAGAGCGCGGCAGGTCGGCCTCGTTCAGCGGCAGGTGATAGCGAGCGATCAGTCCTCTCACTGCCTCGGCGTTTGCCGCCAGCAACGGCGAGCTGAGTTGCGTATCGGCGGCAAAGGACTCCAGCGTTACCGCCCAGATCACCGCATCCGGCTGATAGCGCTGCGCCGTTTCGAGGATTAACAAGTCTTTGGTCAGGGAGAGGGTCGGGTATCCAAGATTGTAAAAGCGCAGTCGCTTCCCGTCGCAGGTCAACGCTGCGACGTTCCATTGACCGCTGCGCGTCTGCTCTGGGCGCAGCAGCGTGCCCCAGATCGAGGAATCGCCGATCACCAGCACCCGAAGCTCATCAGCGGCCTTCGGCGTCCCATCCAGAAGGTGCGCAGCGAAAAGCGCCTGCAGATCGCCGATACTCAGGTTGTGTGCTTCTAGGATGTTTTCACCAAACGGGAAGCGTGGGCGGCCTGGAAAGAGGTGATTGTAGAGCGAGAATTTGCCCAAAGCCGGCGAGGAAAGGGCAAAGAGCAGGTTGAGAAGCAAAAAGAGCACCGAGGCTTTGACAAGAATTGCCCAGGGGCGGAGCGGCGCGTTCATCCCGCACCTCCAAAGAGCACGCTGAACACCCGCCAGACTGCCTGGGGCGAGGAAAGGGCAAAGAAAACCCATCCCAGGGTTACATAATGGAAGTTGAGAACAGCGCCGGCCGTATTCAGCCAGGGTTGCCAGCGCGGAGCGATCTGCCACCTTGGGCGCACCCATTCACTCCAACGGTTGTGCACGAACAGCCCCACCCCATGCCATATGCCCCACAGGGCGAAATTCCAGGTCACGCCATGCCAAAGGCCGATCAAAAGCATCGTGCTCAGTTGGGTCAGCAAAATGATCCAGGTCGCTGCGAGGCCTCGGCGGCGCAAGGAACGGGTAAGGGGATTGAAAAGATAGGCGCGGAACCACTGGGTCAGGGTCATGTGCCAATTGTTCCAAAACTGCGTCAGGTTCGGCATTTGATAGGGACGGTTGAAATTTTCCGGCAGCCGAATGCCAAAGAGCCGGCCCAATCCGATGGCGATATCGGTATAGCCGCTAAAATCCCAGTAAATTTGCCAGGAATAGGCATAGAGCACGCCCCAGCTCCAAAGCGAAGAGCGCAATTCCCAGGCATTGAGATCGTTCAGGGCAATCAGCACCAAGGTATCGGCCAGGACGAACTTTTTCAACAGACCAAGGCTCAGACGTGTACTGGCCTCGAGCACGTCCGCAGATTGTAAGTTAAACGGACGGCGCAAATCCTGTAGGAAGCGCTCCAAGCGATCGATCGGGCCGGCGGTGAGCGCCGGGAAGAAGAGTACATAGGTCACGTACTCGGCCAGGGACGCCTGGGGCAAGCGCCCCATTTGACGATCGCGTAGGGTATGGATTAGACGAAAAGCAATGAACGAAAAGCCCAGCCAGCGGATATCGGCGGCCGTGGCGCGGCTCACGTCCTGGGCCATCAGCTCGCGTAATGCCTGAGCAAGCAGCCGGGTTAATGCCGGAGTCTTCAGGATGACGAAGAACAGCAACAGGAGGCCAATGCCAAAGAGCAACCCCTGCCGCCAACGGGCTACTCCAATTGTTATAGCGAACAGGAGCAATAGCAGAAATAGTGCATAAAGCGGTGGTGGCGGCAAAGAAGCGGTGAGCGGTAGAGACCAGGGCAAATAGCGCGTTGCGGCCAGGAGCAGAGGGATGACGAACAAAATACCCAGCGTCCTCCATTGACTGCGCCAGGGCACCTGCTCGGTCGGCGTCACCAGACGCCAACTCAGGATCACCAATCCCAGAGTGAAAGTCGGCAGATAGAAATCCAGCCCGCGGATCGGAAGCGCCGGCTGAAGCCAATAGAGTGCCAAAACGCTCAGCACGAGCAGGAAGCTCTGCCGCCCCGATCCTTTTAGCCATTTGCCGGGAATAAGAGCCAGGACGATGAAGATCAGGATGTAGGTCAGGCTCATAGATCAACGATAGCCGCAGACGAGATAATCGCTCCCTTGCTTCACCACTTGATAGGAACGCAGCGACAGGTCGAGGCTCTGATCTTCGTTTCCGTAGGTTGCGATGATCTTTCCCTGACACTGTACCACGCTGGTATCGCCCTCCGTGCTCACCGTGCGACATTGTAATCCCTCTACCCGCGTCTGGACGGCCTGGAATGAATCCAGCTCCATCAGTGCATCGGTTTCCCAGGCAGCGCAGGAAAGGGCACTCAGGCGATCGGCGTTCTTCTCCACCAGCGCCGTAATATATTGTTCGGCAGCGCGCGCCGGCAGGTCACCTGAGGGCGCGGAAGGGGAAGCCTGCCCGGCACAGGAAACGAGTAGAACAGCAAAAAGTGAAAGGAACAGGAGCAAGGATCGCATTCAGCTACCTCCATAGGGAAAAAGATCAACGCCGGGGTTGCCGCTTCGTCTCACGAAATCACTCGGGCAATCCCCGGCAAAAGTTTGCCATGGCGGTCGTTTCACGCCGATTTTGGCCAAACCACAGGGCACAAGCCGCGGCGTGAATGCAGGCTACACCCGCCGACCACCTTTGAGCTCGGATTGAAGCTTCTTCAGGCCTTCCCAATCGCCCTGTGCGGCCAAGCGCGCCTGTTCGATCCACCCTCGCGGATTCATCATTTGTAGATTGGCGGCCCGAAGCACCGATTCCAGATGAGCCGGATCGGCGGAAGCCAATTGAGCAAAGGTGGTGATACCGGCCTCTTTCAATACCGAGGCCACCTTCGGCCCAATGCCCTCAATGATGGTCAGATCGTCGGCTGTCGCTGCGGGGGCTTCGGCCTGAGGGGCATGTTCGGCGTGTGCATGCTGAGCTTCGTGATGCGCTTCATGATGGGCTTCACGCTCGGCTGCACCTCCTTCGGCTTGCCCTTTGCGGCTAACCCACCAGCCGATCACGACCATCAGAACAAAGAAAACCAGGAGCAGCCAGAAGAGCCAGCTCAACGAAGTATCGGGTTTCCCCTCCGAAAAGAGAAGTGTGTACATGGGATACCTCCTTATGGGATGTGGGGTGTTGAATGTTGGACGGTGGACGATGGACCGTAGACCGTGGACGATGGACTGTAGAGGGAGAGTGGGCCGGCATATGCTCCAGACCATTCGACCCACCGATTTTATCCAACCGACCACTCGACCAACTGACCAACCAACTACTTGACTAACCGACCACTCAACCAACCGACTACTCAACTAACCAGCTCGTTCGATCCTCAAATCCGGGTCGTGGAGCACTTTCCGGGACGAATTCCGGATAGCCAATGTAGATGAAACCCAAAAGATGTTGCTCCGGGTCAAACCCCAAAAATTTCTTGATCTGGGGATCATAGGCCCATTCACCGGTGCGCCAGATGGCGCCCAACCCTTCGGCATGAGCGGCCAGGAGCAAATTTTGAATTGCCGCCGCAACGGCACAGATGTTTTCGATCTCCGGAGGTTTCTCGCCCGTCCGGTCTACGCCTGCAGCGATGATAACCGGAGCACGTAAGGGCAAGGTACGCGTTTTCTCAAACGCTTCTTCTGGAAGGTCCGGTTGGCGGGCACGCTGCGATTCGGCCATCACTTCACCTAACCGCTCTCGCGCCGCGCCGCTCAGCACCACAAAGCGCCAGGGGCGCACTTTATAGTGATTCGGAGCCTGCACGGCCGCCAAGAGCAGTTTTTCGATCACCTCCTGCGGCACCGGATCGGGTTTGACTTTGCCAATCGAATGTCGGGTGTGAATCGCCGTCAGCACATCCATGGGGTTTCTACTCCAGGCAAGAAAGTTCAAAAGGGCCTCAAAGAAGATTCTCTAGGCCCTGTTTCGACTATTTATCCTCCAAAACTTTCTGACCACTGTATTTGAGGGCGGCATGGGCCGCAGCCAGACGCGCAATCGGCACACGGAACGGCGAACAGGAGACATAGTTATTGCCGATCAGGTGGCAAAACTCGATTGAATCCGGGTCACCACCATGTTCACCGCAGATCCCCACCTCCAAGTCCGGCCGCGTGCGACGCCCTTTTTCGATCGCCATTTGCATCAGTTGCCCAACGCCGGCGCGATCGAGCGTCTGGAAGGGATTCTTCGGGAGGATACCCTGCTCCACATAGGTGATCAGGAAGCTACGTTCGGCATCGTCACGGCTGTAGCCGAAGGTCATCTGCGTGAGATCGTTGGTGCCGAAGGAGAAGAACTGCGCCAATTGGGCGATCTCATCGGCAGTGACGGCGGCACGCGGAATCTCGATCATCGTCCCAAACTTATACTCCACGCGTACCCCTTTCTCCTGCATCACCGTTTCGGCAATGCGCTCCAAGCGCGGTTGAATCCATTCCAGCTCTTTCACCGTGCCGGTCAGCGGGATCATCACTTCCGGTTTGGCCTTGATGCCGCGCAGGGTAACGTTGCAGGCAGCCTCGAAGATGGCACGCACCTGCATTTCGACGATCTCCGGCATAACAATGGAGAGACGCACCCCACGCAGACCCATCATCGGGTTGGCTTCGTGCATCGAGCGCACTGCCTGAAGCAGCTTTTCTTTCTCGGCCAGGCCTTCCGTTTCGCCCTTGACCCGTAGCGTGATCACCTCTTCGAGCAAGCTCTCTTCCGAGGGTAGGAACTCGTGCAGCGGCGGATCGATCAGGCGGATGATTACGGGGTAGCCATCCATGGCCTCGAAGAGGCCCTCAAAATCGCTGCGCTGGTAGGGTAATAGCTCATCCAACGCCTTCTTGCGTTCCTCGGCAGAATTGGCCAGGATCATGCGCTGGACAATTGGCAGGCGCTCCGGTTCAAAGAACATATGCTCGGTGCGGCAAAGACCGATACCTTTCGCACCATAAGCACGGGCACGCCGGGCATCCTTCGGGTAATCGGCATTCGCCCAGACTTCCAAGCCCTTATCCGGCCAACCGGGGCGCAGACCGGGACGGGCGCAGATCTCATCGGCCCATTCCAGCAAGGTGAGCAGTTCTTTCTGCTCTTCCAAGGTGGGATAGATGGTCGGAATCTGCCCGAGGAAGACCTCACCGGTGGTGCCATCTACCGAAATCCATTCACCTTCTTTGACGGTGACCCCGTTGACCGTCATCTGACGGTTTTCCAGGTCGATCTTGATCGCCGAAGCACCGACAACACACGGTATGCCGAACTGCCGTGCCACCACGGCAGCATGAGAAGTCGCGCCACCTTCGCTGGTGAGAATGCCTTTGGAGGCCAACATGCCGTGCACATCATCCGGTTTGGTGAAGGGGCGCACCATGATCACGTCCTGCTTTTCTTCTTTTCCCATCTTTTCGGCCGTATCGGCATCGAAATACACGCGCCCAACGGCTGCGCCGGGGGAAGCGTTGACGCCCTTCGCGTAGAGCTTGCCTTCCTTCGCGGCTTGCGCTTTAGCCTTCTCATCAAACTGTGGATGGAGGAGAGTATCCACTTGCTCCGGCGAAATGCGCATCACGGCCTCTTCACGCGTGATCAGGCCTTCATTGGCCATATCCACGGCGATCTTGACCGCGGCTTTGGCCGTGCGCTTGCCGGATCGCGTCTGGAGCATCCAGAGCTTCCCGCGCTCAATGGTGAATTCAACATCCTGCATATCGCGGTAATGGCGCTCCAGCTTTGTTACAATGTCCAGGAATTGCTCGTAGACCTGGGGCATGGTCTCGCGCATTTTTTCGATCGGATCGGTGTTGCGAATGCCGGCGACGACATCTTCGCCTTGTGCGTTGAGCAGGTATTCACCGAAGAGGCGTTTTTCGCCGGTCGAAGGATCGCGCGTAAAGGCCACCCCAGTGCCCGAATCCCAGCCCATGTTGCCGAAGATCATGGTCACGATGTTGACCGCCGTGCCGAGATCGTCGGGAATGCCGGTAGCGCGGCGATAGTCCACGGCGCGCTTGCCGTTCCAGGACTTGAACACGGCCTCGGTCGCCAGGCGCAGCTGCTCAAAGGGGTCCTGCGGGAAATCGAAGCCTTTATGTTGGCGCACCACAGCCTTGAAGGTTTCGGTGATCGCCTTCCAGTCCTCTGCGGTCATATCGGTATCGCTCTTATACCCCTTCTTTTCCTTATATTCCTTCAAGGGTTCCTCGAAGGCTTCATCCGGAATACCAAGCACCACCGAGCCGAACATCTCAACCAAACGACGATAAGCATCGTAAACAAAGCGCCGATCGCCGGTCAGGGCCAGCAGACCTTCGGCGGTGCGATCGGTCAAACCGATATTGAGCACCGTATCCATCATGCCCGGCATAGAGAATTTGGCCCCCGAACGGCAGGAGACCAACAGTGGGTTGCTCGCGTCGCCGAAGCGCTTGCCGGTTTTGGCCTCCACCTTTTGCAGCGCTTCGAGCATTTGCTCCCACATGCCGGGTGGGAACTGACCGCTCTTCTGATATTCGTTACAGGCTTCTGTGGTGACAGTGAACCCCGGTGGTACCGGCACCCCGGCGCGGGTCATATCGAACAGACCGGCTCCTTTTCCTCCCAACAGAGCGCGCACTGCATCCCAATTTTTCCCCACGCGCGCCTCTACTGCTTCAATCTCATCAAAGAGATAAACCCATTTTTTCATGTCTGAACCTCCAAAAACGATTTCCCGGCGAGCCAAAATCCTCGCACACAATCGGCGTTAGTTTACCACAAGAAAGAAGACATGAGATTGTTTTTTGAGAACAAATCTCTCTCAGTCACGCTCTCTCCAACCAGAGTACAATTTAGGCAACCAATTCTCATACCCCCAAAGAAAACCTCCACACATCACACACTCTCTGCTACTCATCCTCCTCACCTTTTCTCCACCCTTCCCGCACCATTCCACCACCCAACCAACCGACTGTTCGACCACCCGACCAACCGACTACTCGACTACCAGACCATCCGACCACCCGACTACTCGACGAATCGACTATCCATTTATTCGGAGGCACCCATGTCCCGCTTGCTGAACACCATCCTACTGCTCACCCTCCTCCTCACCGCCTGCGCCACGCCGACCGTGGACCATGGGCCGTTGACCGTGGACGGTG
>JBBIGZ010000072.1:0-14954 GCA_037447295.1 Chloroflexota bacterium | reverse complement strand
CCAGGGGTTGTAGGGCGTCGTCGTAGTCGGTGGTTTTGGCAATGGCGTTATGGAAGATGGTGGGATTGGAGGTGATGCCGCGAATTTCACCCTGATGGATGAGGCGCGCTAGCTCACCGTTGCGCAACAAGCGGCGCTGGATGTTATCGTACCAGAGCGATTGACCATATTCGATTAGGCGGGTGGTTGTGAGCATGGGGCGATTTTACCATATAGAGAAGTGTGGGATGTTAAGTTTGCGGAGGATGAAAGTGACAGAATTACCATAAAATAATGACAAATCCCACTGAACGTGAGTATTTTCTTCGGTACAATATACTGCAGTGCCTTTCTGTAACTCGTATCCTAATTCCTGGAGGAAGGTATGAACTATAAAGTTTCTATCATCGGCGCGGGCATGACCGGTTCTACCACGGCACATTGGCTGGCAGAACGTGAATTGGCAGATATCGTATTGGTGGATGTGGTAGAGGGCATGCCGCAAGGGAAAGGGCTGGACTTGTTGGAGGCGATGCCCATTATCGGGAAAGACGTGCACATTGTGGGTTCCAATGGCTACGAAGAGACAAAAAATTCGGATGTGATCGTGATCACCGCCGGCTTGCCGCGCAAACCGGGTATGTCGCGTGAGGATTTGCTCACCGCCAACGCCGAGATTGTGCGCAAGGCAACGCTGGAATCGCTGAAATACTCTCCGGATGCCGTTTTCGTCGTCCTGACCAATCCGTTGGATACGATGGCGTATCTGACGATGAAGGTCGGCAAATTGCCGCCGCATCGGGTGGTGGGGCAAGCGGGTGTGTTGGATTCGGCGCGGATGCGCGCGTTCGTCGCCATGGAGACCGGGGTGAGCGTGGAGAACATTCACTGCTATGTGCTCGGCGGCCATGGGGATGAGATGGTGCCTTTGACCCGTCATTCGAATATTGCCGGTATTCCGCTGCGCGAATATTTGCCGGCGGATAAGCTGGAGGCGATCGTCAACCGCACGCGCAAGGGCGGTGGCGAGATTGTAAACCTGCTCAAGACCGGCTCGGCCTACTATGCCCCGGCGGCTGCGGTGGCGCAGATGGTGGAGGCGATCTTGAAGGATAAGCACCTGATCGTGCCGGCTTCTGCGTATATGCAGGGTGAATATGGGCTGCAGGATATTTTCTTCGGCGTGCCGGTGCAATTAGGGCGCAAGGGCGTGGAGCGCATCATCGAATATAGCCTGGATGCCGAGGAGAAAGCGGCCTTGGAGAAATCTGCGGCTGCGGTGCGGGAGAGCATTCGCACGCTCCATTCGTTGGTGCAAATTTAATGAGGACATGGTTAACCCATGTCCTTTTTTCTGGAAAACATCCTTTAGGAGGTACCCATGATCTTGTTCGATAAGATTGCTGCCCAGCTTCCGGAATGGCGTGAGCGCGTGCGCCGCTTGACCAAAGAGCATGGGAATGTGGTGGTGGATCAAGTCACCGTGGGACAGGTCTACGGCGGAATGCGCGATGTCAAGGTGCTGGTGACCGATATTTCGTATGTCGACCCGGCGGAGGGTATTCGTTTCCGCGGCTATTCGATTCCGGAGGTGCTTTCGTTGCTGCCCAAACCGGATGGTGCGGATATGCCCTATGTCGGTGGGTTGTACTATCTCCTGCTGACCGGCGAAATTCCGAGCAAAGCACAGGCGGAAGAAGTAGAAGCGGAATGGGGGCGGCGCGCCAGCATTCCTTCCTATGTCTACAATGTGCTGCGTGCCATGCCGCCGGAAACGCACCCGATGACCCTCTTCTCCCAGGGCATTCTGGCCTTACAGGTTGGCTCGAAGTTTGCCAGTCGCTATCATGAGGGGATGAAGAAGGACGAATACTGGATGCCGGCCCTGGAGGATAGCCTAGACCTGATGGCAAAGCTGCCGATCCTGGGTGCGTTCATCTATCGCCTCAAATATCGGGACGGGACGGAACCGCGCTGGGATCCAAACCTGGACTACGGTGCCAATTTTGCGCAGATGATCCAGGTGGAGAATCAGCGTGAATATGCCGATCTCGCCCGCCTGTATTTCATCCTGCATTCCGATCACGAGTCCGGCAACGTCTCGGCGCACACGATGCACCTGGTCGGCTCGGCGCTTTCGGATCCGTACCTGGCCTTTTCGGCGGCGATGAACGGTCTGGCCGGCCCGCTGCATGGTCTGGCCAATCAGGAGTGCCTGGGGTGGTTGATCGAGGTCAAAAACAAGTTCGGCGGCGTGCCGACGCGTGAACAGCTCTATCAGTTTGCTTGGGATACACTCAATGCTGGCAAGGTCATTCCGGGCTACGGCCATGCCGTTTTGCGCGTGCCGGATCCGCGCTTCACGGCGCAGATGCAATTTGCTCAGGAGCGCTTCCCGCAGGATGATCTGGTGCGCCTGGCGCAATTGGTATTCGAGGTCGTGCCACAGGTGCTCAAAGAACAAGGCAAAGCGAAGAACCCGGCGCCGAACGTGGATGCCATCAGCGGCACGTTGCAGTATTATTACGGTGTGCGCGAATTCGATTTCTACACCGTACTCTTCGGCATCGGCCGTGCCTTGGGTGTGACGGCAAATTACGTCTGGGCGCGCGCGCTGGGTCAGCCGATTGAGCGTCCGAAATCGGTGACCACGAAGATGCTGGAAGATGTGGTGGAAAAAGCCTTGCAGGTGGCATAACCGATAGCCAAAGTCATCTCAAGAGCGACTGCCGGAAGGTGGTCGCTCTTTTGTGTTATAATGTTCTCATGAGCGTGTCATCTTCCCCCTCTTCCAAAGATCGCCGCGTTCGCCTGGCTATTCTCGGCGGTATCCTGTTTGCGCTGGTGCTGTTTGGTCTGGCCGTTTACGGCTTGCTCCTGCCTTCTACTCCCACCGAGCGCATTCGGGATATTTTTATCATCATTTTGGCTCTCGAATCGCTGGTGATCGGTGCGGCGTTGGTCATCTTGCTGATCCAGTTGGCGATCCTGATCAATCTGCTCCAGAATGAAGTGCGCCCAATCTTGCAGGCTACTCAGGAGACGGTGAACAATCTGCGCGGTACTGCTGAATTTTTGGGAGAAAACGTGGTGGAGCCGGTAATTAAGCTGAATAGCTATCTCGCCGGCCTACAACGCGTGATACAATTGCTTGGCATCAAGCGAAATTAGTTTGAAAGGAGTATGTCCTATGTCTGAACGAGATGAATTCGGTGCTTTTCTGGTAGGCTTCATCGTTGGCGGCCTGACCGGTGCCATCGTTGCCCTGCTCTTTGCACCCCAATCGGGTGAGGAAACGCGCGCCCTGATCCGCGAAAAAGGGATTGAGCTGCGCGATCGCGCCAGTGAGACGGCGGAAGAAGCCCTGGCCCGTGCCGAGGCGGCGGCTGCTGAGGCCCGCGCTCGCGCCGAGGAACTGACGCGTGAGGCACGTGCCCGCGCCGAAGAATTGAGCCGTGAAGCTCGTACCCGCGCAGAACAAGTGGCTAGCAAAGCTCGCGAAAGCGGTGAAAAAGTGCTTGAGGTCGCGCGACGCGGTCGCAAGGGTGGGCAGGAAAGCACATCCGAAAGCCCCTCGGCCTGATCGTAACTGAAGAACACTGGTTTCCCTGACGGGTTTGCGCTTCGCAAGCCCGTTTTGTGTTTATGCATCGCCTGTTGCGTCTCTTCTTTTACTTGCTCTACCATCCTTTTGCCGGCGCTTACGATCTGGTGGCTGCGCTGGTTTCCTTTGGAAAATGGCGCGAATGGGTGTTCAGTGTGCTTCCATATGTAGAGGGTGAGCGCGTGCTCGAACTCGGTCATGGCCCCGGACATCTGCAAAAAGCATTGCAGGAGCGAGGATGCTGTACCTTTGGTCTGGATACCTCGCGGCAAATGGGCAAACTGGCGCTCAGGAAGCTAGGAAAGTCCCCCCGCTTGGTGCGTGCAAAGGCCCAGGCGCTTCCTTTTGCCGATGAGAGTTTTTCCTGCGTGGTTGCCACATTTCCGACGGAGTACATCCTCGATCCCTCCACCCTGGAAGAAATTCAGCGCGTGCTGCGGAATGGAGGGAGGGTGATCGTTTTGCCGGGTGTGCGCTTTGATCCCACAATCTGGGTTTGGAAGCTTGTGAACACTCTCTGGCGCTCGACGGGACAGGATACCATCCCTCCTTTGCCAAAGGCGCGATCGCTGGAGTGGGAGGAAAAGGTGCTCCCGAAGGGTGCGGTGGAGGTGATCTTGTGGCTTGGTAGGAAAAGCGCCTCGATGCACCAAGAAGTTATAAACACCTTGTGAAAACATTTAGACTAAGGTCTATTCTCGTTACGGTATCGTTCCAGAGTGGACAAATTCTGCATAAAAATCATAATCAATGGGTGACCTCCATCACTTGCCTTGTGAAAAGAAACTCTATAAAATAGCATAAACAGGTCATCCTTATCTGATTTAGAGAGGTGTTATGCAAATCACGAGGCAGGCGGATTATGCTATTCGAGCTGTTCTCTACTTGGCACGTGCCGGGAAAGGCCAGCGGGTTGCCACCGGTGACGTGGCCGATGCCCAGCATATTCCCCCATCGTTTCTGGCGAAGATCGTCTCGCAGCTTTCGATCGCCGGGTTGTTACATACTTCGCGAGGCGCACGGGGTGGGATTATATTGGCGCGCGATCCGTCCCAGATCACGTTGCTAGATGTTGTAGAAGCGATTGACGGGCCGATCCGACTCAACGAGTGCGTAACAGGTGAGGGAATTTGTGTATTCGAGGAAACCTGCCCGATTAAGCCGGTATGGTGCGATGCCCAGGTAGAACTAGTACGGCGATTGAAAAGCGTCAATTTTGCGATGCTGGCGCAGGATCAGCAGACAGAGTCTGCCAACGCCATCGGCTAAAAGCGTTTATTTCATCGGTATCGTTGGCCGGGTTACTAAGAACTCCCCTCGATAGTACTTTTTGGCTCGATACAGGGCATAATCAGCCGCGCGTAGCAAACCGGAGGCGTTCAGTGCATGAATGGGATAGGCAGCAATACCTCCTGAAACGCTCAGCTTAATACACGCCCCGTTATCCAGCGAATAATAGAATTCTTGTATCGCAAGGCGGATTTTCTCAGTGACTTTCTGTGAATCTAGAAGTGTTGTCTTTGGGAGCACTAGAGTCAGCTCGTCGCCGCCATACCGTGCCAGAAAATCCGAAGCGCGCAATTCTTTTTGTATGTGTGTCGTTATTGCCTGAAGCACCCGATCGCCTATTTCGTGGCCATATGTATCGTTGATGGATTTGAACCCATCCAAATCCATCATGATCACGCACAATGGCGTTCCTTGTTGGCGGGCCAGCACCAATTCCCTCTCCAGGTATTCGTCCAACGCTCGTCGGTTGGGTAGCCCGGTTAATGCATCGGTATAGGCCTGTTGACTGACCATCTGATGCCACAAAGCATTCTGGATGGCTAGAGCTGCCTGATTGGCCAGCAGCCATAGCAAATTCACTTCCCCGGGTGGAAAAGGACCTTTCACCGAGCGTGAAAGGTTCATAACCCCTATTACCCGTTGCTCTGCTTTGAGGGGAATGCCAATGATCGAGCCATCCCAGGATGGATGAGCATTGCGGAATAGAGGATGGTTTCGCATGTCTTCGGCGATGATTACATTCCCACTATGTGCGACCGTGTAGCTTAGACCATTTGGACGCGGAGGAGCAAAAGGTTGGCTTCGAATGCCATCCCGATCGCGCGCCGCTCCGAAATATAAGCGGTGTTTCTGGAAAAGAAAAATGTTCACAGTGCTGGCATGTTTTACCAGACGCATGGCTTCGGCGGCTATTTTTTCCAACACTGTTTGCAGATCCAGGCTGGATGTCAGGTTCAGGCTGATCTCGTGCAGAATTTGCAACTCCTCAGCCTGCTGACGGATCAGGCGAAGTAGCTCTTGGTAGATACGTGCTTGGTGGATTTCAAACTTTCTCTCATCCGAATCTTCTCCTTGCAGGCTCTCAATCCTGTCATTCAACTGTTGGATGAGCTGAGTACAAATTTCTGGGGAAAGAAAACCTTTGTCCAATTCTTGATTCAACGATTGAACAAATACTATCCATTCATTCATTGGGTCAAAACCTTTTCACATCAAATGTAATAGAGATACCTTACTTATACCATCTTATTGCCTGCTTTTTGTATAGTAATATCGTTGTTTGACCCAATGACCTCCGACTAAATGTCCTACTGTTTAGTTTTCGCAAAAGGCATCTGAAGAGAATTTTCTCTGCCTGAACATAGCCCCTGATGGGAAAACCAATTCCCTCTCTGAGTTTTATTCGATCTTTGAAAAAGCTCTGCCCAGTTTCTGCAAAAACCTTGACAAGAATTCTCTTTTGTTTTATTATTCACTTCGCAAGATGCCAGTACGTCCGAGGTCTAGGAACACAGAATCCCGGCAAGGCACGGGATTCTTTTTTGTGCCGTCCGAGGTACGTGCTCCATCAAAATCAATTTCTATGCAAGGAGAAAAAAATAATGTCTACTCGTATCGTCGGAACGGTCAAATGGTTCAATGCCGAGAAAGGCTATGGGTTCATCGCCCGTGATAACGGCCCGGACGTTTTTGTCCACTACTCGGCCATCCAAAGCGATGGCTTCCGCAAGCTGGAAGAAGGTCAACGCGTGGAATTCAGCGTCGAGCAGGGTGCCAAAGGCCCCCAGGCCGCACGCGTGGTCGTTCTCTAGACGTCCATTTGCCTGTTTACCACCCCTGTTGCTTGGCAGCAGGGGTGATTTTTTATCTCTTGCACGTAGTCTTTTTCCGGGGACAACATCGCAGCCGAACGGAAACCCGCACATCGCAAAACTACGCGGCTACACGATCATCCCAATACGTGCCCACTCCACTCAACTACGCGCCCATCCATCCAACATCACCCACCCTCCGGCTACCGAAAACGTATGCATAGCCTGAAAAGGCGGCACAGGAAGCAACACCTCCCGTGTCTCCTCGCGATAAACCTTCTCCGTCCATTCCAACACCCTCTGCAGACGCACCGCATGCCCATATCGCATAGCGCTATCCTGAGCCGGGCGGATCCATTCCCCGTTCAAGCAGAAAAGTCGACCTGCCGGCCGTGCCTGACGGATATCCATCCAAAGCGGATTGGCCCGATGAGGCCGCCAAGGTCCGTTCAGCTGCTCTGCCGAAAATAGCCACAATTCCTCCAGCGCCGCCCCGCTTCCATCGCGCGCCGCACAGAATAACCACCAGCACCCGTTGAATTGCACCGGGGTCGCATCCACAAAATTTCCCTCCAGCAAAGTTTGTTCTCGAACCCAACGGTAGGGGAAATCCAGCGCCCGATACAAATCCACCCTCCCAGCCTGTGCGCTTTCCGGCACCATCCACCATTCCCCCTCGGCCTCAAATACCAACGGATACGAAAGGTGAAAGGGTTGCTCCAACACCACCGTGTGTTCGATTGTCTTTCCCATCGCGTCCAAGCGTAGCAAAGCAATTCGTCCTTTCCCCTGTGCGTATACCTTTTCTTCCACAAAAACCAGCCGCTCCCCCTTCCACTCTACCAAGCAAGGATCTGCCCAGAAACGATCATCCGGCGGGACAATGCGCTGCATCTCCTGCCAGAGCACCTTTCCATCTTGCCAGGGGGCGAGGATCAATTGCCAATGAAGAGGAGAAGAAAAGAACAGGCGCCGCGGCGCCGTGACCAGAGCTCGGTGCAGCCCATTGAGCCAAAGTGCCGGCCTGGGCTTGGCTGCCGCGCTGCGGGTCAGGCTGGACCCGGGCTTCGCCTGTGCCCACCAAGCTTCGGCCCCATCCTGAGCTACCCACTTCAGGGCCACCTCCAATACCCGGCGACGTTTCCACAGATAAACCTTCCAGGCGTTCGGCAAGGAACGGTTACGCAGCCCGCTTACTGCCAGGACGCGTTCTCTCTCTTTGTCCCCTCGCCGCATCCGCAGCGTAAATTTCACCAAGCCATCGGAGCCCAAAGCCTCTAGCACTCTCTGCCAACTCACCCCCGCAGGTGCCTCGTTGACCTCCAGCCACCACAGCCCTGCGCTCCCCTGGGGCAGATTGGGCGGAGGGATGCCCTCCCCGCAATAGAAAATCACATCCGCCGTCTCAGAATCGCTTGTCCATTCCCAACCCTCGGGCAGGCATAGCCCTCGCGCCCAACATCTTTCCGCTTCGCAGATCCACAAACGCATGGATCTAACGTTGAGGTTCGCTTGTGAAGAACACCTTACGCGGCTGCCAGAGCTTCTGACCGTCTTCCCCTTCGATCTGTTCCATCAGTGCTACCAATTCCCCTTGCGTGCTGATCCCGCGCACCCATTGGTGCTCGGCGCCCTGAAGCACCGGAATGCGATGCCCGTGTCGAACTTCTTCCACCTCATCGGGGGTCAATTCCACTGCTGGCCAATCGGAAAGGGCTTCCGCGGCCGGGATCAGGTATTGATACCAGGTCCCGTTCTGGAAAGCTTCCTGCAAGCGTCGCAGCGTCACAGCATCGCGCAAGGTAAAACGTCCGCTCTTTGTACGTCGCAATCCCACCAAGTAGGCTCCACATCCCAGCGCATTGCCCAGATCGTTGGCCAGCGAGCGAACATAGGTGCCCGAAGAGCAATAGACGTCAATCACCACTTCCGGCGGGGCCCATTCCAGCACATCCAGGTGATAGACTTTGATCTTACGCGGCGCCAGTTCCACTTCTTCCCCTGCCCGAGCCATCTCATAGGCCTTGCGCCCTTTCACTTTTACTGCCGAATAGGGGGGCGGGGTTTGAACGATTTCGCCTTCAAAGGATTTCAACACGCGGCGGAATTCTTCCTCGGTGATGTTGACCGGCACCTCGGCACGGGTAAATCGGCCTTCTGCATCGTAGGTATCCGTGGAAGCCCCCAGGCGGATGATGGCCTGATAGCGCTTATCCGAAGCGGCTACATATTGGCTCAGGCGCACCGCCGGCCCGATCAGCACCACCAGCACCCCCGAAGCCCGCGGGTCAAGGGTGCCGGTGTGTCCGGCGCGACGGATCCCTGTGCCACGACGAATGATTTCCACAACATCGTGCGAGGTCAAACCAACCGGCTTATCCACCACCAGCACGCCGGAAATTGCGTTTTTTACATCCTGACTGTTCATTTACTGTGTTACCTCCTACTAACTGCGGATTGTACCACCCAATATGGATATTTTCTGTCCTAATTTATTATGGATTACACCTTGGCCAGCATTTGGTGTGTCAATTCCAGCACGTGCGGCACAACGCTTTCCATTGTTCCCGGAATATCGGCACCGGCAGCGGCCTGGTGTCCACCACCGCCCAGCGCTTTTGCCACCTGCGAGACATCAATGCCCTCTTCCAGTGCCCGCCAGGAGACTTTGACATGCTGATTCTCCTGCTCAACGAAGATCATCCCCACTTTACCACCATCGATCGCGGAGATGATATTGATCAGATCGGCATCATCGTTGACGCGGTAGCCTGCCCTGCGGCGGTCCTCGAGCGTTAGAGTGCTCCAGATGATCCCGTTATCATGGCGCAATTTGGTAAGGCCGGCGCCCCAATAGCGTGCCGCTTCGAGCGAGCGTCGCACCAGGCCACGCATATAGAGCTCGGCCAGGTTGGCACCATGCTCCATGAGATCGGCTGCCTGGCGCAAGCACTGCGGCGTCACGTTAGTGGTGCGGAATCCAAGCGTATCGGTGACGATCCCGGTCAGCAGGGCATCGGCCACCGCCGGCGTGATCTTCAGTCCCCAGCGCGGCAAGTGCTCGGTCAGAATGGCGGCCGTCGCCACGGCCTCGGATTCGATCAGGTTCAATGCACCGAATCGCTCGTTGGTCACGTGGTGATCGATGTTCAGATGCGGTTTTCCCAGCCCGTGTAGCGGTTCTCCCAGTCGTTTCCGATCGGCACAATCCAGGCTGATGAAGAGGTCGAATCTCCCTTCGGGGCGGTGAAGGATGCGTTCACTCCCTTGCAAATGGCGAAAATTGGCCGGCACGCCGTCCACGAGCACCATCTGTACCGCCTTACCGGCCTCTTCCAACGCCAAGCCAAGACCCAGCACCGAGCCGATAGCATCCCCATCCGGGCGGACATGCGAGGCGATCAGCACACGCTCCGCCCTTTCCAAAAGTTCACGAATTTGTTGATCGTTGCTCATTCTAATGTGATTTCTCCCTGATTTGTCGTAATAGGGCTTCGATATGTTCTGCCCGTTGAGGCGTTTCATCCCAGTGGAAGCGCAGGCGGGGGAAAGTCCTAAGGTGGATATTCTGTGTAAGGGCATGGCGAATGAAGCCGCTTGAGGCTTCCAATCCCGCCAGCACTTCGTCGCGCCGTGGCGAAGCATCCACGGTTGAAACGTAAATATCGGCGTAGTTCAGCTCGCGATCCACGCGCACATCCGTCACGTAAACGCCACGCAGCCGCGGATCGCGAATTTCATGGAGTAAGAGCTCGGAGATATCCTCGCGTATGCGGTCTGCAATGCGCTGTAAACGTACAGGACTTGGCATAGTCCCCTCCCTACTTCTCGATCACGTAGCACTCCAACACATCGCCTGGTTGGAACTCGTTAAAGTTTCGCAACCCGATACCGCATTCATATCCCTGACGGACCTCGCGCACATCTTCTTTCAGGTGTCGCAAGGAAGCAATCTCGCCATCGAAAATCACATTGCCTTCTCGAATCAGGCGAACGTATGCGTTACGGCGAATTTCACCTTCCGTCACGCGGCAACCGGCCACCTTGCCGAATTTGGAAGCCGGGAAGACGGCCAGCACCTGCGCACGCCCGAGCACAATTTCGCGTTGCTCGGGTTCGAGCATACCTTTGAGGGCTTTTTCAATATCATCGGTGAGCCGGTAGATGATGTCATAGGTGCGGAGCGAAACGCCCTCACTTTCGGCCAGGCGCCGCGCCGCGCTATCGGCTTGAACGTTGAATCCGACGATGATCGCTTTCGAGGCCGAGGCCAGCATGACGTCATTTTCGGTAATGTTGCCGGTTTCGGCGTAGAGGATCTCGATCTTGATCTCACCGCTCCCCAGTTTTTGAAGCTCGTTGACGATCGGTTCCACCGATCCCTGCACATCGGCCTTGACGATCAGGCGCAGTTCTTTCGTTTCACCGGCCTGGTAGCGGGCGAACAGGTCTTCCAAAGAAACTTTCTTGCGCGCCGCCACCTGTTGTTTCTTTTCCTCCAGGCGTTTTTCGACTTCCTGACGCGCTACGCGCTCGTTCGCTACCACCTCGAAGGGTTCACCGGCCAAAGGGACATCGTTCAGGCCGATCACCTCAACCGGGGTGGATGGCTCTGCTTTACGCAGCGGTTTGCCGCGAAAATCGAACATAGCGCGGATTTTGCCATGAGCCGTGCCGACCAGCACTACGTCACCTACCTTCAAAGTCCCGTTCTGAACGAGCAAGGTAGCCACCGGCCCGCGCGCTTTATCCAACCTGGCCTCGATCACGGTGCCGATGATGCGTCCATTCGGATTGGCGCGAATATCGCTGTTTTCTGCTACCAGCAGGATGGCTTCCAGCAGATCCTCAATGCCCTGTTTCTGTTTGGCCGAAACGGGGACGATGATGGTGTTACCGCCCCATTCGTCCGGCACCAATCCCTGCTCGGCCAATTGGTTCTTTACGCGATCGGGATTGGCATTCGGTTTATCGATCTTGTTCAGCGCGACGATGATCGGCACACGCGCGGCCCGTGCATGAGCGATGGCCTCTTTGGTTTGGGGCATCACGCCGTCATCGGCGGCGACCACCAGGATGACCAGATCGGCCCCTTGTGCTCCCCGTGCCCGCATCGCAGTGAACGCGGCGTGACCGGGGGTATCCAGAAACGTGATCAGCTGCCCTTGGTGCTCCACCTGATAGGCGCCGATGTGTTGGGTGATCCCACCGGCCTCTTCGGCGGCTACATTGGCATGCCGAATGGCATCCAGCAGGGTCGTTTTTCCGTGATCCACGTGCCCCAAAATGGTCACCACCGGTGGGCGTGGTTTAAGGGCGGAGGGGGGCTCATTGGCGATCACCTGGCGCCAGAAGGGAATTTCACCGCTTTCCTCTTCCTGCACCTCGGCTACACTTTCAGGGACGGCTTCATATCCATATTCTGCTGCAACGATGGCGGCAGTATCAAAATCTATATTCTGATTAATGGTGACCATTACCCCGTTGCTCATCAATTTCTTGATGACATCAATCGGGCTCTTGTTAATGCGTTGCGCCAGTTCACGAACCGGGATGTTTGCCGGTAATTCGATCTTGTGCCCATTATTGCTCATAGGACACCTCCTAATTAGAAGTCTGCGGGGAAGGCGCCTGTGAGCAAAGGGCTACTTTATCTCATCAGGCGCTTACCCTCCATCATTTTCATCCCCGGAAAGTGTTTGCAGGAAATTTTCCAACCGCATACGTTCTTCCGGGGTCAATTCCACACGTAGGGCGTGGGCAAGTGCTCCTTTCAGAGCCGCTTCCCAACAGGAGCGTTGACGGTGCAGATAGGCTCCACGCCCGGCCATTTTGCCGCTGGGGTCGATCAAGATCCCTTGAGGGGTGCGCACCAGTCGGATGAGCTCTCGCTTAGCATTCACCTGCCGACAGCCAACACAGGTGCGCTGAGGGATATGCTTCTTGCGTGGAGACGCTGATCGCTTCACTGCCAAGATATTTTACTACAGGCTTACCATTCTTCCCAATCTTCGTCACCGCGCTTGTGCCGTCGCCGGGCGAACGTTTCGCCGGATTCCTCGTCGTATTCGATCTCGACAATTTTCTTTTTGGCCTTCTTTTTGCCCTTGCGGCTTTCATCTTCCATGCTGGCGGTTTGTGTGCGCCGGCGGAAAACTTCCACACTGAACAGGTCGTCCAGTCGCACCCCGTCCTTGGCAAAATCCTCGTTCTCGGAGATGGTGGGGGCCGAAGCAGGCTGTTCGATGGTCGGGGTGGGTTCTGCCACAGGCGTAGGAGCGGGCTCTTCGGCGGCCGGTTCCGTGGAAAGGCCGGTGGATTCGGCGGGCGCTTCGCCGGCCGGTTCCGCTTCGCGGATGCCAGGCGCAAAAGGCAAGGCGGCCAGGCATGCTTCGATGTTCTCCATTGCCCGTGGGCCGATCCCCGGCATCTTCAAGATGCGATCGGGATCGGTCTTATAGACCAGCATCAGATCCCCAACCGTCTCAAATGATTCGCTGAGCAGTGTATAAATGTGCTCTTTGAGCCCCAGTTTTTCGAGCGGCAGGGAAAAGGCCATAGCCGGAATTTCGGCGCGGGCCGCCTGGATGCGTTCATCTTCTATCTGCTGGGCTTCTTCGCGGGCAGTGACGATGCGCCGTTCTACCCAATCTACAAAGCGTGTTAATACCTGGTATTCTTCCGGTGTCACCGGGCGATTTTCGGCTTTCTTGGCCAGAATTTCTTCTACCTGCGGCATGGTTTCGACGGCCAAAGGAAGCATGGATTGCAGCACCGGGTCCTGTTGCAACTTGTTCAGGGCCTCGGAGGCGGCCTCTGGCAGACTCTTGATGTCAATGCGCCAGCCGGTCAGGCGAGCGGCCAGGCGGGCATTTTGTCCATCACGCCCGATTGCCAGACTGAGCTGATCCTCGCTCACCACCACTGTGGCCACGCGGTCCTCGCGGTTGCTCTTCGAAAGGTAGACGCCCAGCACGCGCGCTGGACTGAGCGCTTTGGAAATGTAGACGACGGGATCGGGGTCCCATTGAATCACATCGATCTTTTCGTCATGCAATTCCTTCACAATGGCCTGAATGCGCACCCCTTTGATCCCAACACAGGCGCCGACAGGGTCAATGCCGGGTTGGGTGGCAGAGACGGCTACTTTGGCGCGCTGACCCGGTTCACGGGCAATGGCGCGGATTTCCACGATGCCGCGGTAAATTTCCGGCACTTCGTTTTCCAATAAGCGCTTCAGGAATTGGCGATGGGTGCGCGAGAGAATGATCTGCGGACCGCGCGGCGTTTCTTTCACCTCGACGATGACGGCCCGGATGCGATCGTGGACGCGGAAGCGCTCACCGGGAATCTTGTGATTGGCCGGCAGAATGCCTTCCGCTTTCATCTCCAGCCCTACCGTGATCTGTTGCGGTTGGACGGCTTGGACGACGCCGCTTACGATTTCACCGATCTGACCTTTGTAATATTCCAGTTGCATGCTGCGCTCGGCATCGCGCAGGCGCTGTTGGATGACCTGACGCGCCGTTTGAGCGGCCACCCGCCCAAAATCGGCAGGCGTGGATTCCACTAGCACCATATCGCCGAGCTGCGCATCCGGTTTGACCTTACGCGCTTCTTCCAGAGAGACTTCGGTGCGTGGGTCTTGGACCGAGTCCACGACTTCTTTTTCGGCGAAGATGGTAATCCGCCCACGTTCTAGATCGAGCTTGGCCTCCACGCGTTGCGCGGCCGAAGCGTTCACCGATTTGCGGTAAGCGTGTACCATCGCCGCTTCGATTGCCTGGACGATTGCATCGCGCGGCAATTGACGTTCCTCAAGCAATTCGTTGAAGGCCAGCAAAACTTCACTTTTCATGCTTGTTCACTCCTCATTCAAACGAGACATCTTTATATAAGCAGAAAAGTGGGACTCGCCCACTTTTCAATGTGACCAGTATTGTGCTAGCGCTCATTGTAGCATAAATTTCGGTTTATGGCAAGATTTTGGCCGCATGTTGTTTTACGACTTTTCATCCTATCGGTTTGCATCGGTTGATCTCGATTGTGAGACCACTTTGTCCTATTCATAACAATGATACAATTCTCCCATGTCCTGGTGGCATAGGGAATATTTTCTGATCGCTTTTGTTATATTGCTCCTGCTCGGGGGCTACCTTTGGAAGCGTTCGCAGCAGGAGATGCCACGCTTTGATGCGGAGCGTGCCTTTGCCCGCGTGGAACGGCAGGTTGCCTTTGGGCCGCGCATGCCCGGTTCGCTGGCCCATGAT
>JBBIGZ010000071.1:0-14967 GCA_037447295.1 Chloroflexota bacterium | reverse complement strand
GTGCTCTTCCGATCTCGCAGGGAGCGTAGGGGGGTTCTTCTCTTGACTCTGGTCTCTGTTGCTCTGGACTCCGGGGCTCTGAATCTCTGCACTCTGATTCTGCGAGTCAAGATAATCTGAAAAGAGACCAGGGTTCCCGCCCGAAGGGCGGCCGCGTTAAAAAAATTGTACCTCCCTCACCTCCGCCCACCTGCCCCCGTCAGGGGGTCTCCCAAGGGGAGAGGGGACGGGGGTGAGGGAAAAAGCGCATCATTTCGTGAAAGGAGCCAATCATGAGCGATATTCCCGCCCTGGTCACCGCCGTCTGGAGCGCGCTTCAGCCGCTTTTGCCCGTCATCGCCGCCAAAGGCGCCGAAGAAATCGGCAAACGCGCCGCGGGGGAGGTCTGGGAGGCGGTCAAGAAAAAGTTCGAGAGCCGCCCTGCGGCCCAAGAGACCCTCGCCGACCTGCTCGAAACGCCGCAGGATGGCGATGTCCAGGCCGCCTTCCGCGTTCAACTCAAAAAACTGCTCGAGGCGGACCCCGCCTTTGCCGCAGAAATCTCCAGGCTGCTGCGAGCGGCTGGCGAGGGCGTCTATTTTGCTCACCAAAGCGGAAACGGCGCCATCGCCCAGGGGCCGGGCGCCAAAGCCGTGGGGGCAGGCGGCGTGATGATCGGCGGGAACGTCTCCGGCAGCGCCATCATCAGCGGAGAGGGGAATACGGTCAACGCGGAAAAGAAGACTAAAAAATAAGCGCGGCCTTGCCGGCCAAAGCCCAGGGTACGTTGCCCCCTTGTTCTCAACAAAAAACCTTCCCCTATGAAAGGCGGGAGAAGGTTTGCCTATTTCCTTGTGCCCCCAAGCGGACTCGAACCGCTGTTTGAGCCTTGAGAGGGCTCCGTCCTGGGCCGCTAGACGATGGGGGCTTAAGCGGGGATGATTGTATCACACCCCGCCGCAAACGTCAACGCTTTAACTGCACAAATCGTCGTTTGCCCACCTGCAACACCCCCTCATGGGGAATGGGCATATCGGCACGCTCCAGCACCTGACCATCCAAGCGCACACCCTTTTGCTCGATCAACCGCCGACCCTCGCTGCGCGAAGCCACCAGGTTCGCCTCCACCAAAACATCCAGCACCGTCTGCTCCGGGCGGAAGATGAAAACTTCCATCTCCTGCGGCAACTCGCGCTGCCGGAAAATGCGGATGAACGCTTCCTCCGCCGCTGCCGCCGCTTCCTCCCCGTGGAAGATCGCCGTCACCTCACGCGCCAACTTCATCTTCACATCGCGCGGATGCAATTCGCCACTCGCCAGCGCCTCTTCGATCTCCTGAATCTGCCGCGGCGTCCAGCGCGTCACCAGGCGGAAGTATTTCGGCATGGCAAAATCCGGAATGGACATCAGCTTCCCGTACATATCCTCCGCTGTGGTGTGGATCGGGATCACATTCCCCTGCGATTTCGACATCCGCTGCACCCCATCCGTCCCCGGCAGAATGCTCAGGATAATCCCCACCTGCGGGCGTTGACCGAGCGCCTCCTGCAACTTTCGCCCAGCCACGATGATATTGAACAGCTGATCCGAACCACCTACCTGCACATCCGCCTGTAGCGCCACGGCATCGTACCCCTGCATCAGCGCGTAGAACGTCTCGTGCAAAAAGATCGGGTCACCACGCTCCAGGCGCTTGGCGAAATTCTCGCGCGTCAGGAATTGCTGCACCGTAAAATGTTGCCCTAGCCGAATCAAATCCACCAGCGTCAGCTTAGAAAGCCACTCTCCATTATAGCGAATGCGCGTCTTCTCCCGATCCAGCACCCGAAAAGCCTGCTCCGCATAGGTGCGGGCATTCTCCATCACCTGCTCCTCGGTCAGGATCGGCCGCGCCTTATTCTTATCGGAGGGATCGCCCACCAGCGCCGTATAACTGCCGATCAGGAAAGTCACCTCGTGACCCAAATCCTGGAACTGGCGCAACTTCCGCATCGTGATCGTATGACCCAAATGCAGATCCGTTGAAGTGGGATCGTAACCACAATACACACGCAGCGGCCGCCCCTCCAAAAGGCGCTCGCGCAGCTCACGGCGCATCGCCTGAGCCAGCTCTTCATCTCCGTATTCGGTACCCTGCATCAGCCATTCGACTTGTTCGTCAATGTTCATCGCGCACTCCTGGCTAACGTTTATATTCCAAAATTCCCTCTTCTTGCACCGCGCGCAACCCGCTACGGCGCACAATCTCTTGCAAAATCTCCTCCCCGGCCGCAAAGCCGGTGCGTCCCCGCGTCTCACCGCGGAACTTAAACTCGCCCAACGTCTTGAAACGGAAATGGGCTTGTTCCCCCCTCACCTGCACCGTGCGCCCCAGGTTAGAAGGGAACACACTCACCGCCACCACCTCATTCCAACCCAGCCTCACATGGCGCAACCCGTTCTCGAACTCGATCCCCTCCGGCGTCAAACGCAACACCGTTCGGCGATCCATCCAATTCCCCAGCGAAATGCTTGCCGCCGCAAAGAGCAGGAAGCCCCATAAAATCCATGCCCAGCCGGGGATCGAACCTAGCCTGTGCATTCCCCACAGCGCCAAGCTGATCACCGCCCATAGTCCCCACGCCGTCCATTCACCGCGGCGCGGCATCATCTCCGGATGAAATTCTCGCTTCTCCATCATGCCGATTATAACAGGAAAGATCGAAGCCGCGTGCTGGCCCCGGCCGGAGTGCGTTGCCCGTGCTTGGTTGTCATCCGCCGCTTCGTGCCGGGCGCACTCGGGGAGGGACCTAGGCCGCTCCTGCTTACCGAAGCGCCGCCTCCACCGTAGCTTCATAAAGCGCGATCGATCATCAGCGCCAGAAAGAGGAAGAACAAGTACATGCTTGACCAACGATACATCTGCCAGGCCACCTTATTCCCCTCCTTGCGCCACACGCGCCAAGCGCCGTAGATCAACCAAATCCCCAAAAAAACCGCTACGGCAAAATAGAAATTGCCCGCCACCCCCAAAAAACGCATCACCCAGCTCAAAACGACCAGCGCCAGCGTATAGAGCCAAATCTGTTTTCGGGTCTCCTTCTCGCCATGGACCACCGGCAACATCGGCACACCGGCGCGGGCATAATCCTTTTGGCGCACGATCGCCAGCGCCCAAAAGTGTGGTGGCGTCCATAGGAAAATGATCAAGAACAGGAAAAGTGCCGCCCAATCCAGCGTTCCGGTCGCCGCTGCCCAGCCCACCAACGGTGGGATCGCCCCGGCCCCGCCGCCGATCACGATGTTCTGTACCGTGCGTCGCTTGAGCAAGACGCTATAGACAATCACATAGTAGACGATGCCGGCCAGCGAAAGCAAAGCCGCCAGCAGGTTAACAAAACCGGCCATCACATAATAACTGAGCAGGCAAAGCGCCAACCCAAAAGCCAGCGCCTCGGCCGGCGTCACCCTTCCGGCCGCCAACGGCCGGCGCGCCGTGCGTTGCATATGCCGATCGATCTCGCGATCGATATATTGATTGATCACCCCCGATCCCCCTGCCGCCAGCGCTCCGCCGAGCAAAGTCCAGAAAGCCAGCCCCGGCGCAGGCCAAGCACGCCCACCGGCCACCATCCCCCCCAGCGTCGTAATCAACAGCAACCCGACGATCAACGGCTTGGTCAAGGCAAAAAAATCGCGCCAGGAACGTTGCGCCGCAATCGGCTCTGGAGTTCGGAAAAGAGAAGCCCAGGTCAAAACCAGCAGGATCAGCCAGAGGGAAATCATCGTCAGCGCGTGGAGCAAAAGCAAATGCAACGGGTTGCCACGGACGACCAGCAACGCCCCGATCAAAACCTGCCCCCCGAATAGCACCGCCAAGAGCGTAGCCAAGGGCAGGATCAACGTATCTTGCCGATAGTCCCTCCACGCCCGGCGCAAAACATCCGCCAAAAGCAACAGCGCCAGTGCCACCAAAAAGCGATGAAGCAGATCAAGCCAACCACGGCCACCTTCCGGCCAGCAAAGCGGCCAGGTAGTGCAAGTGAACGCCTGATGTACCGTTGCCCAACGCCCCAAAACCGTCACCGCAAACGTGACGATGGCCAATATCCATAATCGCCATGTGAATACCGAAATACGGCGCATATCGTTTCTTCTCCGAGTCAAATTGTCGGCATTAGCATACTTGCAGATGCTTCTGCTGTCAATGATCGGACTATGGACCGTGGACCATGGACGATGGACGGTAGACGGTGGACGGTGGACCGTGGTTGGTGATGGTAACAGCACTCCGTGCCCACCATGCCCCTTCGTGCTCATTCCCGGTCCACATCCATCCGTCTCAACTCGTCACATTCTATTCATCTGCGTCCGATTTCCACTCCCATCCGTTCGACCAACCACCCGACTAATCGACCGCGCGACCACCCGACCACCTAACCGCCCAACTAACCAACCACTTGACTAAACTCCTTCGCCGCGCGCACGAACCCCACAAACAAGGGATGCGGGCGCATCGGCCTGGAAAGGAACTCCGGATGGAACTGGGAACCGATCATAAAGGGATGATCGGCAATCTCAGCAATTTCCACCAGCCTCCCATCTGGCGAAAGCCCGGAAAAGAGCATGCCGGCTTTCTCAAACAGGCTACGATAGTGATTGTTGAATTCGAACCGATGACGATGCCGTTCTTCGACTTGTGAGGTGTTGTAACAGGCTGCGGCTTTGCTGCCCGGCTTGAGCACACACGGGTAAAGTCCGAGCCGCATCGTACCGCCCAGGTCGGTGATCGAGCGTTGTTCCAGCATCAGATCGATCACCGGATGGGGCGTCGATCGGTCGAATTCGGTCGAATGGGCATCTTCCAGCCCCAGCACATTGCGCGCAAATTCAACACACATCAGCTGCATCCCCAGGCATAGTCCCAAGTAAGGCACTTTATGTTCCCGTGCGTAGCGCGCCGCCATGATCTTGCCCTCAACCCCTCGCGAACCAAACCCTCCCGGCACCAGAATCCCGTGTGCCTGTTCGATCTGATCCCATCCTTTGCCCTTCTCCAAGTCCACCGAATGGACCCACAGGATTTTGACATCCACATCGTTCGCCAGCGCCGCATGTTTCAGCGCCTCGCGCACCGACATATACGCATCCTGCAATTCCACGTATTTGCCCACCAGCGCAATCTTGACCGTCGGCTTGGGACGCCGGACGCGTTCCACCAGGTCTCGCCAGGGCTGCCAATCCGGGTCCTTGCGAGGCGTTAGCCTCAAGCGCTCGATCAGATACTCGCCAACTCCGCGCTCTTCGAGCAAAAGGGGCACCTCGTAAAGCACGTCGGTCGTCACCATCGGCACCACAGCACGCTTCTCCACATCGCAAAAGAGGGCGATCTTCTCGCAAATTCCATCGTCGATCGGATAATCCGAACGGGCAATGATCATATTCGGCGAGATACCGATCGATCGTAGTGCCGCAACCGAGTGCTGGGTAGGCTTGGTCTTCAATTCCCCGGTCGCTCCGATATAGGGCAACCAGGTAACATGGACGAAAAAGACATTCTCGCGCCCCACCTCGTTGCGCAGCTGACGCAACGCCTCGAGAAAAGGTTGCGATTCAATATCCCCAACCGTCCCACCGACCTCAATCACCACCACTTCGGCGCCGGTTTCGCGCGGCACCAACCCAATGCGCCGTTTGATCTCATTGGTAATATGCGGAATCACCTGGATCGTCCCGCCCAGAAAATCGCCACGCCGCTCTTTTTGGATGATCTCGGCATAGACTTGCCCGCTAGTGAAGTTAGAAACGCGCGTCAGGCGAATGTCAATGAAGCGCTCGTAGTGCCCAAGGTCCAGATCGGTTTCGGCGCCGTCATCGAGCACAAACACCTCCCCATGCTGATAGGGCGACATCGTGCCCGGATCGACATTGATATACGGGTCTAACTTCTGAACGGCTACGCGCAGACCGCGTTCCTTCAGCAAAAGGCCGGTCGCCGCGGCTGTTACTCCTTTTCCAACGGATGAAACCACACCACCGGTGAAAATGATATATCGGGTCACGGTTACTCTCCTGCTACAAACGGAATGATGGGGAGGGCTGACCAACCCTCCCCATCCGAAAGATACCCAAATCCAGGTAGATGTTACCCATCATCCCACAAGCTTGCGCAGATCTTCTGCGGCCCGGCGCATTTCCAGGAAGATCAGGCCGAGCTTGGCCTCCTGGCGAGCCAATGCCGTTAAGACGGCCTCTTCACCAACAGAAGTGAGCACAATAAATCCATTATCTCCCTTAATGTACACCTGCTCCAGGCCGCCGCGTCCCAATTCTTTCGCGATACGTTCACCCAAGCTGAGCATAGCTGCCGACATCGCCGAAACACGATCTTCCTCAACATCTGCCGGCAATGCCGAAGCCATAATCAGGCCGTCTACCGAAACAACAGCCGAAGCTTCGATATCCGGGGCAGCAATTTGCATCGCTCGCAGGCGTTCTACGATTTGATCGGCACGAGATTTGCTCATGAATGACTCCTGAAAGGTGGGGAGATGTGTACGTGAAAAGTTTACCACAACTCATTCTACTTGTGAACGCGCATTTCTGGGCTGACTGTTTGTAGTTGGTTTTTGTAGCGGTTTCATCCCGCAAAATCCTTGACCGTTTTGCAGGGCAATGATACAATCTGCCCGCATTTCGCCCCCATCGTCTAGAGGACCAGGACGCGGCCCTTTCAAGGCCAAAACCGGGGTTCGAATCCCCGTGGGGGCACTCAAAGCGAAAACGCGCCGCGAGCGCGTTTTTTTGTTCCCAACGCATTCACCGGCTGAGATAGGCTGGTATAATTCTTCTAGTTGACGCCGATCCTGACATAGGTTTTCACCCACCGGAGGTACTCATGAACATCGCGTCCTTTATCCGAATGGCAGCCTTCTTTACCTGGGTTGGATTTTTGGGTCTCTTATTGTTGATGCTGGTACGTTCTAATCGCCGCATCTCTGTCCGCAGTTGGATATTCCCTGCTCTCATTCTGCTCGCCATTGCCATCGTACTCTCAATCATCGGCGCCGGCGTGGTATTCATCGCTCCCGAAGAGCGCGGCGTGGTGCTCTCCGCCCTTTCGCCAAAGGGCTATCGCGAACAGCCCCTTGAACCCGGCCTCCGCTGGATCGTGCCCTTCTTCGAGCAGGTAAAGCGCTACCCGATCTCGCGCCAAACCTACACCATGTCTGCCGCCCCATCAGAAGGGCAAGTTTTCGGCGATGACTCGATCCGCGCCCGCACCAAAGATGGACAGGAAGTGTATATTGATTCCTCGGTCATCTTCGCCGTTGACCCGGAACACGTCATTGACTTGCACATCACCTGGCAAGATCGCTACGCAAACGAGCTGGTACGTCCGCTGGCACGCGGTATCATCCGCGATATGGCCTCCCAATACGGCGTGGAGGAGATCGTCAGCACAAAGCGCGCCGAGCTGGAAAGTAGCATCACCGCAGAACTGCACAAAAAATTGAGCGAGAACAGCCTCATACTGATCGACTTCGTCCTGCGTAATATTCACTTCAGCGAAGAGTATGCCAAAGCCGTGGAGCAAAAGCAGATCGCCGAGCAAATGGCGCTCCAGGCGCGCTTCGTCGTCGAGCAGAAGAAGCAGGAAGCCGAACAGGCTCGGCAGATCGCCCAAGGTCAAGCCGATGCCGCCGTGATCCAAGCCAAGGGTGAAGCCGAAGCCCGTCTGATCCAGGCCGAAGCCGAAGCCAAAGCCCTGGCGACGATCCAAGAAGTCTTGCGAAATAACCCTGAATTGCTCCAATACCTCTACATCCTCAAGATTTCTCCTTCCATCCAAACCCTGATCCTCCCCAGCGGCGCTCCGTTCATCCTGCCGCTGCCGCAAGCAACGCCTACGCCAACACCCTGAAAGGACCCGATGAGCGAAGTCTTTCCGAGCGGCAAACAAATTCGCCTGACCAGCCTTTCCTCCTGCGCCGGTTGAGCTTCTAAACTCAATGCGGAAACGCTGGCGCACGTGTTGCGCCCCGTCCAAAACATCTTTCGCAAGGAAGATTACCCGGATTTGCTGGTCGGCTTGGAAAGCCCCGATGATGCTGCCATCTGGAGGCTGGATGAGACGCGCGCCCTAGTGGTGACCACCGATTTCTTCACCCCCGTGGTGGATGAGGCTTATGACTACGGCGCCATCGCCGCAGCCAACAGCCTCTCGGATATTTATGCCATGGGCGGCGAACCGTTCCTGGCCTTGAATATCGCCGCCCTGCCGCCCCAATTGCCGACGGAAATCTTGAGCGAAATCCTGCGCGGCGGCGCAGAAACCGCCCGTCGGGCCGGCGTGGTGATCGCCGGCGGTCACACCATTCAGGATAAAGAGCCGAAATACGGCCTGGTGGTGATCGGCCTCGTCCACCCCCAAAAAATGCTCACCAAGGCCGGCCTGCGCCCCGGTGACCTGCTCGCGCTGACCAAACCGCTGGGCTTCGGCGTCACCACCACTGCGCTCAAGCAGCAGAAGGCCGCCCCGGAAGACGTGGCCGAAGTGGTGCGTTGGATGAAGCGCCTCAATCGTGAGGCTTCTCGCCTGGCCGTCGAACACGGCCTACGCGCCGCCACCGATGTGACCGGTTTCAGCTTGCTCGGCCATGCCTTGGAGATGGCCAATGCCTCCGGCCTTGGGTTGGAGATCGAATTCGAACGCGTTCCTTTCACCACTGCCGCATGGCATTATGCCTCGCTGTTCACCTTCCCCGGCGGCGCTCATGATAACCGCCTGTACTTCGGTCAATGGGTGACCTTCGATCCCCCGCGCCCGGAAGAAGAGCAAATGCTCCTCTTCGACCCGCAAACCAGCGGCGGCCTGCTCCTCGGCATCCCTCCTGAAAAACTCGCTGCCTTGGAACAGGCTTGCAAAGCCCAGGATGTATTCCTTTCGGTTATCGGACGCGCGGTGGAAGGGAAAGGAATTAGAGTAAAATAACAACGAATTCACCCACCCAAAATGATCGAACCTGTTAGAGAAATTTCCATCATTCTCCTCCTCCTGTTCTTCCACAGTCTGCTCTCCATGACCGAAGCTGCCTTGCTTTCCTTGCCCAAAGCACGCCTGCAAGGGAGAGCAGAGACCGACCGAAGTGCGCATCAGATTCTGCACCTTCTGGAAAATCCCAATCAATTCCTCTCCGCAGTCCAGATCGGCATCACCCTGACCGATCTCCTGCTGGGGGCGATCAGCGGCGCGACACTCTTCATCTATCTGGAACAGCTCTTTCAAAATATCCCCTGGATCGCTGCCTATAGTCACACCATCGCCTTGGTTCTGATCGTCCTCCTCATCACGTTCCTCTCCATCGTCCTGGGAGAGTTGGTGCCCAAGCGCCTAGGGTTGACCTATAACGAGCGCATTGCCCGCTGGAGCATTGGACCGATGCGCCTATTTCTATTTCTCTTCTCGCCGGTAGTGCGTTTTCTCGGCTTTTCTACCGATCTCCTGTTGCAAATACTGGGCATTCGCACCATACAGGAACAGTCAATCAGCGAAGAGGAGATCCGCGTCTTGCTCGATCAGGGCACGCAGGCCGGCGTCTTTGAAGAATCCGAGCAGGAAATGGTGAGTGGCGTCTTCCAGCTCCACGATCAGCGCGTCTATTCCCTGATGACGCCGCGCAGCGAAATCGTCTGGCTGGATATCCAGGATCCGCTCGAAGAAATCAAGCACAAAATTGCCGAAAACCCCTTCTCGCGCTTCCCCGTCTGCCGCGATGACCTGGATAACGTGCTGGGGATCGTCAAAACCCGCGACCTGCTGATCCCGCTGCTCGAAGGCCGCCCGATCCGCTTGGAAGAGTGCATTCAGCCGGTCGCCTTCGTCCCGGAAACTACCCTGGCCTCGCGCGCCCTGGAGATTTTCAGGGAAAGCAACCGCGAAATGCTCTTGGTGGTCAACGAATTCGGCAGCGTCCAGGGGCTGATCACGCTCAACGACCTGCTCTCCGAGATCGTCGGCGATCTGAGCGGCGAAGAGGCCCAGGCCGTTCAACGCCAGGATGGCTCCTGGTTGTTGGATGGCATGTTGCCGGTGGATGACTTCAAAGAGATTTTCAACATCCCTCATCTGCCCCAAGAAGAAGAATACGAAACCCTCGGCGGTTTCCTGATGACCATGCTCGGCCGCATTCCGCAGGTCGCCGATCGCCTGGAATGGCAGAACCTGCGCTTTGAAGTCATGGATATGGATGGCCGCCGCGTTGATAAGGTACTGGTCACCACCCTCCCTCGCCAGGAGCCCTCATCATGAACCATCCCTATGCCACTCGTTCACCGGTCTTCGGGCGCAACGGCATGGTTGCCACCTCACAACCGCTGGCCGTTGCCGCCGGCCTGCAAATTTTGGAACGCGGCGGAAACGCGGCCGATGCCGCCATTGCCACCGCCGCGGCGCTCAACGTCACCGAACCGACCTCCACCGGGCTGGGTGGAGATTGTTTTGCCCTCTTCTACGAAGCAAGCACCCGCCAAATCAGCGCTTTGAACGGGTCTGGCCGTGCGCCGGCCGCGCTCACCCTGGAGCGCCTGCAAAAGGAAGGGTTCGGCGAATCGCTCCCGCCGTTCCACCCCTATACCATCACCGTGCCCGGCGCCTGTGCCGGCTGGTGCGATCTGCTCGAACGGCATGGCACGCTCCCGCTCGGCGAAGTGCTCGCCCCGGCCATTCGCCTGGCGGAAGAAGGCTTTCCGGTCGCCCCGATCACGGCGCATTTTTGGCAACGCGCCGAAAGACAGCTACTCCAGGCACTCAACGGCTCCGAGCTGCTGATCGAAGGGCAACGCGCCCCGCGCCCCGGTGAACTCTTCCGTAACCCCGGCCTGGCAAAAACCCTGCGCCGCATCGCCGAAGGGGGCACAAAGGCTTTTTATGAAGGCGAAATCGCCGAGGCCATCGTCGCCGCCGTGCAGCAAGCCGGCGGTTGCCTGAGCCCGGCAGACCTGGCCGAGCACACCTCCACCTGGGATGCCCCGATCTCCATCCGCTATAAAGACTTTCGGCTCTGGGAATGCCCGCCGAACGGTCAGGGTTTGACCGCGCTCCTGGCGCTGGGCATCCTGGAGGGCTTTGAACTGCCCTCCGATCCGCTTTCGGCAGAACGATTGCACCTGGAGATCGAAGCTTTGCGCCTGGCCTTTGCCGACGCGCGTGCCTTCATCGCCGATCCACGGGTAGCGGACGTGCCGCTCGCCACCTTGCTGGACCCGGGCTACCTCGCCCGTCGTCGGGCTCTGATTGCGCCGAAGCGTGCCAACCCGCACCTTCCCCCCGGCATCCCCTATCCCGCATCCGATACGGTCTACCTGACCGTGGTGGATCGGTGGAGCAATGCCTGCTCGTTCATCAATAGCAACTACATGGGCTTCGGTACCGGCATCGTGCCCCGCGGCTGGGGCTTCACGCTGCAGAATCGCGGCCATAATTTCAGCCTACAGGCCGGCCATCCGAACGCCTTGGCCCCGCGCAAGCGCCCCTACCACACCATCATCCCCGCCCTGATCACCCACGCCGATGACGGCGCCCTCTTCGCCTCCTTCGGCGTGATGGGCGGCTTCATGCAACCGCAAGGCCACGTTCAGGTCTTCCTGGCGCTGATCGAAAACGGCATGAACCCGCAAGAGGCCCTCGATTTGCCGCGCTTCTGCCTGGAAGAGGGCACCGCTGGCAGCCGTCTGGCGCTGGAAAACGGCATTTCGCCCGCCACCCTGCAAACCCTGAGCGAATGGGGGCATTCCGTGCGCTCCGTCGAAGGTTGGGAACGCGCCCTCTTCGGCCGCGGCCAAGTCATCCTGTGCGATCGCCAAAGCGGTGTGCTGATCGGCGGCTCGGATCGTCGCGCCGACGGGTGCGCCATGGCTGTTTTGTAAACTTTCCTCAAGGAGGTCCCTCATGTCTGCGTATGTCGTCGTGGATATCGAAGTAACCGATCCCGAAGGGTATCAGGAATACGTCAAGCTGGCGCCGGCCACCGTCGCCCAATACGGCGGCCGCTACTTGGCGCGCGGTGGACACACCGAAGTGTTGGAAGGCGAATGGCAGCCCAAGCGCCTGGTGATCCTGGAATTCGAGAGCATCGAACAGGCCAAAGCCTGGCTCCATTCGCCCGAATACGCGCCGGCGCGTGCCCTGCGTCATCGCTACGCGCGCACGAACATGGTCGTGATCGAGGGCGTGGCATGAAACGAGCTCTCTTTCGCCGGGTCCTGCTCCTTCTAGGGCTGTTCTTCCTCTTCTTCTGGCTCACCGATCTAAACTACCGCCTGCAGCGCATCCAGGAGCTCGAAGGCGAAGCGCGCAAACTACGCGCCCAGGTCACCACCTTGGCCCAAACGCAGATCGCCCTCCAAGCCCAGCTGACCTACGCTGCCTCGGATCAGGCCGTCGAAGAATGGGCGCGCCGCGAAGCCGGCTACATCCGCGAAGGCGATCATCCCGTCATCCCCCTGCCGCAACCCGGTGCCACCCCCATGATCATCCCCACCCCCACCCTTGCTATTCCCACTCGGAGCCACCTGGAAACCTGGTGGGAATTGTTCTTTGGCGAATCCCCGGAAAACGAGTAAAAACCGACCCTGATCCGCAAAGCACATTAGAATTGAATTTCATCAAATAATACACATTTGGTGCTTTTTTTGTTAAAATAATCAGTCAGACGTCAACCAATCCGCCGCCAGAACGCAACCGCAGAGCCATCCGCCTCCGCCCGATTCACTCCGTATTTGCCCGTTGCCTATTCGATTGTGAGGAGCGCTATGGTCACACACGAAAACATCGCTCAGGCCATTGACATCTTGCTCGAAGTGCTGGGCACATTCGGGGTACCCGGCACGCCGCTTGCCCGCCGCGCCGCCCAGGGAGTGGAAGCCCTGCGCCGCGATCGCCAGGCCAGAAGCCGCCTGGAGGAAGGCCTGCGCCAGGCGGAGAAAGAATTTATCGATAAGGCCCATGAACAAGGGCTGAAAGACGTCGCCGACTGGGTGGCGATGCTCCCTCAGCAAGACCGCCCGCTCTTCCGTCAGGCGCTGGAAACCTTGCTGAAGCGTTGGGACGAGGCCGACCTGCAGCACCTGTTGGAGCAAGAGTTCGCCGGGATTCCGTCGATCGATTCGCCGCAGAAGCAAAAGGCCACTGCGCTCTACCTGCAGTACCTGCGTTCTGCCCTGCTGGCGGATAATGATTTCCGCGCCGTCGTCCTCGCCCTGAGCATCCTGCGTACCGAAACGCGGGTCGAACAGTTGCAGAAGCACCTGGAGGCACTCTACCGGGCGATCAATGCGTTGCGCGGCCTGCCAATCGACCTGGTCACCTGGCCAGTGCGTCCGCCGCCGTCGGAAGACCACCTGCGCGCCTACCTGCTCCAACCCAAGTACCGCCTGGTGTCCTACTCCGGCCGCGGCTTTCAGCAGACCTTGGATGAACTGCTGGCATGGGCCAAAGGCTTGGAACAGGCCGAAGGGCGGGTGGGGCTGCGCCTCTACCTCGCCCCGGGTGGCAGCGGTAAGACCCGCCTATTGATCGAAGCCGGCCAGGTCCTGCGACAGGAGGGCTGGTGGGTGGGCTTCCTCCACGACCACGGCTCGCTGGACCCTCAAACCGCCGAGCGCCTGGTCTCCGATCCCCGCCCCACGCTGCTCATCCTGGATTACGTCGCCCAGCGCCAAGCGGCAGCAATGAACCTGCTCCAGGCGCTGATCCCTATCGCCCTCGCCCATCTGGCGCCCGAAGAAGGTCCTTCTCCGCGCGCCGCGCCCCTCGCCCTGATCTTCCTGGAGCGTACCATGCCCGAATGGCTGGCCCAAACGCTAAACAGCGGAAAGGGGTTGGACCATCCCCATCGCCGGGAGTTCCTCGCCCTGCCTGGCGTGGAGAAGGAGGCACGGCCACTGCCGTCGATCGAAGCGGAGGAGCGCTCGGCGTTCTTCCGGCACACCGTGGAGGCCTTCCGGCAGCATCTTAAGGCATCCAAGGCACCGTCCTCCCCCGTCACCTACGCTCCCCAGGACCTTCCCGAGCGCCCGTTGCCGTTGATCCTGCTGGCGCTGCATGCCGCCGCCGGCCATCGCCTTGCCTCGCCGCGGGACGAAACAGCCATCCTGCAATCCACCTGGGATCGCGAGCGAGAGGCCTGGATACGGCTGCTGCGCCCTTCCCTGGAAAAGCACGGTGTCACGTGGGCAGAAGATGATGTCCTCGAGAGGATCATCGAGCAGGTGCTCCTGCTGGCCACCCTGGGGCGGCCCTTTGCCGAGGAAGCCCAACTGGCCGCCTTCCTGCAGGCCCATTTCCAGCCCATCCGCAGCGCCACCGGCCAGACCCTGGACTGGGGCTGGTTGGCAAAGCGCTTCCGCGAGCTCTTTCCGGAATGGCAGCAGGGCACTCTTCCGCCCATCACCCCCGACCCGTTGGCCGATTTCGCCCTGGCGCAGGGAGTGGAGCGCTGGCCTGAGTTGCTCGAATGGGCACTGCCGACCCGCCAGGAGATGGAAGGGGAAGCAGCAACAGCAGCCAGGATGGTCTGGAAGACCTTCGGGGTGCTGGAGCGGCTGTGGGCCGGCGGATGGCAGGAAAAGGGGTGGGAATACCTGAAGCGGGCCTCGGCATGGGTGGAAGAGCGGCTCCGAAAAGAGGAGCACCACCTTCTTCCCTTCCTGGAGGAGATGGACCGTCGTCTGCTGATTGCAGAGGAGGTTGCAGGGGAAAAAGGATCGCTCCTTTTGGCGCCGGCCCGCCGCATGACGGTATGGCCCCTGGCTGCCGCGATTTGGTCGGCGCTGCTGAAGGCAATACCGCCGGAGGAAACTCAGGAACGCGCTCGCCTATTCGGCAATTTGGGCAATGTGCTCTCCGATTTGGGCCGGCGGGAAGCAGCGCTGGCGGCAACCGAAGAAGCGGTAAGGCTCTACCGCGGACTCGCCCAGGCCAACCCCCAGGCCTTCTTGCCATACCTG
>JBBIGZ010000070.1:0-15011 GCA_037447295.1 Chloroflexota bacterium | reverse complement strand
GGCGACGATCTTCTCTGCCACACGGCGACTGGCGTAATTTTCGGTGGCGATGACGATCTCGATGCGCAGCAAACCCAGCGACTCAAAACCGAAACGCGCCACCAAACGCGCTGCGCGCCCGGCGATCCCTTGCCCGCGATAGGCATGGTGCACCCAATAGCCCAGGTTTGCAAAGCGATAGTAGGGATGGATCTGCCCCAGGCTAGAGATACCGATCAATTCTCCATCCTGGCCAAAGATGCCGAAGCCATAGTATCGCCCTTCCCGCCACTGTCTGTTTGCCATGCGGACCCAATCGCGCGCTTCGGCAAGCGAATAGTCACGATGGGCCCAGGACATCCAGGGAATCAGATCCTCCAACGAGGCGCGCACGGCGCGGTAGAGGGCAGGAGCCTGCTCCTCGCGAAGTGGTTGTAAGGTGAGAGGCGGATCGGAAAGAGTGATCACAAATGATCTTTCAGGTTATGCTCTACGGCATAGGCAGCGGCTTCGGCGCGGTTGTTGACCCCGAGCTTGGCCAGAATACTGCTGACGTAATTGCGCACCGTGCCCTCACCAAGGAACAGGGCCTGGGCGATCTCGCGGTTGGTCTTCCCTTCCGAAACCAAGAGAAGGACGTGTTTTTCCTGTTGGGTTAGGTTGGCAAAGGCCGCGGCCTCTTCCTCCTTGACTGCCCGGCGCACTTCCTGGAACACGCGCTGGGTGACGGCGGGATCGAGCAAGGCCTCGCCCCGTCCGACCGCTTCCAGTGCCCGGATCAGGTCATCGCTGCCGATCTGCTTGAGCACATAGCCCGAAGCGCCGGCCCGAATGGCCGAAAAGAGCATCTCATCCTCGGCGTAGGAGGTGAGCATCACCACGCGCGTTTCGGGCAGTTGATTCACAATTTGCTCACAGGCCTCAATGCCCGAAGCACCCGGCAGGCGAATATCCATGAGCACAATATCCGGACGCAAGGCCAGGGCCTTTTCAACGGCTTCGCGCGCCGTGCCGGCTTCACCAACCACCAAAAAATCGGTGCGTCGTTCTAAAAGCGCCTTTAAACCGAGACGCACTACCTCATGATCATCCACGATCAACACACGTTTTGGGGGCATCTCTTGACCTCCGCTGGATGATAAGTTAGGGTATCTCCTCTGAAAGTACCTCTAGTGCCAGTGCTTTCAAAGCAGCAATTTGTGCTTCCTCCATGTGTAAGGAGCGCCAGTATTGCTCCAAAAGATCGACAGGCGAAAGGCCTACAATGCTTTGATCCTGCGGTAGCCGAATGCGCGAAGGATGGAGCGGTTTGCGGATGAAGTGAAGCTCAAAAGCTTGCCGGCAGTGTTGACGGATGAGCGTCTCATCAATCAGCGGCTCCAATTCACGCGGGTATTCCACCGTCAAACGGACAATCGCCTCTTCCAATTGTGCCGATGGCAAGGCCTCTAAAATGGCCGCCATCACCTTTTCGTTCGAGTGAATGCGAACAAAACGATCGATGAAGCGCCGTGTCCCTTCTATTTTACGCCATTCCAGACGAGTTTTCCCCTTTTCTACCTCGGCCAGTACGAAAAACTTTTCATCCTCGGCTTCGCCGAAATCCACGCGCTCGATCGAGCCGGGATAGACCACCGGTGGATGCCCTCCCTCATTCAAATTTTGTGCTTTGTGGATATGACCTAGGGCAACGTAATCCAAGCGCGGATCCTTGACCAGTGCCTGCGAAAGCACGAAATCGTTCCCCAACATGATCGAACGTTCCGAACCGTAGATCGCCCCTTGGACGGAAGCATGAGCACATAAAACGGTCGGCAAGGTCGGATCGGAACGCTCCAGCCATTGGCGTATCATCTCATGGATTCGCTCTTCCAGTTTTGTATTGATCTCTTGTAGTGCTTCGCCATGGAGATCGTAGAGCGCCACCAGGTTGGAGCGCGTGATCCAGGGAAGCACAATCACCTGAAGAGGCAATTCCCATAGATCGCCAGGAGCTAGAAATTGTGGCCTCGCCAAGACGCGCACATAAGGTACCTGGAGCGTTTCAAATTCCTGGACAGCATGGGCGCGTCCGAAGGCCGGCGAAAGATCGTGATTTCCCACCAAAAGCAGGGTTGGAATACCAGCTTTGGAAAGCCGCACGATACGCGACCCCCATTCACGCTGAAAGGTAGGAGAGGGAGCGCGATCCTTATAGGCATCGCCGGCAAAGAGCACCAGGTCCACTTTTTCCTGGATGGCGGTATCAACGATCTGATCCAGCGCGCGCAGGAAATCCAAAACACGCACGGGCAGGCCACTGGTGGGATCGTGTCGCCCGTAATTGGCAATATCGATATGAGCATCGGCAAAGTGCAGGATCCTCATGGAGTGATTCCGAACTCCTGGAGTGCTTGCAGCGCCGGCGCCCAGCCGGGGTGGACCTTGAGCGCGGCGCGGAAATCCTCAATCGCTGCCTCCCGTTGACCGAGGATGCGATAGGCGCGGCCGCGCCAGAGCAAGCTCTCTTCCAACACTGCGCCATCGGTGGGCGTTTCCAGGGTCACATTTGCCAGGTTGATGACATCCGTATAGCGACCGCTATAGTAGTAAGCCCAATACGGGCCCGTCTGATACCACATCATGCGATAGGGGCGGCTGGTGTTATCGGTGGGAAGTTGTGCATAGAGCTGAAAAGCATAGTCATACGCATAGGCCGCATCCACGTATTCGCGCAAAGCGACATGGCTGCTGCCAATGTTGAACCAAGCGAAGAACTGATCGATCCCGCTCAAAGTCTGCGCTTCCTGCCGGGCGATCTCCAGGGCATGACGGGCGGCCCAGATCTCATCAGCATAGTTGCCAAGCAGATCCAGGACCTCCCCTTCCCGTTCCACCGGAAAAGCGACCAGGAACAGGTAGTTGAACGAGCGCCAGCCCTCGATGAACTTCTCATAAGGGATGTGAAAATCCGGGCCGTCCAGATAGGTATCCTGAACGATAAGCACGCCGCTCGTATCATCGTACCCGGTGACGAATTGATAATGCCCCATCCAGCCGATCTTGCCGGTGTAATCGCGCTCATAGTAGCCTTTTTCGGCGATTACCGGATAACCACCGGCGATCAAGCGCTTGAGCGTATCCAGGTCACCGCCCAGGCGAATGAGCACCTTCAAGCCGGGCACGTTCTCTTCGACATAATCCCGGAACTCATAGGGCATGACGTTTTTATCCTTCTCTCCGGGCTTGATCGCCCGACCGATCGTATCCCGATCGCCTTTCCAGCCCCAAAAGGTCAGCGCCATGGAGAAATTCGCCGGACCACAATAGTTCCAACGGTTGAACTGGTTCTCATACCGTATGCCGCTGAGCACCATCGCTGGCGGCAGAGGTCTCGGAGTAGGAGTCGGTGAAGCGATGGGGGTGATGGGCGTCGGCGTCGCTGGAAGTGGGGTGAGAACACTGCGGACGATTTGTGGCGGTGGGAGGGGTGTGATCGGGGTGGGCAGGAACGTGAGTTGATCCGGTGGACGGAGCGCAAAGCGGATGCGCGCCCGCACCTCATCCAGGCGCCAGGCCAGGCGGGAATGAACCGGCGGAAGATACCACAACCCGATCAGTAGCAGCAATCCCAAGAACAAGATTCCGATCTTACGGCTAAAGATCATGAAATGATTATACCCTTTCTATGGAATTGGGCATAAATGAACGCGGGTGTCCACAGATGAAAACGAACTTTGAGTCATCGCTTTGCCTTGCCCAAACGGGATAAATCACCGTGACACGAATGGGCTTGATGGAGCAAGAGCGATTGCCCAAACGGCGATCTGTCGCACGGGCGGCGTCCAAATTGACCGCGCAAGGACTGAGGGAACAAACGATTTCAACTTTGACCCAATTAGGGATAAAGTCGCGCGATTTCCCTGACCTCCATGTTTTTTCATCTCCTATGGATTGAGCCTATGTGAGAAGGCATGGCCTTGGCAGTGAAGTCAAAAGTATGAGCTCACCGCAAAAAGCCCTTTCTTCCGTGTCATCTGTGTTTATCCGTGTCCTATTGAATCGAGCCTATGTGACAAGACATGATTTTTGCAAGGTATAATAAACCGCATGAACACATCTCCTCTGCCTCCACCGATCTGGGTGGATACACCGCAAGCCTTGAAACGGATGATCGACGATCTGCAGGGCTGGCCACAATTAGCAGTAGATACCGAATCGAACGGGCTGCATGCGTATCGCGAACAGATTTGTCTGATCCAGATTTCCACACCCGAAAGCGATTATCTGATCGATCCCTTGAAGCTGCGTGATTTGCAACCCCTGGCCGCGATCTTTGCAGATGCCGGGGTGGAAAAGATTTTTCATGCCGCCGGTTACGATCTGTTGTGCCTGTATCGTGACTTCGGTTTTAAGGTCTTTCCCCTCTTTGATACGATGCACGCGGCGCGCGTCTTAGGACAACAGGCGGTGGGGCTGGATGCGCTGCTCGAACGGTATTTCCAAGTGCATTTGGATAAGCGTCACCAGAAAGCCAATTGGGCCGAACGACCACTTTCAGTCGAGCGCATGGAATATGCGCGCCTGGATACCCACTACCTGATCCCTCTGCGAAAAACTTTGGCAGAGGAATTGGATCAGAGCGGACGCCGGGAGCTGGCCGAAGAAGATTTTCAGCGCATTGCTCTGGAATCTTTGAACATTCCGCCTCACCGGCCACGCTGGGAACGAGTGGCACATGCCCATGCTCTGACCGCTCGTCAACGGATGGTGTTGCAGGCCCTTTGGGAATGGCGTGAGGAGACGGCAAAACGACTCAACCGCCCGCCTTTCAAAGTGCTCGGTGAGAAGGTTTTGCTGCAGCTAGTGCGCACACCACCACAGGGGCTTTACGATCTCACCCGCTGTGGGCTTTCTGCTCGCCAGATCCGCCTTTGGGGAGAGGCCATCTTGCAGGTGATCGAGAAAGCACAATCACAAGAAGTGCCGAAATACATTCCCCCTCCGCCGATGGATACGGCATTCCTCGAACGCTTGGAACAACTAAAGGCCTGGCGCAAACGGGTGGCGCAGCGCTGGGGCGTGGAATCAGACGTGATCCTGCCACGCTCACTGCTAGAAGCACTGGCGCAGCGCAATCCGCTGACTTCCGAGGCATTGCAAGAGGTGCTGAGAAGTTCTCCTTGGCGATTGCGCACCTTCGGCGGAGAAATCCTGGAAGTGCTGCAACAGAGCGCCCAGCCACTCGCCATAACGCAATGAGGATACGATGAGCATCCGAGTGATTTTCCATGGAGCGGCTCAAACCGTAACCGGGTCGCAGTTCCTGTTGGAGGTCAACGGGCGAAGCTTGCTGTTGGAATGTGGATTGTTCCAAGGGCGACGCGCCGAGGCCTATGAACGGAATCGTCGTTTCCCCTTCGATCCGCAGCGGGTGGAAGCGGTGTTACTTTCCCATGCGCATATCGATCACAGCGGCAACTTGCCTAACTTGGTGCAACAAGGGTTCAAAGGGCCGATCTACGCCACGCCGGCGACGGTAGAACTGGCCAACGTGATGCTGCGCGATTCGGCGCACATTCAGGAAAAGGATATCGAATATCTGCAGCGGAAGCACCAACACGATCGGCTGGAGCCGCTCTACACACTGGAAGATGTGCTGGAAGTCATGCCGCTCTTCCGCCCCGTTCCGTATGATCGTCCGTTTGAACCGCTGCCGGGCGTGGTGGCAGAATTTGTCGAGGCCGGGCACATTCTCGGTTCCGCGGCGATCCGCCTCGAGGTCCAAGAAGGGAGGCGAAAGGTGCGGATTTGGTTTTCCGGCGATATCGGCCGTCCGAATCTGCCCTTGCTGCGCGATCCGGTCCTGCCTTCTCCTGTGGATTACCTGATCATGGAATCTACCTATGGTCATAAGCCACATCGCGATCCGCAGGTGGCCTACGAGGAGTTGCGTGAGGTCATTCTTCGTACGCTGGAGCGCGGGGGGAAGGTGATCGTGCCGGCCTTTGCCGTGGGGCGAACACAGGAGCTGGTTTACGATATTCATCAGATGGTGGAAAAGAAGGAAATCCCACCTGTGCCGGTTTACGTGGATAGCCCGTTGGCGGTGGATGCTTCGGCGATCTTTCGACAGCATACAGAGTGTTTTGACGAGGAGACGCGGCGCTTTGTGCTCGAATATCGCCACCCGGCACTGGACTTTGAGCATTTGCATTATGTGCGCTCGGTGGAGGAATCCAAGCAGCTCAACGAGCGCCGGGACCCGATGATCATCATCTCCGCTTCCGGCATGGCCGAGACGGGGCGCATTCTGCACCACTTACGCAATCATATCGGCGATCCGCGCAACACGATCCTGATCGTCTCCTGGCAAGCACCCCATACGCTGGGTCGGCGCCTGGCGGACCGTGAGTCGCAGGTGCGCATCTTTGGCGAAACGTACACGGTGCGCGCCGAGGTAGTGACGATCGGCGGGCTTTCGGCACATGCCGGGCAGGATTTCCTGCTCCCCTATGCGCTGGCAGCGCAGGCTAAGAAGATTTTCCTGGTCCACGGCGAGGCAGAAGCGGCCAACGCGCTGCGCGAGAAACTGCTGGAAAACGGGGCGCGCCAGGTGTTTTACCCGGAGCGGGGGGAGGAGATAGTTTTGTAGTTTTGCCCCACAGTCAACGCGCGTGAGCGGTTGAGTTGGTACTTATGGGGGATGGGAGGTTTTCTGCAATGCGATTACAATGACGGCAATTTATATCCCATTTGGTGGAGAAAGGGTTATGTCCAAGCGTTCTGTGGTGTTCGGTCTGTTTGTTCTTTGGGTGATTACAATGGCTTGCTCGTGGATCACGCCCGCTTCGACTCCTGCGCCTGCCGACAATCCCACCCCTAATGTGGCCACCATCGTCGCGGCAACACTCAATGCCATGATGAGCACCGTTGAACCTACCGCCGCGCCTGCGACGGCTACGAGCACCGAGGCTACGGCTCCTACTGCTACGCTTGAGGCGGTGCCGAGTACCCTACTGATCGCCTATGCGCGTGGAGGCAACATTTTCCTTTGGAGAGAAGGCGCTTCGCCCCGTCCGCTGACAACAACCGGCCTGGATCAATCCCCTCGCATCAGTCAAGATGGCCAATGGGTGGCTTTTTTGCGAAACGGCGAGTTATATGCGATCCGCGCGGATGGAAGCGGGGAGCGCGTGCTTGTTAACCGTGCCTATCTCAACTCTTTTTCTTCGGCGGGCCCGTTTGAAGTTCGCATTAGAAAGTTTGCTTTCCTTCCCGATGGCCGGGAGATCTTCTTTTCGCTTTATGCCGAGACCGAGGGGTATCCTGGGCTATTCGGCGATTTGCATCGGGTGAGCATCGAAGGCGGCGCCCCTTCCCTTGTCTTGGCTGCCGGACAGGGCGAAGGAGAGTGGAAGTTTTCTCCGGATGGGCGGCTCTTTGCCCTGGCGCAGGGGGATCGGATACGGGTGCTGAATCGCGATGGGAGTGGCGATCGCGTAGTGTTTACTTTCCCCTCCGTTGCAACTTACAGCGAGTGGACGTATTATCCGCAGGTCGTCTGGAGGGCAGATTCGTCCGGGTTTTATACGATCATTCCGGCTTCTGCCGCGCTGGAGAATCCCTCGGAGCCATCCCGCTATTATTACGTACCACTGGCGGGGGGCAGCCCCACCCAGCAGGCCGAGTTCGTCACCGTGCCGGTGTGGGAGAGCTTTGCGGAGCTTTCGCCAAACGGTTTAAGCGTAGCTTATATCTACCCGGAGAGCAGCAGTTTGCGCTCCCTCCACATAATCGATCCGAGCGGCACCGACCGCCGAATTCAGACGGATTCGCAGTTAACGATCCTCAACTGGAATCCGAATTCCCGGCATGTTGTCATCTATAATCCGAATGCCTCTGATGTGTACTTGCAGGCATTCGGTGAGGGACCGGTTCCGATCAATGATACATCTGGACATATCGCCGAAATGCGCTGGGTAACCGAGAGGCGTTTTCTGTTCCTGAGCGGGGAAGAATTGCGTCTACAGGACCTCTCTTCCGATGCCAGCGTGGTGATCGATTCCGGTGTAACAGGGTATGATTTCACGCTGGTGCCGTAAGATCAGCGAATGCAAGGCATTTGCTCTACGAAGCACTTGCCTATTTTCCGGCCACGGCCAGCATGGGTTCATCGCCGTTGTATTTCAGCAATTGCGGCCAAATGCGCACGATGACAAAGGTGGCCAAAATGCAGCCAATGCCGCCACTGAGGATGGCGAAGGGCACGCCGAAGGCCTGAGCCACGGCGCCGGCTTCCACTTCTCCTAATTGTGGCCCGCCCATGAAGAACATCTGGTTAATGCTGGTCATGCGGCCGCGTAGATCGTCTGGCGTGAGCAATTGACGGATGGTATTGCGCAAAATGGTGCTGACCGAATCCGAAGCGCCGACGATCACCAGCGCGAGGAAGACAGTCTCGAAATGGCGCGCCAGGCCGAAGAAGATCGTCGCCAGGCCGAACATCAGCACCGCCAAGACCAAGAGCAATCCCTGCTTTCGTACCATGCGCAGCTGAGAAAAGATCAATCCGGCCGTCACCGCGCCGATGGATTGAGCGGCGGCCAGCCAGCCGTAGGCGATCTCATTAACGTCGAGCAGATCGCGCGCCACATAGGGCAGGAGCGTATTCGCCGAAGAGAAGAAGGTGGCGAAGAAATCCAGGATCATGCTGGAAAGGATGATCGGCTGATGAAGGATGAAGCGAACACCCTCGCGCACATCCCACCAAGCGGCGCGCAGGTCGCGTAGCCCCTGGATTCGTTGCGGCACGGGTCCGATGCCAATCAGAGCAAAGAGCACGGCCAGGAAGGAAATCGCGTTCAGCAAATAGGTGTATTCTTGCCCCCAGTAGCCGATCACCATGCCGCTGAGCGCCGGTCCTAGGATCGAACCAGTGTTGAAGGCGATCGATTGGAGGGAAAAGGCGCTGGGCAGGTCCTGTGCGGGCACGAGGTTCGGCACCAGTGACTGACGCGCCGGCGTATCAAAGGTCATGGCCGTGGCCTGGAGCGCGGTCAGCAGATAAATCTGCCAAAGCTGGATGTGTCCCGCGGCCGTTAGTCCCCACAGGCTAAAGGCCACCAGCATGGAAACGTTTTGGGTGATAAACAACACCTTACGCCGCGAAAAGCGATCGGCGACCACGCCACCCAACAGCGAAAAGAGCAAAATCGGGGTAAAGCGGGCGGCACCGATGACGCTCACGGCGATCGGATTCGGGCTTAGCTGGCGAACATGCCAGAAAAGGGCCCAGAGCTGCATCTGGGAGCCGGTGATCGAAAGTAACAATCCCAGCCATAACCAGAAAAAACGGCGATGGCGTAAGGCAGGAGGAATACCGATTTTCATGTTCCCCAATCACGCAAGTAGAGAAAGTCATAATTGACCGTGCGCTGGCTGAGCTTAGCAATCAGCGGTGGCAGGCGCTTGAACTGATAGCGCCGCACCCGTTCGGCCACCCGTTGCACAAAGACGGGATCAAAGCCGGCCTGAATGCACTCCTGAGGCGTATAGCGCTCATCGACCAGCAGATACAGCAGACGATCGACCTCCTCATAGGTGAAACCGAGCTCTCCCTCGTCCGTTTGCCCGATCCAGAGATCAGCAGAAGGCGGCTTCTGGATGATGCTTTGCGGCACGCCCAATGCTCGTGCTAGCTGACGCACCTGGGTCTTATAGAGATCGCCAATCGGGTTGATCGCGCTCGCCGAATCGCCGAAAATGGTCGTATAGCCGAGCAAGATTTCGGTCTTGTTGCTGGTGCCGATCGGCAATCCGCCAAAAGCCTCGGCCTGATCGTAGAGCACGATCATGCGCAGGCGCGCCAGGATGTTGCCCTTGCGCACGCGCGACATCCCCGGGAAGCGCTCGATCAGCGGTTTGGCCATGGGGGTAATATCAAAGGTCAATGATTGGATGCCTAGCTGATCGATCACTTTTTGCGCATCTTCCAACGAATCGGGTGAAGAGGTTTCATAGGGCAAGCGCAGGGCGAGGACGTTTTCCGCCCCCAGCGCTTCTGCGGCCAAAAAGCAGGAAACGGCCGAATCCAACCCGCCAGAAAGGTTGATCACGGCACGGCGGAACCCGGCGCGGGTCACCTCACTGCGAATGAAGCCGACTAAAATCTTACGCGTCAATTCCGTATGGATCTCCAGGTGGATCATCTTCGCTCCTCATCGTTCGAGAGCAAACGGGTCAGCTCCCGCTGAACTAGGTAAGGACGTTCATCGCGCAAGAGCGGCAAACGAGCACGGGTACGACGGAGATGCCCCCAATCCAGCGTTGCCAAGGTTAGAGATTCTTCATGATATGGCGCGTGGGCGATCAGATCGCCGTTCGGATCGAACACCGTGGAGCCGCCCCAGAAATTCAACCCATCCTCAAACCCGACGCGGTTGCAGTGCGCCACAAAGCAGGTGAAAAGCCCGGCGTAAGATTGATTCACGGTCTCCACCCAGCGCGAGGAGGCCAGCTGTGGCTCCGAGCTCAGGCCGCGCCCCGGCGAAGCGGACATGAAAAGCATCAGATCGGCGCCATCCAGCCAGAGCAAGTAGGGCGGAGAGACGTGCCAGAAATCCTCACAAATGAGCATACCGAAGCGCCCGAAACGCGTATTGAAGGCACGCACACGTCCACCCGGCGCAAAGAAGCGCCCCTCGTCGAACAGGCCGTAGGTCGGCAGGTACACTTTGTGATGAATGTGCAGCAGCTTGCCCCCCGAAAGATAGGCAGAAGCGATATAGAAGCGATGATGCTCATCCTCATCTACAAACCCGAAGGCAATATCAATGTTCTGACTGGCCTGGAAGAGGGGACGGAAAAAGGCATCTTCCGGGGTCGGGCGGCGGGCTACCCAGGATACCAGGTCCTGGAGCACATAGCCGGTAAGCGAAAGTTCAGGGAAGATCACCAAATCGGCTCCTGCCCGGCGCGCCTGTTCGATGGATTGCAGATGCAACTCTAAATTCATCTGTATATCGCCGAGGCGGGGAGCAATTTGAGCTAAAGCAAGGCGCAGTTCCATAAACATTCTAGGGACAGAGAGAGATTCCAAAACAAAATCCCGAACGCCGGCGCGCGTCCGGGGCTTAGGCGGAGAGGGTGGGATTCGAACCCACGGTGGCCACAAGGACCACAACGGTTTTCGAGACCGTCCCGTTCAACCACTCCGGCACCTCTCCAGTGACGGAGCAAATTATACCCAGGCAGGTAGGCAATGTCAAATCACATGAATTGATTGGTAAACGAAGGGAAAGGATGCTTCCACATCCTTTCCCCATTTGCTTTCCTAAGTAGATCGCTTTCTTGCGTTCCAAAACGGGCCAAACCTGCCCGATGGGCTCAATACTGATAGAACCCGCGGCCGGTCTTGCGACCCAGCCAGCCGGCATCCACCATCTTGCGCAACAAGGGCGCCGGGCGATATTTATCCTCGCCAAGATCGCGATGGAGGATCTCCATCACGGAAAGCACCACATCCAGGCCAATGAAATCGGCCAGGGTGAGTGGTCCCATGGGGTGGTTCATGCCCAGTTTCATCACCGTATCAATGGCCTCCGGCGTGCCAATACCCTCTTGCAAGGCAAAAATGGCCTCGTTGATCATTGGACACAGGATGCGGTTTGAAATGAAGCCGGGAGAATCTTTGGCCTCCACCGGCTCTTTGCCCATTTGGCGGCAAACGGCCAAAATGGTCTGGGTGGTTTCGTCATCCGTAGCCAGGCCGCGGATCACCTCCACCAGGCGCATGATCGGGACAGGATTCATAAAATGCATGCCGATCACTTTCTCCGGGCGGCGGGTGTGCGCGGCGATCTTGGTGATCGAGATCGAGGAGGTGTTCGAGGCTAAGATCACGCCAGGACGGGCGCGGCGATCCAGCTCGGAGAAGAGGTCGAATTTCGCCTGCGGGTCTTCGATGATGGCTTCGATGACGAGATCGGCCTCTTCGACACCATCCAGGGTATTAACAAAGCGAATGGCTTCGGCGGCGGCTTTTTGTTCGGCGGTGATCACGCCTTTTTCGAGCAATTTCTCCGTGGAACGGGCAATGGTGGCTTTGGCTTTTTCCAGCGCTTGCGGGAATGCATCCATGCAGGTGACCTGATAGCCGGCAGTCGCCGCCACCTGAGCAATGCCGTTGCCCATGGTGCCGGCGCCGACGACGAAAATGTGACGGATTTCCATGACTGCCTCCTTTACGCTTCAAGTTCAATCGCCATTGCGACCGCTTCAGCGCCCCCCAGGCACAGGCTAGCAATGCCGCGCCGCTTGCCATGCCGCTTGAGGGCATAGATCAGTGTGGTCAAGATGCGGGCGCCGCTGGCGCCGATGGGATGCCCCAGGGCGATTGCGCCGCCATGCACGTTGACTTTGTTCCAATCCCAGGCCTGATCGGCAAGGATATAGCCATCGGCCAACACCTGCGCGGCAAAGGCCTCGTTCAGCTCGATCAGGTCCACATCGGCCAGGCTCCAGCCAATCTGATGCAGCAATTTGGGGATCGCCAGGGCCGGCGCACGGAAGAGGTACTTCGGCTCATCCGCGGCCTGAGCATAGCCCACCACCCGGGCCAACGGTTTCAGGCTGTGACGTTGGGCATAGGCGCGGCTGGCAATGACCACCGCGGCCGCTCCATCGTTCAGGCCGGGTGAGTTGCCTGCAGTGACACGTCCGCCTTCCTTAAAGGCTGGCTTGAGCTTTGCCAGGGCTTCCAGGGAAGTATCGCGGCGCGGGCTTTCATCCGTATCCACGCGCACCACTTCCCCTTTCTTGCCCGGAATCTCCACAGGGACGATCTCCTCGCGGAAGGCGCCACTATCGATGGCGGCAATCGCCTTTTGGTGACTCTGCAGGGCAAATTCATCCATCGCCTCTCGGGTGACTTCGTATTCTTCGGCGATGAACTCGGCAGCCATGCCCATGCTCCAGTTTTCAAACGGGTCCCAGAGCCCATCTAAGAGCAAGGCATCGGTGAGCTGAGCATGACCGAAGCGCAAGGCGCCGGTGCGTCCATCTACCAGGAACGGGGCGCGGCTCATGGATTCAAAACCGCCGGCGACGAAAAGGTCCCCATCCCCGGCGCGAATGGCGGAGGCGGCGAGCATCACAGCCTTCAAGCCGGAGCCACAGACTTTGTTGATCGTGGTCGCGCCGACCGAGGTCGGCAGGCCGGCAAAGATGGCCGCCTGACGCGCCGGTGCCTGACCTACACCGGCCGAGACGACATTGCCCATGATCACTTCGTCGATCTCTTCGGGCGGGATAGCAGCCCGCTCCACGGCGGCACGGATGGCCAGCGCGCCCAAACGCGGAGCAGGAATGCTACTCAATCCCCCCTGAAAACGGCCGATCGGCAGACGAGCGGCACTCAAAATGACCGGTTCGTGTTCTGCGCTCATGGCAAACTCCTTCAAAAATAGACTGGTGGCATCTACGGTGTCCGGCATCACGGATTGAAGCCCAGACTAGATTTATGTTGGCGGCAATAGGCTGAAGTCTGTGCTACGATTTGCGGTCGATGGCTATACAGGCTGAAGCCCGTGCTATGGTGACGCTCAGCGGAGCAGTCAATCCGGGAAGATAGGTTCGGGGTTGCCTAAGACGGGCAGCGGTTTGCGGATGAAAACATCCCAAAAGGCGCCGAGGGTGGCCAGGTTTTCGCGGAAGTTCCAAATGAAGCGGGAAAACCGACGATACGGTTGGCGATCGGCGGAGACGCCTTCTGCTTGTATGCCGAAGGTGCGGCAAAGGAAGAGAGCACGAGGTAGGTGAAATCGTTGGGTGACGAGCAGGGCTTGCTCAACGCCAAAAATGGCACGGGCACGATAGCAGGTATCATAGGTGCGGCGGCCGGCATAATCGAGCACGAGGGCTTCGGCCGGGACGCCGAGGGAAAGGGCATAGTCACGCATGGCGGCGGGTTCGTTGTAGTTGACGAAACGATTATCACCGCTCAGCAGCAGTACCTGCACTTTGCCGGCAAAATAGAGCTCGGCAGCGGTGCGCACCCGATCGCGCAGGATGGCGGTCGGACGGCCATCGCGCTGCAGGCCGGCACCGAAGACGATCGCTACCGGGCGCGCCGGGGCCTCGCTGACCTCATAGATATGCGGACGCGCCAGAAGGGTGGTGATCAGCCGCGGTAGGAAGAAAAGCCCCAGCCCTCCCAAGCCCAAACCGAGGATCGTCCAGAGACAGGAACGCTTCATCCTTGACGCATCTCCGGCGGTAGCAGACGTAGACATAACGCAAGCCCGAGGGGGAGGATCAGCAAATCGTCCAATTGTCCCAGGATGGGGATGAAATCCGGGATCAGGTCAATCGGGCTAAGAGCGTAGGCCAGGAGGAGGGCGAGGATCGGGCGGACATGCCACGGGGTGCGCGGATCGCTTTGGGCGCGGATGAGAAGCTCAAGGTCCCGAAGGAGGCGCTGCGGCAGGCGGCCGAGGCGAGAGAAGCAGCCCATTGGGGAGGATGGAGCTTCGGTCGGCAGCGGAGCTCGGTCTTTCTCCATTACATTTCCTTTGCAATTTCGAAGAGCGCTTCTCGCAAGCGGGCGATCTCTTCGAGGGTGTTATAGTGCACGGCGCCGACGCGCACCATGCCGCCTCTTTCTTCCAGGCCCAGGCACTCAGTGACGTTGATGGCATAGTAATTGCCATCCCAGACGGCAATGCCGCGGGCAGCAAGGGCTTCCGCTACCTGCCGAGGATGCCGATCGCCCAGTCGGAAGGCAAAGGTGGGGACGCGCTCATCTATGCGGCGGGGATCGGTGAGGCCATAGAGAGTGAGGCCGGGGATTTCTTGCAGGCTTTCGAGCAGGGCACGGCTGAGCTCGAACTCGTAGCCACGGATGACCTGCATGGCCTTTTTCAGCTCGAGGGGACGATCGCGGTAGCCGCGATCCAAGAGATCTTCTTCGCGTTCGGCGCCGAATTCGCGCCCCAGCCAGACGAGGTACTCCAGTGCGCCAAGGACGCCGGTCATGGCTTCGTGATTTTGGG
>JBBIGZ010000069.1:0-15213 GCA_037447295.1 Chloroflexota bacterium | reverse complement strand
CACCTGCAGGGAGCCGGCCAGCCCTCCGAGAGCGCCGCACAGCAGGAAGGCCAGCATCATATGTTGCCAGGTGGGCACGCCGAGCAAATAGGCGGCACGGGCATTTTTTCCAACCGCTTTCAACCGCAACCCGAAATACGTATTATTCAGGAGCAAATAAACGAGTGCCAATGCGAGCAGCGCGATGGCCAATCCCCAGGGGCTCAGGCGCAGACCAGGGAAGGTCGGTAACCAGAGCGCTTCGGGGAACGGCTCGGTGCCGCTCATCGAACCGATGCCGGGGCGCTTCCAGGGGCCGAAGATCAGCCAGAGCGTGAGCGCTGTAGCCACAAAATTCAAGCCGAGGCCGCCGAAGATTTCGTTTACACCGCCAAAGGTTTTCAGGGCGCCGGCCAGCGAAGCCCAAAGCGCTCCCCCGATCATGCCGGCCAGGGTAGCTAGGAGCAAAATCAGTCCTGGTGGCAGGGGGCTTTCCTGTAACAAGCGCAATATCCAGGTCGTCGCAATGGCGCCCAGGGTAATTTGTCCTTCAATGCCTATGTTCCACAACCCGGCGGTAAAGGTCAGCAAAAGGCCGCTGCTGGCCAGCAAAAGCGGCACCCAGGAAACCAACACATCCGAGAGACGCTTGGAGGAGCCAAACGCGCCAAGCACAATTTGGCGAAAAGCCTCCAAAGGAGGCGCTCCACTTGCTAGGAGCACCAAGATGGTGACCAAAATGGCTAAAACAAAGGCCAGCGTTCGCAAGCCGAGGGTCAGACCAATTCGTTCGCCCTTCATTCTTGTCCTCGCTCTTTAATTTTTTCCCATCCCTTGCCGCCGATCAATCCGCCCAGTTCTTCAACGCTGAGCGAAGTTGCCTCCAGCGGCGGTGAAATCTGACCGCTAAAGAAGACCAGAACCCGATCGCTATACTGTAAGATCTCTTCCAAATCGGAGGAGATAAAGAGGATCGCCGTACCTTCTTGGCAACGCTCTTTCAGGCGCGACCAGATGTAAATTGAGGATTCAACATCCAGGCCGCGCGTCGGATGCTCCAGCAGGAGCAATGAGAGGGGCTGACGTAAAAGCGCCAGCAAGGCCCGTTGCTGATTGCCGCCCGATAACGCTTCGACCGGGGTATGGGGTTTTCCCTTGATGTGATAGAGCGCGATATGTTCTTCAGCCACCTGCTGGGCATAACCGCGATTTAGGAAGAACCCTTGCTTTTCGACGGCCAAGAGGAAATGTTCGCTCAGGGTCAGGCCAGGGACCAAACCTTCTTCCAGGCGCGCCGCCGGCAGGAACTCGACTCCGGCACGTTTGAAAGCATGGTAGCTCTTTCCGCTCAGATCTCGATCGCCGATGAACACCTGCCCGGCAACCGGGCGCACCAGGCCGGCACAGGCGCGCAGGAAAAGCCCTTGCCCGCTTCCTTCCATCCCGGCCAGGCCGATCGTCTCACCGGCATAGACTTCCAGATCGGCTGGCGTCATGCGCAAGCGGGCATCTTCGATCATCACATTGCGCAAGCGAAGCACTACTCGAGGAGCAGTGAAAGATTGGCGTGGCATGGTCTGGATCTCGCGCCCGAACATCATCTCGACCAATTTGGCCGTGTCATAGGGCGGGGTCATCTCCCCTACCAGCCGACCGGCGCGCAGCACCGCCACGCGGTGACACAATTCTTCCACTTCTTCCAGTTTATGAGAGACAAACAGGACGGTCTTACCCTCCGCCGCCAACCGGCGCAGGGTGGCAAAAAGTTTCTCCTTTTGCGCCGCGCTGATGCCCGTAGTCGGTTCATCGAGGATCAGCACGCGCGCCCCCAACCAGAGCAAGCGCAAAATTTCCAGCTGCTGACGCTCGCCAACGGTGAGCGATTCGACATAAGCGAACGGATCTAGCGAAAAATCGTATTCGCGCTTTAGACGTTCAAAATCGGCCAATGCCTCCGAGCGGCGTAGAAAGAGTCCCCCCTCTCGACCGATCAGAAAATTATCAATGACGCGCATCGGAGGAAAATCCAGGGGGTCTTGGTGTAGCATTCCGATGCCGTGGCGAATGGCATCGGCCGGCGAACGGATCACAACCGGGCGATCGTCGAGCAGGATTTCCCCGGCATCTGCCTGGATGAAACCGGAGAGGATCTTCATCAGTGTGCTCTTCCCGGCGCCGTTTTCCCCCAAAAGGCCCTGAATGGTGCCGGCTGGGATGCTTAGGGTAATATCGTTATTGGCATGAACCGGGCCAAAGTGCTTGTGGATGTGACGCAGTTCAACCTTCATGGAGCACCTATGAAAAAAGGGGGGAAGGCGCATGGCCTCCCCCCTCAGGGTTGTTTTTACTGTTGTGGCACGCTCTGGCCTTCCATGCCTTCGAGCAGCTGCGGCAGATACCAGATCTGCTGATCAGTTGCTACCTCACCCTCTTTGAGGTAGACGGTGCCATCCTGCAAGTTCAGCGGCCCGGTCCATAGGTTCAGACCGCCGGCCAACTCGGAGATGAACTGATCCACCATCTTGGCGGCCTCTTCGGAGAGCGCTTTACCCTTCACAAAGCCAACTGCGCTTGTATCGGGGTTGTTGATGTCCTTCCAATCCGGCCCAGCCCAGACAAACTGGGATTGCCACTTGCCCTCGGCGGCGGCCTGAATGGCCTTCAGGTATTCAGGACCCCAGTTGAAGTACGGCACGCCCAAGCAGACATCTGGAGCTTCTTCGCAGGCCCCGACAAAGTCATACGGAATGGCCCAGATGGCATTGCCGGCATCGTGGGCTTTCTTGGCCTCGGTCAACGCTTCGGTGGTATCAATGCCGGAGATGATCACATCGTAGCCGCTGTTGATGAAGTCATTGGCTACTTGCGTCGGGTCGGCAGTGACGCCGGGGATGTTGAACCAGAAGCCGATCCAGGTCACCTTGAAGGCCAGATCTTTGGCGTCCTTGTTCAGGTACTTCGTCCAGCAATATTTGGCTCCCAGGTAAGCGGAGGCGGCCAAGCGGCGCGTCTCATCGTTGATCAGTGGGCCAAGGTAGCCGATCTTGCCGGTTTGCGTGGTGAGTGCGGCAGCGCAGCCGGCGATCATCTTGCCGTACTCCATGCGCCCCATGATGTTCACCAAGTTCGGCACTTCAACGTAAGCCTTACCTTCCTTCCAGACTTGATCGCCGGAGGCCATGATCACGAAGACATCCGGATGCTCCTGGGCAAACTTGGTAGACTCATCCTTCATGTCATCCGAGTTGAAGATGATGAGCTTCGCTCCCTGGGCTACCAGCTCTTCGGCCAGCTGCGAGGCAGCGGTGCCGGGGCGATCGGCCGGGTTGACCTTATCCAAGTAGATCATCTTGGCGCCCAACTTCTCTTCGACGTACTTACCGGCCTCATAGTGTGCCTGGCTCCAACCGCGATCGTTATACGGTCCGACCAGGAGCATGCCGAAGACAAACGGCTCCTTCGTCGGTGCTTCGGTCGGGGCAACGGTCGCGGGAGGCTGGGTTGCCGGTGGTTGAGTAGCCGGCTGGGTAGCCGGTGGTTGGGTTACAGGGGGTTGCGTGGGGGTTGGGGTGGCGCAGGCGCTCAGGATCAGGCTGAATCCGACGAGCACGCCGAACAGAATATACAGTGTCTTGCGCATACAGAACTCCTCCTTTCCAAATCGAAATAATTCAAAACCATCCTTGACAAGCAGTCAGATGATGTACTTCTCCTCCTACCACCTCCTTTCTTGCAGACACTGTAAAAAGAAAACGTTATCTTGTCACAGGGGTACGGCGAGAGTTCGTTAAATCATTTTACCACAACCGCCAAATCGGCGCATTGGAATTCCCGCCGCACTTCAGCCTGCACTTCGCTCGGCAGTTGAACCTCACGGTGAATACGCTGCCACAGGCGACATAACGGCGGCGCAACGAAGCGCGGGGAAACACGGTAGGCCTGTTGCGAGAGTTTCAGCGCCTGTGACCACTTTCCAAGGTGTGCATAGGCTTCGATAAAGGGGAAATATTCCAGCGGATCGTTGGGGTGATCGTCCAGGCGAAAGGCCTTTTCGCCCAGGCTGATCACCTGTGACCAGTCTTTTTGCTGCCGCGCCAGATCGGCCTTTTGGAAGTAGTAGCACCAGCCGTGCGGTGGTTCTGGCCCGTAGACAGAAGGCATCCGCGCCAAGGCCTGATCGGAGATCCAGCGTGCATCCGAAAGGAGTGAGGCCTCACGCATCAGACTTTCCACCGGGATCATGCGGTTGACGCTTTCGATCTCCGCGTCCAAAAAGCGCAGACAGCCGGGCGGTTGGAAATAGAAGGCTACCACCTGCGAGGTTGAGCCTTCAAAGTTGCCGGCCAGGAAGCTATAGCGCACCGGTTGATCGGGCTGGAGGGAAGAAAGCGCGCCACCCAAACGGTTAGTGGGGAAAAACAGGGCATAAGGAATGGAGGTGGAATGGAGATCGGGGGCATAAATCCAGTTTAAGGCCGCGGCCAAGGAGTTATCGGCATAGAAGTTTAACGCACCCTCGTTGATCAAGACAACCGTGTTTGGCGTAAGCGAAGGTACGCGCCAGATCATCTGCCAGAACATCGTTCGCTGCACCCTCCAATCACGCCGGTAGAGATCGGCCCACAGGAACTGACGCCCGCTTGCCAGCACCACCAGAAGCAATGCCACTCCCCAGCGTAGGCCGCGCGGCCGAAGATAGGCCAGAAACCCGCTCAGCAAAAGGCTCATGCCGAAGAGAAAAGGCAAGGTGAAACGATTGGCAGGGAACTGAACGCTGACCGTCAACTCCGCCAACCAGAACGGCCAGCCGGCCAGGAAGAGCGCTACCAGGCCGAGCAGGATAGGAGAAAGGATCGGGGTTTCCTGTGGGGTGCTTCGCCGGTTCCACAGAAAAAGGGCCACAGCACCTGCGGAGAACACCACAACTCCCCAGAAGACGATCGTCGTGCCAGGGCCATCTACGCTCGGGCGTGCCAGAGGGAAAAGGCGCAACCAGCCATCTAGGAGCACCGTTTTCAGGGCCAGGAAGATCGTTTGGGACAATTGCCATAGGGTGGGAAAGAAGGCCTCTTTTAGGTGATCCAAAAGGCCGGTCTGATAGACCTGATTATTGAAAACAAACAACCGCCAAAACACGGCCAGCAGCCAGAGGCCACCGAACGGAAGCCAAATCCGCGCCAGGTGTTTGCGAAGGGAAAGCGATTCGCCGCGCGAACGCAAAAATGCCCAGAGCAGGAAAGGACGCACCAGCTCCAGGAAGAAGAAATACTCCATCATCCACAGGTTCAGCACCGAGGCGAGCAGAGCGGCAATCAGCCAAAGCGACCGATGTTTCGAGGCTTCCAAGGCCTGAAACATCGCCAGGAGTGAGAAGAGAAAGAGGGAGAGGACGATGAAAAAATGACTGTATAAATAGGCGACCCATTGCTGATTGAACCCCGGATAGAGCAGGAAAAAAGCGCTCGCCCAGAAAGCCATCTCTTCCTGCCGCGGCCAAAGGCGCCTTAGGAGCAGCCAGAAAAGCGCCGCCGTCATCCAGCGCCAGAAGAGGGCAAAGAGCTGCCAGTACACGGGAATCTGTGGAATCAGGCCGGTGGTCAGCCGATAGAGCATGCCCCAGATCGGGCGATTGTTGGAAAAATAGCGCACCATGGCCTCCGTCCCCAATTGATAGCGGATCCAGGACATGGGCAGATCGTCCCAATAGAACCCCAAAAATGGGGCAAGCAGGTCATAGGCTAACAAGGTGAGCAGGAACAGGATAAAAATGGGATGATGCAAAACTCGAAAGCGCTTGGACATCATTGGGAATTGCGAGGTGCGATGGTAGGCAGTGCGAAGGCCGCCAGAGCGGCGAAGATCGGTCCCAACACGACCAGGAGCAGCGACTGGACGGTAGCCAAGAAGCCGATGAAGAGGGTGCGAAAATGGGGCAAGGCCCAGGTGATGAGCGCGCCGTTCCAAATAAAAGAGAGCAAGAGGGGGAGAACCGTCAGGAATAAGCTCAGGTAGGTGAAATGCAAAAGGGTCTCGGCAGATTCGCTCCGAGTCCCTATGCGAGTGCGCAGCACGCCGAAGCTCAGGAGGGCACCCAGGCCGAAGGCCAGGATCGTGCTACGGGCCACCGCGGTGATCAGGTCCTCTGCACTTGTAACCGAGCTCAGCGAATAGGTGCGCCCTTGGAGCAGGGCATAGTCGAGATGAAAGAGGGATAGGTAGATTAACGCCCCGGCTACCAATGCAGGACGTTTACGGATGAGACGGAATAAGGCCGGAAGCAGTGGAATGAGCAGGAAAAGCACGAGCGCGGCCCGCGAGAGGCGTTCGCGCCAAAGGCGTTTCTGGCGTATCGCTTCCAGGGCTTGCTGAAAAGTCTTGACCGGGTCTTCGCTCCCTGCGAGTGAAGGTGCAGAAATGCCAATAGCCTGAGAATAAGCCCGGAGTAGTTGTTCCTGCTGAAGACGCTCAGCAGAGCGCATGGCCTGCACCTGAGCAGGGGTAAGGGTGAGCATTTCGGTGAGCACCCGTCCTTGCGTGGCCGCCGGTAGATTGAACCCCAGCAGGGCAGCGACGGTGGGAGCGATATCCACCTGTTGCACATCCGCATACTGACCGGGGCGGATGCCGGCCCCGACCAGCACCAACGGCTCGGTCAGGGCGATGGGTTCATCACCGCCATGCCCGCCGCGAGAGATGTGACCGTGATCCGAAACGATCAGGAGGGTATCGCGCTCGAGGTTTAGCAGGGCGCCGATCTGGCGCAAAAGGCCATCGACGCGCGCCGCGGCCTGATTCCAGCGCGGATCGCGCGGCCCGCCTTCATTATGGCCGGCGTAATCCACCTGATCGAAATGTACGAAGATGAAATCGGCGGTGCGATCCTGTAACCAGGGGAGTACGGCGGCCAGCACCTGTTCATCGGCAGTGCGATCTTCCAACAGAGTATAGAACGAGAGGGTGACGGCCTGCCGAGGAATGAGCCGTCCAAACCAGTTCAGGCCGGCAACTGCCGTGCGCAAGCCGGCGCGATGGGCGGCAGTAAACAGGTTATCCTGGAGCCAGGTGGGGGTCTGTTCGTAAGGTAGGTTCATCACCGGTCCGCCGTTAAGTTCCGGCCAGGCGCCGATCAGGAGCACGCCGTAGCCGGGAGTGGAATACGAAGGCGGACGGGAATGGACAACGGCCGAAACACCGCGGGGTCGCAGTTCGTTGAGATAGGGCATGACCTGGGGATCGAGCGAAGTGTCCAACCGCAGGCCATCCACCAGCACAAAAACCAGGCGCGAGGTCAAGCGGGTTGGCAAGGGATCGCCGGGTGGCAATGGCTCCTGAAGCGGGGAGCGAAAGGCGTAGAGCGAATCCATCAGCGCATTGGACCAGAAATAGGCTAGAGCGGCGATGAGCAACAGGGGAAGGATCAGACGTAGAAACCGCATGTTAACTCACCCGAAGCACTTTGGCGCCGCGTATGCGCCCTTGTTTCAGATCCCAAAGGGCACGATTGGCCGCTTCCAGGGGATATTCCTGGAATTCGGGGCGGATGCTAGCCTCTGCAGCCAAGGAGAGGAATTCGCGCACATCCCGACGGGTGACATTGGCGACGCTTTTGATCTCTTTTTCCATCCAGAGCTGGGAGTCGTAATCCAGTTCCAGCCAGCGATCCTTATCATGCTCTTCCTTCCGAATGGCGTTGATCACCAGTCTACCGCCCGGTGCGAGGTTTTTGAGCGCTTCCAGCACCGGCCGCCAGACGGGGGTGGTATCAATGATCGCCCGCAGCTTTTCAGGAGCGCGATCCTCAATTGCGCCGGCCCAGGCAGCACCCAACGAAAGGGCAAAGGCGCGCTCCTGGGGATTACGGCTGAAGACGTAGATCGGCGTTTGGGGATAGAGATAGCGCGCCAACTTCAACACCAAATGCGCCGAGGCGCCGAAGCCGGTCAGGCCGAGCGGTTCACCGTTTTGCAGGCCGGTCAGGCGCAGGGAGCGGTAACCAATGGCGCCGGCACAAAGCAGGGGGGCGGCCTCCGCATCCTCAAAGGTGGCCGGGATGGGATGGACGAACTCTGCCGGGGCAGTCATGTATTCAGCATAACCGCCGTGCGCATCGCGTCCGGTGGCGCGGAAATTGGGGCATAAATTTTCTTCTCCGCGGCGACAGGCCTCACATTCCCCACAGGCAGAGAAGATCCAGGCCATGCCCACCCGATCCCCTTCTTTGATTGCAGCTCCTGGCGGAGCTTGCTCAACCACTCCGACAACTTGATGACCAAGAACGATCGGGAAAAAGGCTGGCGATGTGCGTCCTTCGATCTCATCCAGCTCGGTGTGGCAGACGCCACAGGCGTGCACGCGGATCAGCACTTCTCCTTCCGCCGGGCGCGGGATAGCAACCTCACGTAGTTCCAGTGGGGAGGTTTCGGAAGCTTCGCCGCTCAAAGTTGTGAGGTGAGGGAGAAAAAGAGCGCGCATCATTAGGGAGAGCGGGTAGGAAGGGATGGGTTTAGAAGGCGGAGTATGATAAGAGAAGAGGGGCTAGGATGATAGGTTAGGATGGGATGCTAGGAGGTGACTTTCACGCTTCTTTTTGCTTATGTGCTTCCAGGCCGAGGAAATCGATGCGTTTACGGTTGAAAAGACCGGCGGGAGTTTCCATACGGAGCGTGGGGAAAAAGATCGCTCCGATCACGGCATTGTAAATCGGAACAAAATCGCGCGTGCCCTCAAACATCACCGCTACATAGTCGAATTTGCCGGGCAATTCCAGTATGCCGTTGATCTCATAGACCTGACTGGTCAGGAAGACGGAATGCTCCTGAAAGGAGAGAAAGCCTCCTCGCAGCAGCGAGATCGGCCCTAGGTCCTCCCTTCGTCCGGCGCAGACGACGAAGATCTGCGACTTGAGCAGGCGCATGATCTCGAAATGTCCCACCAACTTGGTCGGCATATGAATACGAGCCAAGCGAACATCGTGTAATTCGATATAAGAGCGCGTGGGATCGTTCAGCAAACCGACCACGCCGGTGTTGGTGACCATCAACTTGCCGACCGCACGATAAGCCGAAGTGAGCAAGTCTACGTTCACGAAACGGTGGGTGGTGCTAGCAGTTGCCATAAAACCTCCTCAACGAGCCGTGCGTGTACTCGATGGGCGTTGGCGTGGGGAGCGCGCCAGGCGAGAGGTGCGAGGCGAGGCACGCAGGGGATTTCCTACGGAAGGAGCCAGAAGCAGGTTAAGCCAGGAAATGGCGCTCTCATCATACTCCCGTCGCCCACACACATCACAAATCCAAGCCGGGAAATCCGGCACGGTGATCAGCTCCTCCCCCAACCAGGTGAAATACGTGACGTACTCTAAATGCATCACACCACTCTGGCACTCCGGGCAAGGAAAGGTTTCTTCGGGCAGATAGGACTGACTCATGGGGACTCCTGTAAAGCTTCTTGCAAGATCGAAACGCCGGAACTGCTTCCCAGCCGATTGGCTCCTGCACGCAGCATGGCCTGAGCCTCCTTCAGAGTGCGAATGCCACCCGCCGCTTTGACGCCCATCTGCGCTCCAACGACCCGCCGCATCAGGGATACGTCCTCCACCGTGGCCCCGCCGGGGCCGAAGCCGGTGGAGGTTTTGACAAAATCGGCCCCTGCCGCCTGGGAAAGCAGACACCCCCAAATCTTTTCCGGCAGCGTGAGCAAGGCCATTTCCAGGATCACTTTCACCGAGGCACGGTGCGCATGGGCCTCTGTCACCACGGCGGTGATTTCTTCCAATACCTTTTCGTATTCTCCGTTCTTGAGCGCACCAATATGGATTACCATATCAATCTCCGAAGCCCCATCCTCCAGGACCTGCCGCGCTTCCAGGACCTTCTGGCGCGCGGTGTGAGCTCCCAAGGGGAAAGAAATGACCGCGCAAACACCAACTTCGGAGCCGCGGAGCTCCTGCCGCGCCAGCGGTACAAACACAGGATTGACGCAGACGGTCGCAAAACGGTAAGTGCGCGCTTCTGCGCACAGGCGACGGATTTGCTCCGTGGTCGCTTCGGGCTTCAGTAGGGTATGATCGATCCAGCCGGCAAGCGCCGCTCCTTGAGGCAGCGGAGGAAGATCCGGCATCGGGGGAAGCTCATGCAGGAAAGCTTCAACTTTTGAGCGCAGATCGACGAGAGAATCCATATCAAGGCACCAAGGAGGGATGTTGCAACAAACGGATGCGATCGAACGGCCAATAGACCAAAATTGCTTTCCCGATCACATTCTCGATGGGCAACAATCCCCAAGAATGAGAATCGGAGGAATCGTTACGGTTATCGCCCAGCACAAAAAGGGAGCCGGGCGGTACTTCCCAATTCCCATTATAACGCGGTGGAGCGCTGATGTACGGCTCAACCAGTATTGCGCCGTTCAAGATCACCTGTCCATTCTCGATCCGCACCTGATCACCGGGCAGGCCGATGACGCGTTTGATTAGCTCCTGGCGCGGGTTTAGTGGGTGACGGAAAACGACGATATCTCCTCGCTGGATCGAGCCAAAACGATAAGAAATCTTGCTCACCAATACCAATTCGCCATTCTGGAGCGTGGGCAACATGCTGAATCCCTCTACCCGCACCCGTGCAGAGACCAACTCGATTGCCAAAAAGAGCACGATTGCCAGAAAGAGTGTCTCGAGTGCTTCTTGCAAAAGAGAGAGGAGGGGATGACGGGATGGAGCAGATTCGGCAACGGGTTCAGACGGAACTTGGGAAATCTCTTGCAAATCGTTACCTCCGAGAGATCGAATGACTGTGATCGGCAGAATTATACCCCTGGCTCCCTGGCCTTGACCGCATAAATTTTGAGCGAGGCTATGGATACAGCACCTGACACAGAATTTATCCTGTGCCGCAACGCGCCCAAAATAGATGGGGCGGCCAAATCACAATCTACACACCCTTTTCCAAAAGTTACATTTACAGCTAGATAAATGTCGTTTTACGACAAAAAATTTTTATTTTCGTCGTTTTCGGAAAAATAAAATTGCATCTTTTGTCTGTTTCCTGCTATACTCGTGAACACTTCCTTCTCTCTACAAGCAGAACGACTTTCGTTCCTCAGGAGGTTCCCATGCCCTACGGTTACACCGGCCGCATCCTTCACGTGAACCTAACAAGCGGCGAGCTGACGGTTGAAACACCCCCAGAGTCGTTTTACCGCACCTACATGGGCGGTTCGGCGATGGGGATGTATTACATTTTGCGCGAAGTGCCGAAAGGCGCCGATCCGCTCGGCCCGGAAAACGTGCTCACCCTCTTTACCGGAGTCACCACCGGCGCGCCGATCTCCGGCCAAAGCCGCATCAACGCCAATGCCAAGTCACCGGTCAGCGGTGGGATCGGCGATTCCCAGGCCGGCGGCTTTTTCCCGGCCGAGCTCAAATTCGCCGGCTTTGATGGGATTGTCATCCGCGGCAAATCCCCGAAACCCGTCTATCTATGGATCAAAGATGGCCAGGCGGAGCTACGGGATGCCTCCCATCTGGTTGGGAAAGTGACCGGCGAGGTGGATGCCATTCTCAAGCAGGAACTCGGTGATGACAAAATCGAAATCCTGCAACATGGACCGGCAGCCGAGCGTGGCGTGCTCTTTTCCAGCTTGGTGAACATGTCCAATCGCAACAATGGACGCACTGGCATGGGCCTGGTGATGGCCAGCAAGAATCTGCGCGCCGTGGTCGTGCGCGGCAGCGGCAAAGTAGCCATTGCTGATCCTAAAGCGCTCACCGAGCTCAATCGTCTTGGCCCCAAAGAATTGCCGAACAACCCGGATATGGACGCGCTGGCCAAATACGGCACAGCCAGTGTAGTCATGCCGCAGCATATGATGGGCACCTTGCCCACCCGCAACTATAACGAAGGCCAGTTTGAAGGCGCCGAGGCCATCAGCGGCGAACGCATGTACGACACAATTCTCAAAGAACGCGATACCTGCTACGCCTGTGTGGTGCGCTGCAAGCGCGTGGTGGAAATCAAAGAAGGGGCCTATCGCGCCGATCCGTATTACGGCGGCCCCGAATATGAGACCCTGAGCACATTCGGTTCGTATTGCGGTGTAGATGACCTGGCCGCCATCGCCCGCGCCAACCAGATTTGCAACATGTACGGCGTGGATACCATCTCCTGCGGCGCGACGATCGCCTTTGCGATGGAATGCTACGAAAAAGGCATTATCGGCAAAGAGCAGACAGGCGGCATCGATCTGCGCTTTGGCAATGCCGAGGCCATGCTTCAGGCACTGGAACAGATCGTGCGCAACGAAGGCCCGCTCGGCACGGTGCTTTCGCAGGGTTCGGCGCGCGCCGCGCAGATTTGGGGCAACGGCGCCGAAGAGTGCCTGATCACCGTCAAAAACCAGGAAGCGCCGGCGCACATGCCGCAAGCCAAACGCTCCCTCGGCCTGATCTATGCCGTCAACCCATTCGGCGCCGATCACCAATCCAGCGAGCATGACTGGATGATCGAAGAAGGCATCGCCTCTGACCTCTACATGGGGCGCCTGGCCAAAATGGGGATGAGCGAGCGCCTGCCGCAATATTCCCTCGGCCCCGAAAAGGTCAAATTTGCCTACCTGACCGAGCTCTTCTACTCCATGCTGGATACGGTCGAGCTCTGCCAATTCGTCTGGGGGCCGGCCTGGACGCTCTACGGCCCCGAAGAGACGGTGCATCTGGTGCGCGCCGTGACCGGCTGGGATGTCACCCTCGAGGAGCTGCTGCGCGTCGGACAGCGTCGCCTGAACATGCTCCGCGCCTTCAATGCTCGCGAAGGCCTGGATCGGCGGCACGATAAACTGCCGAAGAAATTCTTCCGACCGTTGCAGGGCACAGGCCCGACCGCCGGCATTGCCCTGAGTCACGAAGAGATGGAAGCCGCACTGGACGAATACTATCGCCTCGCCGGCTGGACCTCGAACGGAGTCCCCACACCCGAAACGCTGGCCTCCCTTGGGCTGGACTGGGTAAGCCTGTAACCTTTGCCTTCCGATGACCATGGACACTCTCTATCGCGAAAATTTTCCCCACATGTCGCCCGTCTGGACGCGCATTTTCGATTTCGTCGCCGAACGCGCCGAGGGCAGCTATATCTACACCACCGATGGCCGCCGCCTGCTCGATTTCACCTGCGGGATCGGTGTCACCAACACCGGGCATTGTCACCCAAAAGTTGTCGCCGCCATTCGCGAGCAAGCCGGCCTCTTTCTGCATGCGCAGGCCAATATCGTCATCCACAAACCGATGTTGCGCCTGATCCAAGAACTACGCCAGATCGTGCCGCCGCAAATCGATGGCTTTTTCTTCAGCAATTCCGGCGCCGAGGCCGTGGAAGGCGCAGTCAAACTGGCGCGTGCCGCCACCGGCAAACAGAACATCATCGTCTTTAGCGGCTCTTTTCACGGCCGCACGGCTGGCACCATGGCGCTCACCACCTCCAAGACGATCTACCGCGCCGGCTTTGGCCCTCTGCCTTCCGGCGTCTTCGTCGCGCCTTTCCCTTATGCCTTCCGGCTGGGGATGAGCGAAGAACAAGCCGCACAATACGCGCTGGAGCAGCTGGAATACCTGCTGGCCTCGCAAACCGCACCCAAAGAAACCGCCGCCATCCTGATCGAATCGGTGTTGGGAGAAGGCGGCTACGTCGTCCCGCCGGCCTCGTTCATGAGCGGCCTGCGTGAAATCGCCGATCGATACGGCATCCTGCTGATCTTCGATGAAATCCAATCCGGCTTTGGGCGCACCGGACGCTGGTTCGCTTTTGAGCATTACGGCGTCGTGCCGGATATTATGACCGTGGCCAAAGGCATCGCGTCCGGCTTGCCGCTTTCGGGCGTCTTCGCACCGCTCGATCTAATGCGCAAATGGGAAGTCGGCTCCCATGGCGGGACCTACGGCGGGAATGCCGTTGCCTGTGCCGCGGCGGTCGCCACAATTCAAGCCATGCGCGAAGAACGAATGCTGGAAAACGCACAGGAGCGCGGCGCCGAGCTGATGAACGGCCTACGGCGATTGCAGGAAGAATATCCGCAGATCGGCGATGTGCGCGGCCTAGGACTGATGATCGGCACCGAATTCATCGTAGATGGTCGCCCGGAAAAAGCCAAACCGCTGACCAAAGCCCTGATCCACGCGGCAGAAGAACGCGGCCTGCTGCTGCTCACCTGCGGCACCTACGACAACACTATCCGCTGGATCCCGCCCCTCAACGTGAGCCGCGAACAGATTCAGGAAGGCCTGCGCATCTTTGAAGAGGCCCTCCAGGCCGTGCTCTAACGGAGTTGCCCATGGTCGCCACCATCGACCGTACGCGTCTACGTGCCCTATTGGAAGCGGAGATCGAAACCTTCCGGCGCACGCACCCACGCTCGTTCGAGCTCTACCAACGGGCGCGGCACTCCCTCCATGCCGGCGTGCCCATGCTCTGGATGGTGCGCTGGGCCGGCTCATTTCCCGTCTTCGTCAAAGAGGCCAAAGGCGCCCATTTCACCGATGTGGATGGCAATCGTTACATTGACTTCTGCCTGGGCGATACCGGCGCTATGACCGGCCATTCCCCGGAGCCCACGGTGCAGGCGATTCGGGCGCAGATCGAAAAAGGCATCACGCTCATGCTTCCCTATGAGGATGCTATCTGGGTAGGAGAAGAACTGCGTCGGCGTTTTGGCCTGCCCTACTGGCAATTTGCCCTCACCGCCACCGATGCCAACCGCTTTGCCCTGCGCATGGCGCGCTATATCACGGGCCGCCCGAAGGTGTTGGTCTTCAACTATTGCTACCACGGCACGGTAGACGAGGCCTACATCGTCCTCGACGAATTCGGTCACCCCATCTCGCGCCCGAGCAATATGGGGCCGCCGGTCGATCCGCGGCTCACCACCAAAGTGATCGAATTCAACGATATTCCTGCTCTGGAAGCAGCTCTGGCGGAAAGGGATGTGGCCGCCGTGCTGGCCGAACCGGTCATGACCAACATTGGCATCATCCATCCCGAACCCGGCTACCACGAAGCGCTGCGTGAGTTGACCCGCCGCTACGGCACATACCTGATCATTGATGAAACCCACACCATCTGTGCCGGGCCGGGTGGTTATACGGCCGCCCACGGTCTGCAGCCGGATTTCCTCACCATCGGTAAACCGATTGCCGGTGGCGTTCCGGCAGCCGTCTATGGCTTCACCGAAGAGATCGCCGAGGCCTTCCAG
>JBBIGZ010000068.1:0-15447 GCA_037447295.1 Chloroflexota bacterium | reverse complement strand
GCGTTTGGTCGTGCTGTGATGCGCGCTGCCATCTTCTTCCTTATCGCCATTGCCCTGTACCATCTGACACAAGATTCCCTGGCTCAGCCAAATCTTTGGATCCTTCCGGGGATGGTGGTAGGATTGAGCCCTGCTGAAAGGAGACATCTATGATTGTGCTTGCTGTTGGAATGCCACGCGCCGGCTCTGGCTGGCACTATAATCTGATTCATGATTTGATGCTCACTGCTGGTGCCACTGATGCTCGAGAAATCCGCCGGCGTTATCATCTGCAATCTATTCTGACCGAGGTGAATTGTAACATTGGTGTTCTTTCTCCACGTCGTCTGTTCTTGGTGAGCATTCCTGCTCTGCTTGGACATACCTTTGTCATTAAGGCCCATGCTGCACCGACTTCATCGGCCCGCATTTTGAAGCGCATTGGTTTATTACGGATTGCTTACATCTATCGGGATCCACGGGATGCCATGCTTTCTGCCTGGGAATACGGTCAGCGCGCATTGAAACAAGGAAAGGTCAATGCTTTTTCTCACCTGAGAGATTTTGAAACCAGTTTGCGATTTATGCAACAATATGTGCAAATCGCTTTCCAATGGTTGGCTGAAGCGGATGTTCTGTGTACGCGATACGAAGATCTCCTTATACGTTATGATGACGAAACATCCCGCCTGATAAAATTTTTCCATCTGGATATGGAAAATTCGGCCGTTCGGGAAGTTTTGGCGCGATACCATCCTGAACATGATGCCAGTGGAAAAGCAGGCCTGCATTTCTACCGAGGCAAGATCGGGCGTTTTCGCCAGGCCTATTCAGAAGAACAACAATCGCGCATGCTTGAAGTATTTGGTGACTTTTTGAAGAAAACCCACTATGAGTTGTAAATGCACATGAAGACTGCCGATTCTCCTTTCATTGCCGATTGGTTGGTCATTTCTTTGCGCTGGTTGACGTTGCTAGCGCTGAGCGTCTCCTTAGGCCTGAGCAGTGGGATAGGGATTTGGTCAGGCCTTGTCTTGATGCTCGGTGTGCTGTGGAACTTGGGGTTGACTGTCTTGGCCGCGTTGAATGCTCGCCTAAGCTATCACCGTCAACTGAACGTTTTCTTTGATTGGATCTGGGCGATTGCTTTCTCGTTACTTCTTGATTCGTTCGGTTTTCGATCGATACTGGCCGGGCTGATACCTGTATTTAGTGCCTCGCTGTATTTTGAATGGCGCGGTGCACTGCTGATCGCTTTTCTCCACGCGCTCTTTGTTACTGCCTATGGTTTGCTCTTCCGAGCGGTATCCCCTTTGCTCCTAGGGGTCACACTTGCTTCCCTCCTGATTTTTGGCGCCACTTTTGGTTTTTTGGGCTATCGGGTAATAGAAGAATTGCGCGCCCGGCGGCGTGCCTTTCTGGACGCCGAGGCCGAAAAACGCCGCGTGGAAAATGAGCGTTTGCGCGCGGTTTATGAACTGGCCTCCGCATTGACCAGCACCCTGAGCTACCAACGCATCATCGAATCGGCGCTTAAGCTGGCCGATTCGGCGCTTGCTCCGGAGATAGACCCCGGAACCAACCCGCTGGTGAGCGCGGTGTTGCTTTTCCGCGAGGGGAAGCTCTACGTCGCCGCCGAACATCGCTTCACCTTTAGCGATCGCCGTATTGAGCTGGAAGGGGAAAAGGGTATTTTGAAAACCCTCTTTGATGAACGCACCCCCGTTCTCACCCAGCGTATCAGCGCCGATCCGGAATTGGGACGGATTGTCGCTTTTCATCAGTGTATTTCCGCCTATTGCCTACCGCTTTACGCAGGCCTGAACCTCTACGGTGCTTTGATCTTTGCCCATCCCGAGCTGCAGTATTTCACCGAAGAGCGGCGCGAAATCCTGGATATTCTAGCGCGGCAGATGAGCACGGCCATCCAGAATGCCAGCCTTTATCAGACTCTGCTCGAAGAAAAAGAACGCATGGCTGAAATTCATGAAGAGGCCCGCAAAAAACTGGCGCGCGATCTGCATGATGGCCCTACCCAGTCCGTTTCCGCGATTGCCATGCGACTGAATATCGCTCGCCGATTGGTTCAACGCGATGTACAACAGGCGCTGGAAGAGCTAGAAAAGATCGAAGACCTAGCGCATCGAACGGTGAAGGAAATCCGTCACATGCTCTTCACGTTGCGCCCCCTGGTGCTCGAAACACAAGGATTGCCGGCTGCCTTGCAGGCCATGGCCGATAAGATGCGCGAAACCTTCAATCAAAACGTGATCATCGAAGTGGATGAAAGCGTTCTTCCCCAGCTGGAAGTGGGCAAACAGGGCGTGATCTTCTCCATTGCCGAAGAAGCGGTGAATAATGCCCGCAAACATGCGCGTGCCGCCAACATTTGGGTTCGCCTGAGGCCCATTCAGAACGATATCTTGCTCCTGGAAATCCAGGATGATGGCGTGGGGTTCGATGTGAAATCGGTGATGCAATCCTACGAAAAACGCGGTAGCCTCGGCATGATCAACCTGACCGAACGTACCGAGCTAATTAACGGCGTCTTGAACATTCTCTCGGCTCCCGGCAAGGGCACGCGCGTGCAGGTTTTTATTCCACTCACCGGAGAAGCGGCCGATCGGCTGCACCAACGTTAATGCATCGGAAGGGAATGTATGGAAAAGATCGCTTTTATCGGTCCAGGGGTTATGGCGGAGGCCATGATCAAAGGCATCTTGCGCCGGGGATTGGCCCGGCCGGAGCAGCTGATCGCCGCCGGCCCACGCCTCGAACGCCTCGAAGAGCTGGCGCGAACGTATGGCCTCGCTTATTCCACCGATAATGCTCTGGCCGCGTCCCAGGCGCAGGTGGTCGTGCTTTCGGTCAAACCGCAGCGACTGAGCACCGTGCTTCGGGGGCTGAAAGGGCATATCCCATCCCAGGCGCTGGTGCTTTCCATCGTTGCCGGCGCCGGCCTGGATAAGATCGCTCAAGGGCTGGCTCATCCGGCCGTGGTGCGTTCGATGCCGAATACGCCGGGGCAGATCGGCGAGGGGATCACCGTCTGGACGGCTTCCGCTGCCGTCACTCCGGAGCAGCGCGAAATGGCGCGCCAGATCCTCAGTGCATTAGGGGAAGAAATTTTCGTCGAGGATGAATACTTCCTGGATATGGCCACAGCCCTTTCCGGCACCGGCCCGGCCTACGTGTTCCTCTTCATGGAAGCGTTGATCGATGCCGGCGTCCACCTAGGCTTCCCTCGCCGCATTGCCGAACAGTTGGTCGTCCAGACGATCAAAGGCTCGGTGGCCTACTACCAACAAGCCGGGCGACATCCGGCCACCTTGCGCAATCAGGTGACCTCCCCCGGCGGCACTTCAGCCGAAGCCCTCTACTACCTGGAAAAGGCCGGCTTCCGCACGGCCATTTCGCGCGCCGTCTGGGCTGCCTATCAGCGTTCGTTGGAACTCGGCAAAGAAAAACCTCTTCACTTGCCCGAAGCCCCTCATCCCGAAGAATGACATGTCCCTCTTGCAGGTAGCCGACCTGGCCAAATCCTATGGCGGGCGAGACCTTTTTCGCAATGTCACCTTCGATCTGCCGCCGCACACCCGTTACGGACTGATCGGCCCGAACGGTTGTGGCAAAACTACTCTCTTACGCATCCTGATCGGTGAAGAGGAGCCTACCTCTGGTGAAGTTCGCCGCGCTCGCCAGGTCCGCCTGGGCTATCTTCCCCAAGAAGCCGATTTTCATTCTGCCCAGAGCCTATGGGAATTTGCCCGTCAGGCACTCTCCGATCTTTTGGCCCAACAAGAAGAACTGCATCGCCTCGAAGAAGCCATCGCCCGTGCCCCCGATCCGCTGCTACTCGAACGCTATGCCCATCTCCAGGAAAGCTTTGAGCGCCGCGGCGGCTATACCTGGGAGGCACGCATTCGCTATGTGCTCGATGGTTTGGGGTTTCGGGAAGAAGAGCATCATCTACCCCTCGATCATCTCTCCGGCGGTCAGCGCACGCGGGCCGGCCTGGCCCACCTGCTCCTCTCCGAGCCGGATGTGCTCCTACTGGATGAACCTACCAATCATCTCGATGTAGCCGCCGTCGAATGGCTCGAAGGATACCTTGCCAACCGCTGGGAAGGCGCGGCCATCATCGTCTCTCACGATCGCTATTTTCTCGATCAAACCTGCCAGGCAATCCTCGAACTCTCACCCCAAGGCATCACCTTTTATCGCGGCAATTATTCCGCCTATCTGCAACAACGTCAGGAACGCCTGGCACGCGAGGAAGAGCTCTATGCCCATGAGCGCGAGCGCTTGCTCAAAGAGATTGACTATATCAAGCGAAACATTTCCGGGCAAAACGTTCAACAGGCCAAAGGGCGCCTGCGGCGTCTAACGCGTCATCTGCAGGCGATAGAACAGGTGGGATTAGAAGACGCCCTTACCCGCAGCTGGTCGCAGCTAGACGTGGATACCACCACCGGCACTTTCAGCGTAGAAGAGGCCGAGCGGCGCGTGCGGGACCTTAGGCCCCCGCGGCGGCCCGAAGCACAGCTGCACCTTCAGCTCCGAGTCCGCTCGCGCTCCGGCGATCTCGTCTTGCGCACCCGTGACCTACGGGTCGGCTATGCCGAGCGCCCCCTCTTCACTGTTCCCGATCTCACCCTGCGTCGCGGCGAATGCGTCGCGCTGATCGGACCGAACGGCGCCGGCAAAACCACCTTTCTCAAGACCATCCTAGGAGAAATTCCGCCTCTTTCCGGTGAAGTGGTGCTTGGAGCTTCCCTTCAGGTCGGTTATTTTGCTCAGGCACATGAGGGGCTCATCCCCGCGCACACGGTTTTGGAAGAGATCCTTTCCGTCGCGCCAACTATGCTCCCCGGCGAAGCGCGTCACTACCTAGCGAAGTATCTTTTCACCGATGAAGATGTTTTCAAGCGGGTAGCCATGCTCTCCGGAGGGGAGCGCAGTCGTCTTGCCCTGGCAAAACTTGCCCTGCAACAAGCGAATCTGCTCCTGCTCGATGAGCCGACCAATCATCTCGATATTCCTTCCCAAGAAGTGCTCCAGAACGTGCTCGCCGCTTACGAGGGGACGATCCTGCTTGTCAGCCACGATCGCTACCTGATTGACGCCCTGGCCACCCAGATCTGGGAGATCGACCCGGCAGAATCGCGCCTGAGCGTTTTCGAGGGCAGTTACTCTCAGATGAAAACGGCGCAGCAAAAAGCAGCGTCCGAAAAGAAAACAGTGACCCGCCGCGCCACTGTCACGGCACCTTCCCAAAAGCGTGCCACCGCCGAAGCGCGCCGTCGGCTTGCCGAAATGCAGCGCCTCGAAGAGGAAATTCACCAAATGGAAGCGCGTCTGCGTGAATTGAGCACCCGTCTTGAAACCCCTCCTCCCGATCCCTTTGAAGTCGCCCGCCTGGGCAAAGAATATGCCGAGCTACAAGCCGAACTGGAAGCGAAATGGCAAACCTGGACTACTTTCGCCGAAACCGATTTTGTGGAGGCCGCATGAACCATCTTCCCCCGATCGTCAAATTCCTGATCGTCTGTGCTCTTTGCATTGCCATTGCCACTGCTCTCGGCCTTTTGCTCTACGCATTGGGAGTGCGCTAACGTGAGGCTCTCCCTGTAAAACGAACGCTTGCGTTTGTTTTTTAACGAACGCTTGCGTTTGTTTCGTAGTGGATCGAATAGACTACGGAACACGGAGCCTGATACTCTGATAGTCTGATGGTCTGATGGTCGTTTGAATATCTGCACGCCGATAAATCACCGTGCCATGGTTGACGCCATAAATGGGGCTCGATAGAGCGAGGATTGATCGTCCAAAGACGAGGAGGAAAAGGGACGGATTGTTTCTATAGCCAAATTCGTTCGGCATCCCTACGAGCCTGACGAATTGGTGGGCGACCCGGCAGTACATGCGGCGTGTGATTCGCCGTAATCGTTTTCCACAAGACGATGCATCATCGCTTTGCCTGATCTGCAAAGGAGAAATCCCGTGCTACAGTTGACGCCCGATGAATGGGGCTTGATGGAGCGAGGATCGATCGTCCAACCAACGACCCATCACCCGCGCGGTGCCCGAACGGCGATAACCTCGGCGCCCGGAGAATCCGGCTAAGGCGGTGGGCAGGATTTACAAGACTTTCTGCGAGAAGTTTTGCTTCTCTCCGTCATCGGAAAGGTTTTTGCGGTGAAATCTTTGCTTAAAAACCTTGACAATCGAACATATGTTCGATTATAATCCTCTACAAGGAGGCTCTTATGATGGCGCGCAAACCAAAAGGACTCACAGAAGTGCATTATAAAATCCTGCATTTTTTGGAAGAATACCAGCGAGAGCATCACTATCCCCCCACCATTCGGGAAATCGGGAAGCACATCAATGTCGAATCTACATCCCAGATCAACTACTACCTGGATCAACTAGAGCGGCATGGGCGGATCGAGCGGGATCGCAATGTCTCACGCGGGGTGCGCCTGGCGCGCCCGGTCAGTGATGTGGTGCGCATCCCGATCCTGGGGCCGATCGCTGCCGGTATTCCCATCCCGGTTTTCGATCCCGGCGTCTCCTATCTAACCGACGATGAGGCGTTCGCCGTAGAGATCGCCAGCAGCCTCTTGCCGGCCGCCGACCGGGAAAAGCTCTTTGCTCTCGAGGTCCAGGGAGATTCGATGATCGACGCCATGATCAACAATGGGGATATCGTCGTGCTCAAGCCAGTGAATGAGGCCCACAACGGCGAAATGGTGGCGATCTGGTTGCCAGAGCGCGAGGAGACCACCCTCAAGTATTTCTACCGGGATAAGGACGGCTACTTGCTCAAACCGGCCAACCCATCCATGCAGCCGATCCGCATTCCCAAGAGCGAACCGCTGGAGATCAAAGGGAAAGTGGTCATGGTCGTGCGCCGGATCGAGAATGTAGCCGTCTAACGGCGCACCGCCGAGCGGTGAACGGTGAGGGGCTATTTCCCTGTTAGGGTACAATAGGGGGCAATGGAAAACTGGAACATCCTCGGACACGAATGGGCAGTGGAATTGCTGCGCGAGCAAGTAGCGCGGCGCAAAATCCATCATGCCTATTTGTTCACCGGTCCGCCGGGAGTGGGTCGGCGCAGGCTGGCACTGCGCTTGGCGCAGGCAGTTTCTTGTCCTTCTCCCCTCTCGCCGGGAGTTCCTTGTGGCAAGTGTCGCGATTGCCGACAATTCGAGAGCAGCGCCCATCCAGACCTGTTGATCGTTCAATCCGAACGCGTAGGCGGCATTCTAAAGGTGGATGCCGTGCGCGAGGCGCGTCGCCTGCTTAACCTCAAACCGCTCCAATCTCCCTATCGCATCGCCCTGTTCCTGCGCTTTCAAGAAGCCAACGATTCTGCGGCCAACGCCCTGCTGAAGACGCTGGAGGAAGCTCCATCTCACGCTTTGCTCTTGCTCACCGCCGATAGTGCAGAGCAAATCCTGCCGACCATTGCTTCGCGTTGCGAGATCGTTCGCCTGCGCTCTTTGCCGCTGATCGAGGTGGAGGAATTTCTCACCATGCGCGGCATGGAGGCCGAAACAGCGCGCTTGCTGGCGCATTTGAGCGGCGGGCGACCTGGTTATGCCCTGCGTCTGGCACAGGATGCCCATGCGCTAGAGCAACGTCACGAGCGCCTGGCAGAACTCCATCGTTTGCTCTATGCCCCACGGGTAGAACGGTTCGCCTATGCGGAATCTCTGGCAAAGGATAAAGAGAGCCTGCGGGAGGTTTTCCTGCTCTGGCTTTCCTATTGGCGGGATGTCTTCCTACGTTCCATGCAGGCCGATCTGCCGCTCACCCACCTCGATCGAGAGATGGATATCGAATTCCTGGCCGGCCAGTTGCTGCCGCAGCACCTCCAGGCCTTGATGCAGAACCTGGAGCGTGCTATTTATCGCCTGGATATCGGTGTCAATCCGCGGTTGCTCACCGAAAGCATTTTGCTACAATGGCCTCACCTGGAAGCCTGAAGTGCACCTTCTGAATGAAAAAAGTGTTTTGCCTTGCGGTTACTGAAGAATCTGTAGGCCGACTGCCCTCGATTTATGTATGGGCCTATTCGCCTTAACAGTGCTGAGTGTTCAGAGAAGAGGAATTCGATATGCACATCCATTTTCTCGATCCCTATGAGCCGCGTCAAAGCCCTGTTCATCGCCTGGATGGACGGGTGAAACTGGTGCTGGCCTTGGGCTTGATCTTGGCGCTTTCGCTCTTGCCGACCCCCTCTGTAAAGCAGGCTGAGATTTTGAGGATCGGCATGAAATATGCCTTGCTCTTTTTTTCTTTGCTGCTTGTTTCATCAGTAGCCAGGCTGGGAGCGCGATTCCTCTTGAAGCGTTCTTTCCTGGCCCTCCCTTTCGTGTTGGCGGCCTTGCCGCTGATGTTCATTCCGAAAGCAGGCGAAGTTCCTTTGGCTCAACTCGGTTTCCTGGCGCTCTATCCCCAAGGGGTGCTTCGTTTTACCTTCCTGGCGCTCAAATCCTGGTTGGCGGTGCAGGTCGCCATCTTGATGATCGCCACGATGCCGTTCCCCGATTTGCTACAGGCCATGCGGGCAATTGGGTTGCCGCGCCTGCTGGTTTCAATGTTCAGCCTGACTTGGCGCTACCTGTTCGTGCTCGCCGATGAAGCTCTCCGTCTGATGCGGGCGCGGGCGGCGCGCCGCGGCGATGGGCTTTCCGGCCTGAAGCGCTTGCTGTGGGATGCCAAGGTCACCGGTGGAATGGCGGCCAGCCTGCTAATCCGCTCCTTTGAACGCGCCGATCGTATCTATTTTGCCATGCTGGCACGCGGCTATGATGGGGAGATACGTGCCATGCCCTTGCCGCGGCTTTCTCCTTTGGAGCAAGCGTTTCTTCTTACCGGCTTATGCCTTTTTGTGCTCTTCGTATTACTGTGAGGCAGTATGCACCACTCCATTGAAGTTTCTGATCTCAAGTTCTCATATCCCGATGGGCATATTGCCCTGCAGGGCATCTCCTTTCGAATTGCACCGGGCGAAAAGGTGGCGCTCGTTGGGCCGAACGGTGCAGGCAAATCTACCCTTTTGCTCCACCTGAACGGCCTGTTACGCGGCGAGGGTCAGATTACGGTTTGTGGCCTGCCGTTGACTACAGAAAACCTAGCGCGCGTGCGTCGCATGGTGGGTTTGGTCTTTCAAAACCCGGAAGATCAACTCTTTTCCCCCACGGTGTTCGATGACGTGGCCTACGGTCCGATCTATCAGGGCTTGGATGAAGCGGAAGTGCGCCAACGGGTGGCGCAGGCGCTCGAGGCCGTAGGCATGAGCCACTATGCCGAACGCGTTTCCCATCACCTGAGCATTGGGGAAAAGAAACGCGTCGCCATTGCCTGTGTGCTTTCCATGCGGCCGGAAGTGTTGATCCTCGATGAACCGACCGCCGGCCTTGACCCGCGCGCCCGTCGCACCCTGATCCGCTTGTTGCAAGATCTGGATATGACCATGCTGATCTCAACCCACGACTTGCCCATGGCGCGTGAGCTGCTGCCGCGCACGCTGGTTATGGATGAAGGTCGCATTGTTGCCGATGGTCCTACACAAGATGTGCTTTCCGATCGTCCTTCGCTCGAAGCGCATGGATTGCTTGAATGAACTATCCATTTTCGGAATCCTAAGGAGGAACAATGTCCGAACGGATTGTCATCACTGGTATGGGCACGGTCAGCCCATTGGGTCTTAACGTCAAAGAAACCTGGGAAAATGCCGTGCGAGGTGTTTCCGGCGTAGCGCCGATCACCCTGTTCGACACCAGCGATTCCCTGGTGAAGATCGCCTGTGAGGTGAAAAACTTCGTCCCCGAGCGCTATATGGATGCCAAAGAGGCCCGGCGCCGCGATCGGTATGAGCAATTCGCCACCGCGGCGGCGAAAGAAGCCTGGGAACAGAGCGGCCTGGAGGTCACCGAAGAAAACGCCGGGCGCATCGGTGTAGTCATTTCTTCGGCCATCGGCGGGCTGAAATCGCTCCAGGATGCCATTTTTACCCTGAAGGACGAAGGGCCGCGGCGCGTTAGCCCGTTCCTGATCCCGATGCTGATGGCCAATGGCGGCGCCGGCTTGGTGAGCATTGACCTGGGACTCAAGGGGCCCTCTTTCTCCGTAGCTTCGGCCTGTGCTTCCGGCGCAGATGGGATCGGCATGGCCTGGTTAATGCTCAAGGCCGGAATGGTGGATGTCGTCCTGGCCGGCGCGGCTGAAGCGACGGTCACCCCCACCGGCATTGCCGCATTTGACCGCATTGGCGCTATGTCGCGGCGCGAGGATTACTCGATGACGCCGCAACCTTTCGATAAGAACCGCGATGGCCTGGTAATGGGCGAAGGGGCCGCCGTGTTGGTGCTGGAGCGGGAAAGCCATGCCCGCGCCCGCGGCGCCGAAATTCTGGCCGAACTGACCGGTTACGCCGCCACCGCCGATGCCTATCACGTCACTGCGCCGGACGATCAGGGGCGGGGAGGTGCCGCCGCCATTCGCAAAGCGCTGGAAGTGGCCGGCGTGGCGCCGGATGAGGTTGGCTATATCAATGCACACGGCACAGCTACGCCACTCAACGATGCCGCCGAAACGCGCGCCATCAAAGCCGCCTTTGGTGAGCTGGCCTATTCCATCCCGGTCTCCTCGACCAAATCCATGACCGGTCACATGATGGGCGCTACCGGCGCACTGGAGGCCATCTTCTGCGTCCAGGCCATGCGCGAAGGGGTGCTTCCACCGACGATTCACTACGAAACGCCCGATCCGGAATGCGACCTGGACTATATCCCCAATCAGGCGCGAGAGAAGAAAATAGAGGTCGCCATCAGCAATGCCTTCGGCTTTGGGGGGCATAATGCCGTGCTGGTGATCCGACGTTGGAAATAAAATCATCCGAGAGGAGTTGTGCAATGAGTTACCAGATCCGTTTTGGCACCGATGGTTGGCGCGGCGTGATTGCCGAAGATTACACCTTCGATAACGTTCGCCGCGCCGCGCAGGGGTTTGCTTCCTATCTGTTACAGCAGGGGAAAAAAGATGAATGGGTGGTGATCGGCCACGATAAGCGCTTCCAATCCGAAAATTTTGCCCTGGCGGCGGCAGAAGTGCTGGCCGGCAACGGCTTGCGCGTCTACCTGACCCAGGATGCCACCCCGACCCCGGTCATCGCCTATGCTGTGGTGCACCAAAAAGCGTGTGGTGCGATCAACATCACTGCTTCGCACAATCCGCCCACCGATAACGGCTTCAAGGTGCGCGATGAGCACGGAGGGGCCATCCCGCCAGAAGGACTGAAGGCGATCGAGGCGCTGATCCCGCCCACGGTCGAGGGCGTGAAGCGCATGAGCGCCGCCGAGGCCGAATCTCAGGGACGGCTGATCCGCTTCGACCCCGCGCCGGCCTATATCGAACACATCCAAACCCTGGTCGATCTCGAACCGCTGCGCCAAGCCGGCCTGACTTTGGTGGTTGACCCGATGTGGGGCAACGGCGCCGGCTGGTTCCCGCGCCTGCTGGGAGGCGGAAAAACGCGCATCATCGAGATTCACAACATCCGCAACCCGATCTTCCCGGAGATGAAGCGCCCGGAGCCGATCCCGCCGAACGTTAACGTCGGCCTGCAGGCCACCCGCGAGCACGCAGCCGATGCCTTGCTGATCACCGATGGCGATGCCGATCGCTTCGGCCTGGGCGATGAACACGGGCAGTTTGTCAACCAGCTGCGCGTCTATGCGCTGCTTGCCTACTACCTGCTGGAAATCCGCGGCGAGCGCGGGCCGATCGTCAAGACCCTCTCCACCACCACCATGCTCAACCGCCTGGGCGAGCTATATGGCGTCCCGGTATATGAGACCGGGGTGGGCTTCAAGTACGTGGCGCCGAAGATGCTCGAGGTCCAGGCCCTGATCGGCGGCGAAGAAAGCGGCGGCTACGCCTTCCGCGGCAATGTCCCGGAGCGCGATGGCATCCTGGCCGGCCTGTACTTGCTCGATTTTATGGTCAAGACCGGGCGCCGTCCTTCGCAGCTGCTCGAGCTGCTCTTCCAAAAGTTGGGTCAGGAATATTTCTATGACCGCGTGGATAGCCCCTTCAGCGGCGATCGCGCCTCCCGTGAGCAACGCATTCTGAACGCCAATCCGCAGACAATCGGCGGATTGCGGGTGGTCGGGTTGAACACGCTGGATGGCTTCCAGTTCCGGCTGGAAGATGGCGGTTGGATGCTCATCCGTTTCAGCGGTACGGAGCCTATCCTGCGCGTCTATTGCGAAACCACCCATGCCGATCGTGTCCCGGCGATCCTGGAGGATGGTTTGCGCATTGCCGGGGTGAAATGAAGCTCACCGATACGCATTGCCACTTGGATCTCGATCGCTTCGCCGCCGACCGTGACCAGGTGCTCCAACGGGCGCAGGCTGCCGGCCTGATCCGCATACTCGTCCCGGCGCTGCATGAGACCTCGAGCGAAGCAACCGTCAAACTGGCTCAGGCCTCGCCGATGCTTTTTGCCGCCGTGGGGGTGCACCCCACCGAGGCGCGCACCTGGAGCGAAGGGACGCCGCAAGTCTTGCGTCGCCTGGCGCGTGCCCCAAAAGTGGTGGCGATCGGCGAGATCGGGCTGGATTATTACTGGGATGCCGCCCCGGCTGCGCTCCAGCAAGAAGTGCTACGTCGGCAATTGGACCTAGCCGCCGAAGTGAACCTGCCCGTGATCCTGCATCTGCGCGAAAAAGGGGATGCCGCCGCAGGCCCGTGCTCGGAAGACTTGCTCCGCCTGGTAGAAAATTGGGTTGGTGAGCTACGGGCCACGGGGCACCCCCTGGCAGAACGGCCGGGTGTATTTCATTCTTTCTCCGGGAATTTGGAGATTGCACAGCAGGCGCTGGCGCTGGGGTTCTACATCGGGGTGGGGGGGCCGGTCACGTATCGGGCAGAACACGCTGCGCTCATTTCCGCCTTGCCGCCGGAACGCCTGCTTTTAGAGACCGATGCTCCCTTCCTGTCGCCGGCACCCGTTCGTGGAAAAAGGAACGAACCTGCCCATATCCGCTATATTGCTGATAAAATAGCACAAATCCTTTCATGTGACCAGGAAGAAGTGGCTGCCGTTACGACCCGCAACGCGGCCCACCTCTTTGCCTGGGGAGGTCTTGATTGAGCACGATGAACGTATACGCAACACCTTTGTTACAGGAGCATTTAGCACTCATTGAAGAGCGGATGCGGACTCAGGTCTCGCCGCAGCATTTGCCCGATCTGCGTCATGCATTGGACCATTTACTGGCGGCCGGTGGCAAACGTATCCGCCCCACTTTAATCATATTGATCGGTACCATGTTGGGCGCGCCACAGGATAAGATCATCACCCTGGGCGCGGCAGTGGAGATGCTCCATACTGCCACCCTGGTCCACGATGACCTGATTGATGGCGCTCTCCTGCGACGCGGCATGCCCACCCTGAATGCCCAATGGTCGCCGGCGGCCACCGTCCTGACCGGCGATTACCTTTTCGCCTGTGCCGCCCATCTCGCCGCAGAGATCGATAACCTAGAAATCATGAAAGCCTTTGCCGAGACCTTGGCGATCATCGTCAACGGTGAGCTGACTCAGCTTTTCGAGGGGCGCGGCCTGCGGGACCGTGAGCACTACTACCGCCGCATCTATGCCAAGACCGCTTCGCTCTTTGAAATGAGCACGCGCGGCGCTGCCCTGATCAGCCCGATCGAACGGAGCGAGATCGAAAACCTGGCCAGGCTGGGCTACCACATCGGCATGGCCTTCCAGATCATGGATGATATCCTCGATTTCAGCAGCGAGCAGACGATACTGGGCAAGCCAGTCGGCTCCGATCTTCACCAGGGGTTGATTACCCTGCCCACCTTGTACTACATTGAGAGCCATCCGCAAGACCCGCATGTCCGTGCTTTGCTGAACGGCGATTGGCACAACAAAGAGATCGTCTCTCAGCTGGTGGAATCCATACGCCAAAGCGAAGCGCTGAGCCAGGCCCAAGAAGAAGCGCGTCACTATGTGCGGCAGGCGCTGGAAATCCTGGATCGTTTCCCACCTTCGGTGGAACGCCGGGCGATCGAGGACCTGATCCATTTTGTCGTAGAGCGGAAGGTTTAGTGGACGGTGGACCGTAGACCGTGGACGGTGGGGTAGGAGGGTAAAGTTTGGCCGAACGGGTCCTATCGGAAGCGGTTTACGGTTCACCGATGGAAAGCCGGGCTCATCTCGTCTAAGAGGGCTCTCGACGGTGTACCTTGAGCGCCAAGCGGGCCGGAAAACACCGGCGGTGGCTGCCTAGCATCAGACCATATCGGCGCAGCGTAAGGTAGGTGCAGTGTTGAAACTCTCCTTTGCCTCGGATAATTTGCAGACCTATCCTACTTCACTTCCACCAACACGGCGCGCACCATGCGGCGGAAGAAGTAGTTGCCCGTCAGCGGGTTGTAGCCTTCGCAGGTCAGCAGCGTCACCCAGTCGTATTCTTCATGCTGGAAGACTTTGCTCACGCCGCTCCCGCCCCATACCCAGGTGTTCTCACGCACTTCATAGACGTAGGTCTGCCCAAAGGCGTGGATGTAGAAGCGGTCGCCGTAGCGCAGGTTCTTGATGGAGGCGAAGACGCCGGGGGTGTTGTCGGCGTTCCAGACGTGGCCGGTCAACACGGTGTTGCCCTGCCAGGTGGGGAAGGCGCTGCCCTCCAGCCAGCCGACCGATGTCCCCAGCCAGGTCACGTCCCATCCGGAGACGGTCTGCGGTACGCCGACGATGGGGGCTTTGACCTTCAGGCTGGGGATGTCCAGAGTCAGGCTGCTGTTGGCGTAGGCTTTGTTTGCTGGCTGCTGCGGCAGAGCGGTGAGGCGTCCCCGGGCGAAACCGGTGGCGGGGAGGGTCGAGGCAGAAGTAGGGGTGGTAACCACGAAGTCGAAGGTGTAATCGCTCGCCCCGCCGTTGAGCGGTGTGTTGCCCAAATCCACAATCGAGGTCGTGCCGCACACAAACAGGCGGTATGCGCCCACTCCCGGCGCGCTTACCAGTGTGACGGTAGCAGTGAAGGTAGCAGAGTCGTAACTAGCGCTGTTAACGACGAGAGTAGTATCGTCTCCTGCTACGCCACCTGCACAGGAAGTAGTATCGGCTATCCCATTAGCGCCTTTATTGATAAGCAAGTAGTTAGCTGGATTCGTAACATCATCAGGAGCACTATTGCCAGGCGTGTCCTGCACATCTTCACTGAAAGTGATAGTGAAACTACCAGGACCTGTTCCTGTGTAAGAATTGATGAGGGACGTGGAAACTACATATGGCGCATTGATAGCAGGAGCTTCATAAGAACCGATATCACACACAACATTGTTATCTCCATTTCCATCCTGTGGACGAAGAATGCCGTTTTGCGATTGATTGTTCACAGGTGCGGCGGCGCAGACGGCATTGCTC
>JBBIGZ010000067.1:0-15486 GCA_037447295.1 Chloroflexota bacterium | reverse complement strand
ACGGAACATGTACTAAGTCACCTCTAAATAACGTCTGAAGATAGTGCCCGCGGTGTGCGGGCTAACCCGCGCTTGCACCTGACGCCGCTCCGCTGCGCTTCGCGGCGCAGGTGAAGCGCACACCGTTAGGCAGATCGCACCATATAAGAGCCAGTGAGAAGGAGGCGAAGGCATATGTTACCACCACATACCTCTCCAAACAAGAACCTAGTTCGGTACGTTGCTCTCTTAACTAGCCGCCCATGCTATTGGACAGTGCACCCGTCACGCCAGACAGCGCTGAAACACGCTGCCGGTGTGGCCCGTTTGCTTCGGTGGGCTATGTCTTTCCCCAATGCGACTCTGGGCATCGATCCCAAAGGTATAGGTCTGATCTTGCGGGCTGTGCATTACCTAAAGCGAGAATCACTTGATCCGGAAATAGAAAGTGTACTGGATCGTGTTGGTGCAAGCGAATCAGATGTTAGGTTCTACCTTGCCGACTTGAAACTTTGGGAGTCTGACGAAGATTGCCAGCGTCTTATTGCTCTCCTCTCGCGAGTGCGACCGGGCGAGTATGTATGGGTTGCCCCAGAGGAGGCAGAGTGGTTCCAGAAGACAGAGCAAGCTTTTCAAAACTACGCTGATCTGTGTGGGGGGGACGAATCACATCTTCTCTATCTTTTTATTCGATATTGTTGTGTAGTATTTGCCCCTTTCAACACCCAACATGCTATCGAGTCTTTGTCGCAGTTGCTCTCTGCATCTATAGGAGACGATCGGGCTCACATAGATGCATTACTTCAGCGCGCAATGATTCAATATAAGCTGAGTGATCTCCTTGAAATAACCTCACCGATTTACTTTTCCTGGCGTCTGGTGGATTTTAGTGTCAGTAAAGATGACCTTATCTATCAACCTATGTTGGCCTTGTGGAACTATTGGCCGGCAAACCGGCGCTGGGCTCCCCCCTCTGAAGAATCACAGGCAGATTTCTCTTTGACGGCGGATGAAGCCGCATCTTTGTTGGAAGATGTGCTCTGGAAGAAGGTAGAAACCATTTTCGCCATAGCCCGGCAATCTTGTGGCATTGGTTTTGCAGAACCGGAATTCGCCGGGAGGGAAGTTGCATCTCCGGTATTTTACTTTATCGCTCCACCAGAATTGCCCGCCCGAGCGGAAGATTATGTGAAAAACTATCGTCCACTGCTCTATCCCCTGGTAAGCACTTGCTTGGGCTCAGATGACCCGTTCTCCCTTGAAATTGCCTGGGGAATCCTGGAGGGGAATTTGCTCGCATTACGACGCGAACGAGTTTCTCAGAAAAGCGCAGCAGCGTGGTATCTTGTGCTTCCTTTTGCACCCCGATCTGTCTCGCAAGAAGAGATCGAACACGATTTAGACTTTGTCTCAGACAAGCTGACCTTTATTGAGTTCTCCATCGGCCACGAAGCCCGCGATGTAGATACAGATGTGCGTGAATTCGCAACGCGCTATGCTCGTTGGGGAGGTAGCCTGGATAGTGTGGGCGAACAATTCAGCCAGTTCCTGAAGATTTTCCCTCTTGCAAGACCAGGGGGACGCAACAGTATGAAAGTAGAGATGGCACAGCTTATGCTACTCCTGCACCGAATATCCGCTTTCCTGGAAAAGACCAATAGCGACGCTCAACAAACTCTACGCAAATTTCACGGATATCTGGATGGCACAGAAGACTTTTTCCGCCGTGCTTTTACCTATACCCCTTTGGACAGTATCGGGCAAAGACTTCAAGAGACCATCCTGGACGCATATCCCTATCACTATCTTCAGCAACCTGTGCGCTCATTAGAAAATATGAGAATGATAGAAACCGTCAGCAACAATCTTCATGGGTTGATCGAAACCGCTGAGAGGGAACTGGAACAGATCGAGCACTCTGAACGAGAATCTCAAACGCGGTGGACACGTGTGCTCAGCCTGCTTGTCGGTGTGCTTGCCTTGCTGATTGCCTTACCCCAGTTTGTTCCTGGCTCTGGGCTTACTCCTGATACATATCCACGCTGGTTGGAATCAATTATGCCATTGCCTATACTCGAAGCGCTGGTGCGCCTGAGCGTGGGGATAATGGTCGGGATGCTGATACTAGGGATTGTTGCTTACGGTTTATATAGATTCTGGCGTTACTTTGTCCAGACGGAAGAACGTACCATGAAGCAAATACGGAATCTATGGGATCTGGCAGAGAGGGCTTCCCTCCTCGGGCTGGAAGCGCAATCACGAGTTACTGCGATGAGCAATGGGAAAACCCGGGCCAGGCTGGAGCAGATGGATGAAGAGGCAAGTACGCTACTGTGTCAAATTTTCCATGCGCTTCACCGCGCAGAAAGGGGTTCCCATCGTCATACGAAGATATCCCAGCGTTTCAAACGTTTCTGGCAAGAGGTTTCTTGGGGAACTGGGGTATCAGAATGGGTGGAACGCAATGCTCGATTGCGCCAGCTCATAGCCCTCTTTGACCTCCGGCCGGAGAATATTCCCTTACCCAGGACATTGTGCCTCTTTCACTATAAAGGGAGTGAATTTCAATCCCGAAGTAGTATTTCGAATTGGGAATTTGAACGTTCCTTGCGACTGGCAGGCTTCTCATCTAAGGAAGCAGAGCGCTTGCAGGAATGGCTTTCGCCTCAGGCCAACCGCATAGCAATCGAAAAGTTGGAATGCGAGGCTTTCCTGGGATTGCTAAAAAAGTATGGCGTTACAGCAGAGGATAAAAGAGATCCAAATAAGTGGGAGGGGATAATGAACGCAAATGAATAGCCGGAGATACAGAAAGCGGTTCTTAGACTTTCGTGCTCGAAGTGGTGAAATCGTTCTGCCTAACAACGGGTTGCAGCCGACACGCTCCGCTGCGCTCCGCGTGTGGCTGAACCCGACCGTTGGGCGGCTTCCGCTACAGTCGTAAGGTTTCGTAAGTTCGGGGTGCGCTTCTTACGTTCGGAAATCGTCCGAAAGGATAAGGCCATGCGAAACCTTTGGGCTAGCATACTTAGACTTCTCGGTGCAACACTGGCGTTAGTGAGTTGTATTCCCATGTTGGCAATGTTGCCTGCTGGATTTGCGGCGGTTCTTGCGCTTCTTGACCCCGCCGCCCCGCCGCTTGTGGCGTGGACAACTCCGCTCGCTCCAATTGTCCCGCTTCTACTAATTTCCTCGGTTGCTTTACTCGTTATCGACAATTTGCGTTGCGGTTGGCAACCTGCCAACCTTACCGCTCTCGGCGGGCTACTTGTTTACCTCGCCATGTATGTCTTTGTTACGCCCGTGGCGATGAACACAATAACTGGAATGGAAGACATGACCTCTGCTGAAACTTCTCAACCCGCTATGCCCGGCCTGACTAATGCGCTAATGTTCTATATCGGGCTACTTTTGATGGTTGGTTCATTTGGATTGGTCTTGTGGCGACGTTGGCAGAAGATTTGCCGCCTGTTCAACCTCCTCGCCTTCATAAGTCCTATTCGACAAAACTAGACAGCCATGTGGGCCATTTTAGCATTGGGCGCGACAGTGTTGACCTCCTTCAGGTGATCGTTTGACCACTGGTAAAATTAGTGGTAAACTCGAAGTCCATTTGCTGGCCAGTACAGAAGAAGCAGGAGGGAATAATGCGCTTGGCGATGATCTTGCCGGTGGTGAAGGAAGGGGAATTCGAGGAGCCCACTCGCTGCCCATATCGAGGATGTAAAGGGAAACATTTTCGCCTCCATCAAGAGGTGGATAAGCCCGTGCGGGACACGGTGTACCCCTTGGTCAAGGCCCGGCGGTATCGGTGTCTGTGGTGCAAGCGGACCTTCCGGGTCTATCCGACCGGGGTGAGCCGTGCGCAGACTTCCCTGCGGGTGCAGGGGCTGGCGGTGATGCTCTACTTGCTGGGGCTCAGTTATGGCGCAGTGTCGCTGGCCCTGGGGGCCCTGGGGGTTTATCTCTGCAAGAGCCAGGTCTATTTGATCGTCCAGGAGGCCGCCCGGCGGATACCGGGGCTTTCCCGCCAGCAGGTGTTTGAGGGCATTCGGACGCAGGCGATGGACGCCGATGTCACGAGCGTGCGTTGCAGGGGGCAATGGTTGCCCCTCGGTCTGGCCGTGGATGAGAACAGGGGTCTGGTCTTGAGCGTGGATGCCCTGAGCGGAGAGGATGCCCAGAGCCTGCAGGAGTGGATGGCGCCAATTGCGCAAGCCGTGGGAGCCGAGATTCTGGTGACCGATGACGCCGATGCCTTCAAGCAGGTCGCCGATGCGGTGGGGCTGAAGCACCAGGTGTGCAAAAGCCACGTGAAGCGGAACACCGATGCGCTGGTAGAGGCCTTGAAGCCGCTGGCGATGCAGCATGCGGACGGCTCCCTGGCGGCGATAGGTGTGTCTTCGGAACAGGCCGTGGCCGACCTGGACCGGTTGCGAGAACTGGTCGCCCGTCGTCCGGTGGATGGGGAGAAAGCACTGGAAGCGCTGTATCAACGCTATGCCGGCGCCACGCCCCCAAAGCGAGGGGAGACGGCTTCCGTGGCCTACCGCATCCGTTGCTTGCTTCTGGATCGCTGGAATCTGTGGAAGCGGCTGGTGATGTATCGGCAGTGGCAGGGGACACGGCGAGCGACCGGATGAAGGAATTGGATATGCCGTTGTTAATGGCAAGCCAGGTCTGCCCGCCGTCCGTGCTGCGCCAGACCCCATGGTAGCGCGTACCGATGAAAACCGTCTGATCCGTGCGATAGTTCGGCGAAAGGGTCAACGTCAGAACTCGAAAATCCTCGGTGCCGTTAGCGTCCAGCCCGATCAGGTTCCCTGATAGGGTGTTGCTCATGGTTCCCGACCCGTTGATATCTACGCCGGAGCCACGATTGCGGGTCAAGATGTTGCCTTCCCCGCGCGGCGCGGCACCAACGCGCGCATCGCCGCCGATGGTGTTGAAGCGTGCTCCGCCAGTGATCTCAATCGCATCGTCCGAAAAGCCGATAATCTGTAGTCCTTTGACCGTGTTACTGTCAGAACGGATCACCAAACCCTTGGTATAGGCCGGCGCGTAACGACCATCCAGGATCACACCGGCGTTGCTGGCATCAATGGTCAGGCGACCCTGTGTCAGCGTAGGGAGGGGGTCGAGGATGGTGATAGTAGCCGGGTTTGTCGGCGGGAAGACGGTCGGATCGAATACGATGCGATCGCCGGCCCGGGCATCCAACAATGCCTGCCGCAGGGAACCGGGGCCGGAGTCAGTACGAGTGGTGACGAGGATAGTGGTGACGGGTGTTGCTGCGCTGATTGATCTGAGGGGGAGAAACGCAACAAGAAAGACAAACAACAAACAGCCCATGAAGGGTATGACGGTTTGTGACTGACGGCATCGAATCATGGAATCACCTCGGCGCACTCAAAGAAGAGACAAATGGCCAGGCTCAAAGCGCTTTCGGCACTTTGAGCCTGGCATCTATTCACCGACGACTACCGCACAGAGGGTCAGGCTAGTGGTCTCGGTTGATCAATGGCAAGTACAGCCTTTGTGTTGGCGTTTCTCCGATCACCAGAATCGCCGTCTCCGGCTCAGACCAGTCCCCTTCATCGTCCAAAACCTCGAACGTAATTACATGACGGCCGGGAGACAGCGCAGCGCGCGAGAGCCGGAAGAGATCGGTGGTACCGATGACACCATCAAGGCTGGATGTCCAACGGTACTCGGTAATGCTTGCTCCCTCTTCGTCGTTGTCGCTGGCAAGGCCCTGGAACAGGATCTCTTCAGGCACCTCACCGGCATTTTCCGTCGAAACGGGATACAATATGAAGGCCGACGGACGACTGCTTTCGATGCCGACAGGAGGCGCTCCAGCAGGCTCTCCTTCTGTCGGAGTGTCCTCCTGGCCTGTGATGCCCTCACCGATCAATAAGGTTGCCTTATCCGGATCGTTCGGTGCCAACGGAGCCGCTTCGGGGATCGTATCAGGGACTTTATCATCCGGATCGGGCGGCACCAACGGCAACACCAGCGCCGTATTGTCGTAGACCTCGAATTCCCAGAGTGAGTAACCCCAAGGCGTCCCACGCTCTACGCCGTACATACCAACATATCGGGCGCGTACAGGCGTGAAGTTGATCGTGTCAATGCCTCCATCGCCGCTGTTGGTCCAGTAGATCAACTGCCATGCGCTGCCGTCCCAGAAGTAGATGCCGTAACGGCGGCCGTACGCAGTTTCCCACTTCAGCACCACCTGGTTGAAGGTGCGTACAGTTCCCAGATCCACATAGATGAACTGAGGATCGGAGAAACGCGATGACCAGCGCGTCCCTAAGTTGCCGTCAAAGGCTTTATGAGGCTCCACGCCGCTGAATTCAGTGGAGGTGGCCCAAGCGGCCTTATTGAGTGCCAGGTTGGCGTTGCTCTCCGCCCGGAGCGAGAGCTGATAACGGCCAGACGAGGACAGGTTGTAGCTGCGAGCCTTGATCCGATATATACCTGCTGCCGGCAGTGTGTAAACGATCCAGGAATTCAGGTTGCCACCGCCATCATCGTTGTAGGCGACCTTCACTCCGTTGGGGTTATACAGCTCCAGATAGGGGTCGAGGCCGCTGTCAATCTTGTTCATGCGAATGCTGACCGAGCGGCCAGAGGTACCTGAGAAATAGTACCAGTCTTCGTCGTTGTTCGGGCTGATCGTACCTTCGAGGGTGCTGCCGAAGGAGACCCAACGGTTATCGTCCGGGTCGGCGACGCTTTCCCGGTCCAAGCTAATTCGATAGCCGCCGGTGCCGCTACCGTATTCGCGTGCAACGACCTTATGACGACCGTTTTGCCGTAGTGTGATGGCAATCCGGGCATTTAGGTTGCCACCGTTGTCATCGTCCTGGCCGAGCAGGCTGCCATCAGGATTGTAAAGTTCCAGGTATGGGTCAATGTTGCTATTGCGTTTGTCCATGCGCAGCGTGATCGCCTGCCCGGCCGAGCCGTCGAAGTAGTAGTCATCGCGGTCGCGAGCCGGGTTGATTGTTCCATCCAGGCCGAAACCGTAACTCAACGTGCGTCCATCATCCGGGTCACCGCCTGAACCACCCTGGAATTGCCAACCGAGCTGGGCGACTGCATCGCCGCCACGTTCATAGTATTCCATCCGCACGGTGTGCATTCCCGAGTCGAGCTGTTTATCGCGCTGAAAAGTTGTGGCGCCCATGTCACGCCATTCCTGGAGCAGCATCTGTCCGTCCACGATCAGGCGTACGCCATCATCGGTGCGAGTTGTGAAACGGTAGGTGCCATCCTTGCCGAACCAAAAGCGTCCGGTCCAGCGGACCGAGAAGTTGTCGTTGGGAACGCCGTTGCCGGGGCCACCACCGCCCCAGTTGTTGTTGACCGCATTTTCACAGCGCCGGAGGACAGGGCTGCCGCTGAGGTCTCGGTTGGCAAAGTATTCTGCCAGGAACTGGCCGTCGTTACAAGAGGAAGGACCGTTATTGCCAATCTGCACGCGTATGGACGAGGCGCGATCGTGTCCGATGCTGTCGTTGCCGAAATCCGGGTCATCGCCTGTGAACGTACTGCTCGCGCCGTTGTAATTGTCGTGCTCATAGACCATAGCCACATAGTTGCCGAGGATTCGAATGGCCGAGGCGGTATCATTGCCGATGTACCAGCTACGGGGATTGGGTGAATCCCCGGTGAATTTGCTGCAGCGGCCCTGATAGCCAGGATGTTCATAGAGATAAACCCCTGTCCTGCCGTCGCAGTTGCTGCTGCCGGGGGACTGGCGTGGTCGCACGCGGATAGACGAAGCCCGATCGTGCCTGATCGCGTCGTTGCCGAAGTCGGGATCATTGCTGCTGAATAAGCTACTCACACCGTTGTAGTCATCATGCTCATAAACGGTGGCCTCGTAGCTGCCGATGATGCGAAGCGAAGAAGCTGAATCGTTGCCGATGTACCAGCTTCGAGGGTTCGGGGAATCGCCGGTGAACTTACTGCATCTGCCACCATAGTTGGAGTGCTCATACAGATATACCCCTGGTCCACCATCGCAGTTGCTGCTGCCTCCTACGTCACGACGGCTCACCCGGATAGAGGAAGCCCGGTCGTGGCCGATGGCATCGTTTCCGAAATCCGGATCGTCCCCCGTGAAGCGGCTTGACGTGCCGCTGAAATTGCTATGTTCGAAAACCTGGGCCTGATAGTTCCCGATGACTTTGATCGAGGACGCCGCATCGTTGCCAATGGTGTTGTCACCGATGTAGCTGTCGTCGCCGGTGAAGCGCGAACAACGGCCCTGGTAGTTCGCATGCTCATAAAGGATGACGCCTTCGCCGTCGGTACAATTGGTTGATGAATCGGGATTGCAGGATCCATTGCGATTGCTTGACACCAGAGAGTTGCTGGAAGACCACCTTACATCTGCGATCTTGGTTTCACCTCCTCTAGTCATGGTACCTTGATATTCGCTGCCGCCGCTATGGAAAACCCATCCTTCCATGCTAGTACCAGAGATCGGGACATCCTGACTGTTAACCGCTACCGCAAAGTGGAGATGCACAGCACCTCCAGCGCCTGTACCCGTTGCACCCATTCCAGCAATGCGGCACCCTTGGCTGATATTCTGGCCTTGGCGCACCGATGCGCCATCGAGATGTGCATACCAAGAAGTCCATCCATCGGTGTGTGCTACACCCACGAGAACACCCAGATCGTTCCGATAGGAGACGTGCACCACTGTACCGTCCGCCACAGATCGAATGTCTCGCGCCGGGCCGCCAAAGTCGACAGCAGAATAGGCGGAAGAGTTGAAAATCCAACCGCGATGAGGACCGCCTGTATAGTAGTTGGTCAAGCTGTTGGACCAGGGAAACTTGAAGCTAGGTTGTGCCCAAAGGCCATTAGGAGCTACCATTTGGGCTTCTTGCCCATTGGTGATCGAGACGCAATTGAGAATTTGATGATCCAGAGTGCCTGCATCATAAAGTCTGGCTACCGGGGACCACTCGAGAGAGTCAAGCATGTTGTCGAGCAGCCAGCTGCCTTCTGCAGGGCTGACGGTAAACCATATCACTTTATCATCCGACGCAACGAATGCACTTATCGAACTGTTGTGATCGGTGTAGTAACTTGCCTTGATGATTTCTCGGCCTGCTATATACTTACCTTCCTCTTTACGAGTAAGTTGCGGTTTACCAACCAGCCCAGACTTAGCATCTGCATTGGCAGCGAACCAGTCGCGCACGGATAGGCCGACCTCGTTGGCCAGCACTGCGACTTCGATTTTAGTCTCCCCTGCTGGCGTAGGCATCCCAACTGCAGGGTATGCATCCCGGGAGTAGCTGTAAAATTGCGTAACTCGCGGTAACGCACTGATCGGCGCAGGATAGACGATCCAATCTGCGGGATAGAGGACTCGAAAGCCATCTTGCTTGTCTTCATACCATTGCCAGCCTGCAAGGTCGGACTGCGCCCCAAATGTTGTCTGAGAACTTGCTGCCAGACTCAAAGGCCCAATAAACAAAAGTGAAACTGATATCAATGCAAAGATCGAGCGAGACACAAAGTGCTTCATTGTCGCCTCCTTTTCAATTTGAATAAGGTATGATTTATGTAGCTACTTCATTGAGGACTATGATGTCCTCTCACATAACTTAAACGCCGTTATTCTGCATTTTGGTACAGTGATCTATCGCAACATGCACGCCACTCTAGGATATGGGGAGCACTCAAAGACTTGAATTCTGTGCATCAAGTCTCTCTGCATTATGCCCAGCTACCTGGTGACAAACGGCAGATATAGCTTGCGCTCCTGAGATGCCAATACCTCCACATCCTCCAGCCGGAAATATCCGCCTTTGCGCGTCACGGCCGTCGCATTGCCGGCGCCGTCCACGGCCTGCACGTAGTACTGGGCGCCGCGCACGCCCGGCAGCATCCCGGACCATTTGTGCGTATCGGGGTTGTAAGCCAGGTCGAAGCTCGACCACGATCCCGGCCCGCTCGCATACGCGATCAGCACCCGTGTCACGGTCATGGGGTCGGTGGCTTCTACCTTGAACGTGGCCTGTTCTGTACGCGTGTTATAGAAGCCGTCAATCCAGGTGATGGTCGGCCCGACGGTGTCGTCCAGGGCTGAGAAGTAGACATCGTACTGCACATCGGTATAAAGGCGCTGGACGCCGTCGGCGTATTGCCCCAAGACCACCGCCAGAGTGGCCTGCCTTGTGGAGAGGGTGTCATTGCCGTGCAAAACGAACGGCACAGGGGGGTAGAAATCTTCCGTTGCGAACTCCGGTTCCCGCTCCACGGGCGTGTATTCGTTCATCGGCGCCGCCATCACCGGATCCACCGTGGCCGTGACGAAGCGGCCGCCCGTGAACACGGCGCCGCGCAGACGCTGCCCTGTCGGGGGGGTCAGGTCGGCATAGATGCGGGGCTGTATGGGGCCACCAGCCTGGGTGTTGGTGTGGCCATCCAGGCGAAAGTAGGTGCCCCAGTCGGTGGTAACCTGTTGGAAGCCGGCAACGGCCGCCGCGCTTACCTCTCCGCCGCCGATCTGAATTCTGACGGTTCCGCTGCCAGCCTGGGTCGCAGTCGGAGGCACGATATCCCGGCTGGCCGCTCCGACGCCTTCGGTGAAAGGCGAAATGATCCTGGCACTGGGAAAGGGGTTGTCGTCGGAAAGCACTGCCGGGGTATGGATCCGGTACATCGGCAACCCGTACAGTGTCGCCTGTTGCATGACCTTTTCGTCTTTTTCCTCAAATCCCTCCGCTTCTTGATAGTACCGCTGCTTGGCAATGGCCAAGGCCTTGCCGATCTCGGTCGAGGTGCCCTTGAGCAGTTCCTGGGTGTAGTTCTGCATCAGTCGCTCGGAGAGGTAAACCCCGATGCGACTGCCCCAGCCAAAGCCGGTATTGCCCACGTAGTGGGCGCGTTTTTGGGCGAAGGCTTGCGGCAGGTCGAGCGGGAAATTGGATGTCTCCGGCACGTTCAGGCCCGCATGGCACCCCACGGAATAGATCAGCGCACCGGTCAGATCGCTGGTGCCTGAGATGACATCCCGTGCCGTCACCGGCGCGCCGACGGGAGCGCCTTGCGATGCGTGGCTGGCATGGCCGTTGATGGACTGCAGTTTGAAGGCCGGATTGGTGTTGAGTTGTTTCTGCCGAAACTGCGCGCTGGTCCAGGTGTCGCCGATCAGAATGCTGTCCACGTGCGCATTGCCCAAGTCCTGGCCCAACAAGTCTGCAGCGATGTTCGTGGCGACATCCTGGACGAAGTCGTATCCCACGACCAGCGCGCGGCCGGTGGCCGTGCCGATGGCGATCTCGGGCGAGCGCATAAAAGCATCTATCTGACCGATGATCTCCTCGGGCGTTTCGATCAGACGTCCGATGGCCAGGTCCGGGATGTAGAGCTCGGCACCCTGCCAGGGCGTAGGCTCACGATCGGCATAGTAATCGTCGGTCAGGAAGTAATCCTGGGCGATGGCGGCGCCCACGGACGTATTGGCGTTCAGAGCACTGTACTGGCTTTCGGGATAAGACGTCCGATCGTGGATCCGTCGCGCCGGGATCACCCGGTCGTCGCCGACCAATACGATGTAGCGCGCGGTGGGATGAGCAGCCAGGTACTCCATGACCAGTCCTCGCACGGCGCTGGCGACCTGGTTGGCTGCAGCGACATCGGTTGGCCGGGTGCTCCAGGCCGCGTAGGCCGTCGCCACGGCACCGTTGCCGTCCACCTCGATGATCTCCCCCTGCACCGCCGGATGGTTGGCAAGCTCTGCCAGTTTAGCGAGCAGCGGGCCCGCCCGGTCGGCGCCGTAGATGGCGTTCAATCGCTCCCGGCTGGTGAGAATGAGGGTTTGAATGCCCGAGGGGGGTGGGGTAGCCGTCGCGGTCGGCGTGGGGGTGGGTGTGCCGGGCGTGGGCGTGGGCGTAGCCTCCGGTTGTCCGGCGCTGGCCGTAACGAAGTAGGCCGTGCTCCGGCCATAACGGTTCGGATTGAAGTGGCGGATCTCGAGGTAGTAAGTCCCCGGCTGGCTGAATTGATGCACAAGCTGCGAGGCAGTGCCGGGCCCGAAGTCATCGTTGGCTGCCAGAACGGCTGTCCTGTCCGTATTGTGCAGGGTCAATAAGGTGTCGCTACCCGGCGCCAGATCGGTGGTGCGGATCGTATACCAGCCGGCAGCCGGGATATCCACCCTGACCCAATCCCGGTCGTTCGTCGCACAGAAGTTGCGCGCCTGACGGGAGCCATCGGTCGGCAGAGGACGGGCGCCGTCGGCCGTGTCGTCCGGCTCGTACAGGTCGGGTCGGCACAGGCCGGTGACGACGCTGAACTCGTATTCGGTGGCCGGGCCGGCCGCGTTGGCGTCGGCCTGGCGGATCTCGGCGTAATAAGTGCCGCCGGACGAGGCTTGCCAGGTCAGCCGGGCGCCGTGGTTGGCGCCGCTTTCGTCATCGCACGCGATCTGGTTGCCGACGTTATCGAACAGGCAGACGATCGTGTCGGAGACGGCGCCCAGGCCCACGGTCTCCAGGGTATAGGTGATGCCGGCCGTAGCCGTGAACTGGACCCAATCCCGGTCGCCAACCGGACAGGCGTTACGCCGATCGGGCCACGCGTTGACCGTCACGACCTTGGCCTCGGCGCGCGTATTGTCCGGCTCAAAGCTATCCGGCCGGCAGGCCGACGCCGTGACGGCCAGGTCGTATTCGGTGCCTGAGCCATATACGGACGGCGGCTGGTTGGTGATGCGCACGTAAAAGAAGCCATCGGCGGGCGCTGTGAATTCCAGCGGATTGCCGGAGAAAGGAGTCCCCGCGTCGCTGCCGAAAGCGCCGGTCAGGGCCGGCGCAGCCCGGGCGCCGACCGCAGTTGCCCGCACGACATAGGTGCTTCCGGCGCGCACGGCGAATTTGATCCAATCCTCATCCCCATCGCGACAGAACGAATGGCGTTGCGCCGCCGCGCCGACGGAGATGTCACCGGCCGTCGCGCGCGTATCGTTGGGCTCATAGTAACCGGAGCAGTCGGAGGTGGACGAGACCGCAATCCTGTAGGCGGTATCGTTGACGGCGTTCGTGTTGTGGTTGACCGCTTTGACGTAATAGGTGCCGCTGGTGGGCAGCGTGACGCGGATGACCGTGCTGCCGCCGAAGCTGGCCGGCAGGTTACAACGCGCAAACAGGGACAGCGCCGCATCAGAGCCGGCGCCTATGTTCAGCGCCGTAATGGTGTACTCGCCGCCGCCGATGCCGGTGAACTTAACCCAGTCGGTATCCCCCGCCGGGGCAAACATGTGTTCCTGGAAACTCCCATCGGTGGCAATGGTGGTCGCCTGATCGCAGGTATCATCCGGCTCGTATTGGTCGCCGGCCGGTCCGCCGCCCACACACACATCGAGCTGGGCCAGGTTGTTTTGCTCGTTCTCTTCCCAGATGCTATCGTCGCGATCCACCCAGGCATAGATAACGTGATCGCAGCCTGCGGCTTCGAAGATGTAGTCGGTGTAGGACCAGGTGAAGGTCGCGCCTGGGCCCAGGCCGAGGAACCATCCGACGTAGGTGGTGTCCGGTGTGGTAGGGGCGGGCGGGCGTTGCGGAGGATCGACGTAGAGGTAGGTGTAGAAGCCATCCCACAACGCGACGGGCCCGATGTTCTTGATGACCACCGTGATGGTGGCGGGCTGACCGGGCGCGGGGTTAGGCGGATCCAGGGTAAGGCTCTCGATGGCCAGGTCCGGGAAGGCAGCCGGCTGCACTGCCGGAACCGCCGCTGTCTGCGGTTTCGGTGTCCCGTTTGCGTTCAGGGATGCCAGAGGGCCAGCCACCGGCGGATCGGCCAGAGCAGGCTGCGATGTCGGCCCGCCGAGGCTAAGCACCAGGCCCAGAAACAGACAAATGGCCCCCACGGCGCTTGCCGTGGTCCATGCATAGCGTTTGCCTTGTCGGTTCATGCACTTCCTCCTCACTTCTCTAAACGCACAGCATCCCGATTTTGGGGCCTCAACGCAGCAGGAGCGGAAGGTAGACTTGTTGGGCCGTCCCGACCGTCACCGCCACCGGCTGGGCCTGCAGGCCGGTACTATCCTCCGCATAGACCACAACCCGGTACACGCCGCGCTCCGTGAAGCCGGTATAGGTCACGCCGTACCAACCACCCCCGCGATCCTGTAACACTGCGCCCGGCAACGATTCGGTGACCAGCTCTTCGGACGATGCGGGCGGACGATAGGAGGGCGGATAGACCACGATCCAGACCCGGCGGACCCAGGTCTCGGGATCATCCAGGACCCGCGCCCGGATCTCCCCACTGCCGCCCTGCAGGGCGGCGGGCGCGACAACCTCGGCGATATAGGGCGGCCACTTCTCATCGGACAACGTGCCGACATAGCTGAAGCCGCGGCGCTGGGCCTCGGTGCCATCCGTCGCTTCGTTGGCAACGCCGTTGCCGTTGTCGTCCAGCCAGGGGGTCTGGTCGAGATAGACCGCCTGGACGGCGCGGCTGGCGTTGCGGAAACTGCCGTAGAGGCTTTCGCCCTGATCCAGCGCCGCCAGAAGATGATCCGAGAAGACCGCGCCCGACGCCGACGCATAGGCCACGTTCACGGCTCCGGTGGAGGCAATGACCACCCGCCCGGGCCGGCTGATGGTCTGCGGTGGCTCGATGAAGCTCCCGGAGTAGCACGCCTCCAGGATCACGTTGACCGACAGGCCGGGCCGGGCGGCCTCGAGCTGCGCCAACCAGGCATCCAGATCGGCCGGCGTGACCGATTCTCCCCGCGGCCGATCCAGATAGAACCGATCCTGCGCACCGTGATCCATCAGATACAAGGAAAGGGGTTGGCCCGGCCCAACCCGCTCGCGCGCCCAGGTGACGATCGCCGCACGCAGATCATTGGCGGATGCTGCGGCATCTACCCCCGGCCGGAAATCCGGCGCCAGATAGAAGATGCGCTCGTCGGTATAGCCATGCGCCAGGAATAGACGACGGACCGCGTCGGTCACCGCGTAGATACGGGGCTGCAGCGGGTCATCTTCCCGGATGCGGCCGGCGACCAGGATCAGCACGCCAGGCTCGGCCGTCTCCTGTAGCGTGCGCACGGAGACCGCGTAGCGTACGTCCGGCCCGGCCACCGATGGGCTGTGGTTCATCCACTTCAGGTAGACGGGGCCGGTGGCCTGGGCCTGGAACTCCAGGCGCACGCCGGGAGAAAAGCTGTAGTTCTGCCCCGGATCGGGCACGGCGTCGCAGGCACGGTAGGGTGTAAGGACCAGATCGGCCGGCGAGCCGGCTGGCACGTCGCCGAGGATCAGGTAGCGCTGACCGGAGATCGCCTGAAACGCGATCCAATCCTGGTCGGCGGGTTGGTGGAAGGTGTGGTTTTGGACCGTGCCGTCGGCCGGGATGAAGCGGGCCAGCGCGCAAGCGTCATCCGGCTCGTAAGGGTCGCCCTGGCCGCCGGCCGGTCGCGTGGCAGTAGGGGTGGCCGTGTGGGGAGTTGGG
>JBBIGZ010000066.1:0-15923 GCA_037447295.1 Chloroflexota bacterium | reverse complement strand
ACCGAAGGTCACATCCTCCACGGCCAGATAACGCGCCACGAGGCCAGATAAAATCTCAGGTTCGGGTAACATAGCACGCTCACATCTTTGGGATCAGCGGGAGCGGATGGGAGTCGAACCCACCACGGAACGCACCGCGCCCCGTCACCGGTTTTGAAGACCGGGAGGCCCACCGGGACCCTTCCACTCCCAACGGGGATTATACCAGAGCAGACTCTCTTCCATGATCGCGGACGGTGGACCGTGGACGGTGGACGGTAGACCGTGGAAGGTGGCGGTCACTCCGTTTATTATCGTTCAACCACCCTCCCACGCCCCCATCAACCCCTCTCCTCCTAACCCCTAACCCCTAACCCCTCCTCTCCCCCTTTCCCTCCACGCCCCATGATAAAATTCACCCCATGTTTCGCACCACCCTCTACGGACTATTCGCCGGTCTCGGTGCTGCCTCGATTTGGGGCGGAATGTACGTTGTCAGCAAAGTCGTCCTCGAAGTTATCCCCCCTTTTACCTTGCTCAGCCTGCGCCTGCTCCTCGGCATGTTCACCTTAGCGCTGATCTTGCTCTGGCGCGGCCGACCCTCGCTGAGCCGCGCGCGATTCTGGAGCATCTTTCTCACCGGCCTGATCGGATATGGCATCTCGATCGGCTTTCAATTCGTCGGAACCAAGCTTTCCACTGCTGCCAATGGCGCCCTGCTTACCTCTTCCACCCCGGCCTTCGTCCTGCTCTTTGCTGCCCTGTTGCTGGGTGAACGTATCACCCCGCGCCGACTGAGCGCTTTGCTTCTGGCCTCCCTGGGCGTTGTAATCGTTATTGACCCGCGCACCGCCTCTTTTTCCTCCCGCCTTTTTTGGGGCAATCTCAGCTTGGTGGCTGCCGGCATCACTTGGGCCCTCTATTCCGTGCTCATCCGCAAAGTCACGCGCCAAACCGACGTGCTCACCACCAGCCTGATCGCCTTCGCTGGCGGCCTGCCGCTCACCCTGCCTCTTGGCCTATGGGAAAGCCTCACCCAAGGGATCGGCCCGATCACCTGGGGAACGATCGGTGGCGTTCTCTTCCTGGGCATTATCTCCACCGCCCTGGCCATGTACCTCTGGAACACCGCTTTTGCCCTACTCGAGGCCGGCCTGGCATCGCTTACCTTCTTCGCTCAACCTTTGGCCGGCACCCTGCTGAGCGCCTTCTTCCTCGGTGAACGTATTACCTCCAACTTCCTGCTCGGCGGCTTGTTGATCGGCCTCGGCCTCATCCTGGCCTCCCGAACGTAGGAAAAACGCTTGCGTTTGTCGCCTGCGTTTGTCCCAAAAACGCGCTCCCATTCGTTCTAAATAAACTGAGGACGGCACACATAGCCGTCCTTTTCATCCGTGACCTCTGCAAAAAGCAGGATTCACAAGATTCACTTTTTATCAAAAAATCTCGGCCGCTAAAAGCCTGCTCAAACCCGTGTTGATCCGTCGCATCCGTGCCTTGTGCAAAATTTGCAGATCGGACTGCTTTTGCAGAGAGCCTCATTCGATTGCCAGCGTGATCTTGCCGAAATTCTCCCCATTCCACAACCGTTCCTGTGCCCTCGCTGCCTCCCGCAGGGGGAAAGTACTATCCAACACCGGTTGAAGTTTTCCGGTCACCACCAGGTTCATCACCTCGACAAAATCGCGGATCGGGCTCATCGTCGAACCGATGATCGAAAGATGACGGGCAAAGATATAGCGGTTATCGATCTCAAATCGCGGCCCGCCGCTGTTACCAACCGTCAAAAGCCGGCCCCCTTTGCGCAGCGCGCGCAGACTTTGCATAAACGTCGTCCCCACGTTATCTACCACTACATCCACGCCGCGCCGTCCTGTCGCCAGGAACACCGCCTTTGACCAATCCTCCTCCTTCGAGCGGTCGATCAGCATATCCGCGCCTAGCGCTGCCGCCTTTTCCAGCTTCTGCGCGTTCGAGCCCACTACGATCACCTTTGCCCCGGCGAGCTTGGCAATCTGCAAACTGGCCGTATTCACCCCGCCACCGGCACCCACGATCAACACCGTCTCCCCGGCGCGCAATCCACCGCGCGTGATCAACGAATGCCACGCCGTCTGGTAGACCAAGGCCGCTGCAGCAGCGCGATGGAAATCGAAATCCGGTGGCAGCTTATAAAGCTGGCGCGCCGGCAGCGCCACATACTCCGCATACGTCCCGCGCACCGTCTCGCCCAGCAAATGCCAATCCCGGCAGCGGTTATCCTCCCCGGCTAGGCAAAACTCACAGCGCCCGCAGCCTAGGTTCGCATTGATCACCACCCGATCGCCCACCTGGAACTCGCTCACCCCCTCGCCCAGCGCCACCACCTCGCCTGCGCCATCGGCCCCGTTGATATGAGGCATCTCCAGCTTCAGTCCCGGCCAGCCATTGCGCACCATCACATCCATACGGTTCAGCGCCGCCGCCCGTAGGCGCACCAAAACCTCCCCCGCCTTCGGTTCCGGCGTAGGGAAATCGGTATATTGCAGCACTTCCGGGCCGCCGTGTTGATAGAAAAGCACTGCCTTCATAAGCACCTCTTTCTATTTTTATGGAGAAAAAGACGAGCTTAAGTGCCGGCCGCGGCTTTCCTTCCCGCCTGATCCGTGTGCCGGCCTGAGCGCACGTGCCGGGCGGATCGGGTAGGGACCTGAGCCGCTCCTGCCAACCCGATCTACGGCCTCACCGTCACTTAATGCCCAGCTCATGGCGTGCGATCACCAAACGCTGGATCTCGCTCGTCCCCTCGTAGATCTCGGTGATCTTCGCGTCGCGGAAATAGCGCTCGATGGGCAACTCCTTGCTATAGCCCATCCCGCCGTGGATTTGTACCGCCGCGTGGGCGCAGAACATCGCCGTCTCCGAAGCGAAGAGCTTGGCCATCGAAGCCTGCAGCGTAAAACGCTCGCCGGTGGTCTTGGCGCGTTCTTTGGCCAGCGCCGCGTTATAGGTCAACAACCGCGAGGCCTCAATGCGCGTCTTCATATCGGCGATCTTAAAGCCCACCCCCTGAAACGCGCCGATCGGTTGACCGAACGCCTCGCGCTCACGCGCATATTGCACGGAAGCCTCGTAGGCCGCCTCTGCGATCCCCAGTGCCTGAGCCGCAATCCCGATCCGTCCAGCATCCAGGATGGTCATAGCGATCTTAAAGCCTTCCCCTTCTTCTCCCAAACGATTGCTTAGCGGCACACGGCAATCCTCGAACACGATCTCGCTCGTATCCGAAGCGCGAATTCCCAGCTTGGGCTCCTTCTTCCCGCGGAACAAGCCGGGGGTCTTCCCATCGACGATGAACGCCGTGATCCCCTTATGTTTTTTCTCCGGTTCCGTCATTGCAAAGACGACGAAATAATCGGCCACCGGCCCACTGGTGATCCAGGATTTGCGCCCGTTCAGCACGTAGAAATCCCCATCGCGCACGGCGCGCGTCCGCATATTCCCCGCATCGGAGCCGGACATGGGCTCGGTCAGCGCATAAGCGCCGATCGCCTTCCCGGAAGCCACCGCGCGCAGGTAGGTCTGCTTCTGCTCCTCCGTTCCGAATTTCAGCAACCCGTAGCAGAACAGCGAATTGTTGACCGACATAATCGTCCCATGTGCCGCGTCCACCTTGCAGATCTCCTCTAGCGCCAACACATAGGAAAGGGTATCCAACCCGGCCCCGCCGTATTCTTCCGGCACCTCAATCCCCATGAATCCCATCTCCCCCATCTTTTTGATCGTCTCATAGGGGAATTTTCCGCTCTCATCATGCTCGGCGGCGATTGGGGCAATCTCCTTCTGCGCAAACTCGCGCGCCGCATCGCGGATCATGCGATGCTCCTCGCTCAAAGGAAAAAGTTCCATGCTCATCGGAAGCCCTCCAGATTGGAATTTAACGAGCGCCACACCCATGCTACCTGCTATGTGCTCCCCATGATTATAAGCCGAAAATGCTCCGATAACCTCCTGTAATAGGGCACTTGCATTTGCCCTATATGAATCGCGCCTGGGCCGCGAAAGGCTTGGATTTCTGTTCTTCGTTTAGGCGGCATGGACGATGCGGCTTCTTCAAAAACAGGCAACTTACTAATCGGGTCGCTCGCAGGCGTCATCGGTGGAGAAATAGCCGAAACCGCAGTCCAGGTTGCTACCACAGCGCTCCTGTGTCATGAGGTGGAAAGGTCGATGCCGGCCAGAGGGCGTTGCTAAAAAACCAGCGCTTGTTTTATGCGACGGGAAGGCATGCTTAGCCTGCCGGGAGCATTGCTTTTGTTCCAAAACGTTTTTGTGAATAAACGCTGGCGTTTGCGCTATCTTCCGAGCATGCTCCCTCAAAAATCCGTGTTTATCCGTAGCGTCTGTACGGCTACTGCCCATGGATCGCTTTTCCTTCGCTTCCTTCCTGAAGTAAAATAAGGCCTATGACTGCGCCATCCATCTTTCAGCCCACTTCTCCATTGCAGCGTCGCTTTACCTGGGGGGATGCCCTGATCCTGCTGACCCTGATCACCCTCCTCTATGCCGGAGCGACGTTAGCACTGCATCTCACCCGACCGCCGGCGGTAGAGATCGGTATTTCGCTAGATAGGCGTGTGCTTCCCTTCTATACCCTCTATTCCCTATGGCGCATGTTTGCCGCCTATTTGCTCTCGTTTGTCTTCACTATGTGGTATGGGCGCTGGGCGGCCTATAACCGCCGTGCCGAGCGGGTGCTGATGCCGCTCCTGGACGTGCTACAAAGCGTGCCGATCCTTTCGTTCCTGCCAGTTGTGCTGATCGGTCTCAGCGCCATCCTTCCGCAGCGCTTGGCGGCCGAGCTCTCGGCCATTGTCCTTATCTTCACTAGCCAGGCCTGGAATATGACCTATGCCTGGTATCAATCCCTGACCACCATCCCAAAAGAGCTGCGGGAGGCTTCTGCTATTTTCCGCTTGAATTCCTGGATGCGTTTCAGATTTTTGGAGCTACCCTTTGGAGCAATTTCACTGATTTGGAACAGTATGATGTCCTGGGCGGGGGGCTGGTTTTTTCTGATGGCTGCCGAAATCTTTACCGTCGGTCAGCGCGAGTTTCACCTACCCGGTCTGGGTGCCTATCTGCAAATGGCCGCCTTACAAGGCGATACTCAAGCGCTTTTCTGGGGATTGGGGATGCTTGTATTGGTGATCGTCCTGATGGATCAGTTTATCTGGCGGCCTCTTTTGGCCTGGGCCGATCGTTTTAAGATCGAGATGGTGGAGAGTGATAACCCTCCCACCTCCTGGTTTTACGATCTCTGGTCGGAAGCCAAAGTGATCCAATGGGTGCAGGAAAAACTCATCGATCCGCTTGTTGAGCGCTTGGATCTTTTCGTGGTGCGTCGCTTCCAACCCAAACAATTTTTGCGTGAGGAAACACCCTCCGGCAATTTCCTGGGAAAATTGCTTTTCCTCGTCCTTTTGCTGGTCCTCGGTTGGGGTGGATGGAACGCGCTGCGAGAGTTTATCCAGCTGCCGTTGGCCCAATGGCTTCAGATCTTGCTCGGGTTGCTGGCAACCCTGGCACGCGTGGTGGTCGCATTAATCCTTGCACTCTTATGGACGATCCCGTTGGGTGTGGCGATCGGCTCTCAGCCTCGTATAGCGGCTTGGCTGCAGCCGATTGTGCAGGTAGTAGCCTCAATCCCGGCCACCGCACTCTTCCCCATTCTGGTAGCCTACCTTGTCTCGTTACAAGGGGGACTGAATATCGCTTCGGTGCTGTTGATGCTCATGGGCACGCAGTGGTATCTTCTCTTCAATATCATTGCCGGCGCCGCGGCCATTCCGCAGGACTTGAAATACACTGCTTCGCTCATGCATTTGCGCGGTTGGGAACGCTGGCGCACGTTGATCCTGCCTGCGTTGTTCCCGTATATCATTACCGGCTCGATCACTGCTTCCGGCGGCGCTTGGAATGCTAGCATCGTTGCCGAATATATTGAGATCGGTGGGCAAACGCTCAAGGTCAAGGGCATCGGTGCGCTGATCGCTGAGGCGACCCAGCTCGGAGACTATCGGTTGCTGTTGGTCGCCACAGTGAGCATGATCCTGACGGTTGTGCTCATCAATCGCCTCTTCTGGCGAAGGCTCTATCGTCTGGCCGAAGAACAATATCGCATGGAGTGAGCTCATGGGAAAAACACTTCTCGAACTACGTAACGTCAGCATGGTCTACGGGCGCGGTGCGCGCCGCTTCACTGCCGTGCAGAGCGTGAACTTGCAGCTGCGCGAAGGCGAGTTCGTCGTCCTGCTCGGACCTTCCGGCTGTGGCAAAAGTACGCTGCTGCGCATTATGACCGGGCTTACCCGCCCGACCCATGGACTAGTGATCTATCGGGATGATCTGCTGACCGATGTCAATCCCCATGCGACGATCGTTTTCCAGACTTTCGCCCTCTTTCCCTGGCTCACCGTTCAGGAGAACGTGGAGCTTGCCCTCAAGGCGCGAGGTGTCCCCTATCCCGAACGTGCTCAACGTGCCGAGGCATTGCTAGATAAAGTTGGCTTGGATGGCTTTGAAAATGCCTACCCGCGCGAACTTTCCGGCGGCATGCGCCAAAAAGTAGGCTTCGCCCGTGCCATGGCCGTCGAACCCGAATTGCTTTGCCTGGATGAGCCTTTTTCGGCCCTGGATGTGCTTTCGGCAGAAGCCCTGCGCGGCGAATTGCTCGAGCTTTGGCTGGCCGGCGATATTCCCACCAAAGCTATTCTGATGGTTACCCACAACATCGAAGAAGCCGTCCTCTTGGCCGATCGCATCATCGTGATGGAGAAAGAGCCGGGGCGCGTGGTCGCCGAGCTGACCGTTGACTTGCCCCATCCACGTCAGCGCAAATCGCCGGAATTCATCGCCAAAGTGGATCAGGTCTATGCCACGTTGGCCGGGCAAACCGAGCCGGAGCCGATCGAACTGGGCGCGGCGCCTGGCGAACCGGGGCGCAAGCGCACCTTGCCCGATATTACTCTCGGCGATCTGGCCGGCTTGCTCGAAGCGTTGGCCGCCGAACCGGATGACCGCGCTGATCTTTATCACCTGGTCGAAGAGCTCAAAGTGGATTCCGATCACATCCTGCGCCTAACGGAGGCCGCCGAAATGCTTGGCTTTGCTACCGTTTCGCAGGGTGATATCGTTCTCACCCCCTTGGGAGAGACCTTTGCTGATGGGAGCATTCAGCTGCGTAAGCAACTCTTTGCCACCCGTCTGCGCCGTTTGCCGTTCTTCCGCTGGTTGCTCAACCTGCTTCAGTCCTCCGATCGTCACCAGCTGAAATGGGAAGTGATCCAAACGGCCCTCGAGTTGGACTTTCCCTCTGCCGAAGCCGAAAAACAGCTGGAGATTGCCGTCCGCTGGGGACGTTATGCCGAGCTCTTCGGTTACGATGACGATAGCGAAATGCTCTACCTGGAAGATGAGGTCACGGTCCCGGCCTGAGCCAACTCCACTACCAGCATATCCAGTGCCAGGTCGAGGGTCAAGAGGCCGGTCTTGACGGCCTCATCTATTTCAACCAGACGTTGATAGATCCCCTCCAGGTTACGCAGCGAAAAAGCCCGTGCCTGGAGGGCAATTTTTTCCGCCACGAACGGATGCACTCCCAGTCGCTCGGCAATTTGAGCCGCATCGCCTCTCTGATCCAACACCTCCCGCCCCAAGAGCAAGAGGCGAAACTGGCGGATGACCATTCCCCATAAGGCAAATTCATCCTCGCTTTCCAGCAGGCGATGGAGCAGGCGTTGTGCGTGAGGAACGTCCTTGCGAGAGAGGGCATCAACGAACTCAAAAACGTTCTCCTCGGCGCTGACAACGCAGACTGCCCGCACATCCTGTAGCGTGATCGGGCGCTTCCAACCCACATAGGCCAGCAGTTTGACGATCTCTTGTGCCGCTTGGCGCGTATCTACCCCCGTCATTTCGGCCAGGCGCTCTGCTGCTTGCGCCTCGATCTTGCCACCCTGGCGTTGCACCTCGGCGCCGATCCAGCGTGCCATTTCCCACGGTTTAGGTCGCCAGAGGGCCTGGGCTTTTGCCCGATCGGCGTGCTTTTCCACCCAGCGCACCAGCCAGTGACGCCCAATCCCTTTCGGCTCCAGAATCTCATGGAGCACGAGGAGCGTTGTTTCCGGGATGTTTTCCAGCAGGCTCAAAAACTTTTGCTGCCTCGCGGCGGTGGTGAAGCTCGTGGAGGGATTCGCCAGCCATACCATTCGCCATTCAGAGAGGAAGGGGATTGCCTGTATTGCCTGATGGATCTCGGCATCCGAAGCACTCCTGGCATCCAGCCGTGTCAGGTTGAGCTCTATCGTTGTTGCATCCCCTAGTCTCCCCTCCAGGGCGCGCAGGTGCTCTTGAATGGCATACTCGTCATTGCCGTAAAGATAGAGAATGCGCTCCATTGTGAATCCTGTACGTGTAGTGTTCCTCGGTTGGTGGTCACTCGCTCTTGCTTTGAATGATACCCGATTTTGCCCATCCTCTCCTCAACTGCCAATATTTTCCTCCAACCTCTTCTCCCATCCACCGTCCACCGTCCATCGTCTACCGTCCATTATCCACCGTCCGTATACTTGACTGCTCTCATCTAAGAATGGTAAGATGACTCTCGTATGTACCTACGAAGCAAGAAATGGAGTGTCCGTCAAAAACCGAGGCGCACGAACTGGTTTAACGTCATCGTGCTGCTCTTGTTGATCGCCGCGGCGTTGTACGTCAATCAATTCGTCCTGCCGACGGTAGCCATGCCGTTTATTCCTACTCCCACACCAACCGTTTCCGCGGCCACGTACATCTCACAAGCAGAGGCCTATTTTGCCGAAGGCAAGATGCTCCAGGCTATCCAGGCCTATGAGCAAGCGCTCAAAAGTGAGCCGACCAATGTTGCTATTTACCTGGCATTGGCGCGGGTGCAAATCTTCGCCGGTCAACCGGCGGACGCCCAGCAAAGCGCGGAAAATGCCCTGCTCCTCAGCCCGGATAATGCCATTGCCCATGCGATGCAGGCTTGGGCGCTCGATTTCCAGGGGAAATACTTGGAGGCCGAAGCAGCCATCAAGCGCGCCTTGGATCTCGATCCGCAGAACGCGTTAGCGCATGCCATCTATGCCGAGATTCTGGTTGACTCCTACATTAATGGTGTCGGTACCTATGAGGGTTTGCTCAAAGCAGCCGATGAATCCAGGTTGGCCCTGAGCTTGGATCCGAACCGTCTGGAGACCCATCGGGCGCGAGCGTACGTGCTGGAAAATACTACTAACTACGAGGAGGCAGTTGCCGAATACCAGGCTGCTATTGCCATCAACCCAAATATTGCCGACCTTCACATGGGCCTGGGACGGTGCTATCGTTTCCTACAGGTCTATGATAAGGCCATCGAGGAGTTCACGCGCGCCAATGCGTTGAATCCGACCGATCCGACCCCCGATCTACTCATTTCGCGCACCTATGCCTCGATCGGCGAATTTGCCAAAGCCATCCAATATGCCGAAACCGCCGTCCGCGATGACCCGACCAACACGGCCCTGCGCGGCAACTTGGGCGTGCTTTATTACCGCAACTTCATGTGGCCGGAAGCTGCCGATCAATTGAAGCTTGTCGTCAGCGGCGGTGCCACCGAGGACAACCGCCCTATCCGTCCCATCCCGCTGAGCAACGATCTGCGTATCGCCGAGTACTATTACACGTATGGCCTGGTGCTGGCACGCCTCAATCGCTGCTCCGAAGCCTTGCAGATCGCGAAAGATCTGCTGGAGCGCATTCCGGCTAACACCAACGCGGTCGATAGCGCCCAGCAAATTCAGCAAATTTGCCTACAAAACCTATCCGTTACCACTACCCCTTCGATTACCGTGACTCCTACACCTTGAGCAACTATGAATGTTTCTCGTCGTTTAGCACCTTTTGAAATCAAATCCGGACAAAACGTTTATCGCCTTTTTTTCTGGACTGTCCTGATCTTGGGGGCGCTCTGGTTTCTGCGCTTGGTGCGCCAGGGAGCGATTCATTCTCCATTTGAACCCCCGCCCACACCAACCCGTTCGGCGAATTCTTTCCTGCTGGAAGCGGAAGCGCGCTTCACCGCCGGCGATCTACAGGGGAGCGTTCAGGCCTATCTCGAAGCGGCGCGCCTGGAACCCCAAAATGCCACCATCTTTTCTAAGCTGGCGCGCGTTCAGACCTACGCTTCCGCTCTGGTGACTACCGATGCCGAACGCAAGGCTCGCTTGGAAGAGGCGCTGGCCTCGGCCAATAAGGCCGTGGAAACCGATCCCGATAGTAGCGATGCCCATGCCGTGCGCGCCTTTGTCTTGGATTGGTATGCCAATCCGATTCTGGTGGGAGAACGGCAGACCCAGGCCTACCTCACCGAGGCCGAGCAGGAGGCTGTGCGCGCCCTGCAACTCGATAATCAAAATACGTTGGCGCTGGTCTACTATGCGGAAATCCTGGTGGATCAGCAGAAATGGACCCAGGCGGAGCGTTATATCCAGCAGGCATTGGAGCGCAACCCGAATTTGCTCGATGTACATCGGGTACATGCCTATGTACTGGAATCGCAGAGCGCCTATCGGGATGCAATCCAGGCCTACGATGAAGCCATTCGACTGGCGCCGAACTTAACCTTTCTCTACCTGCGCGCCGGAGCGAATTACCGCCGTCTGGGCTTCGATGCCCCGACTCCGGAACAAGCGAAACCGCTCTATGAAGAGGCACTACGTTACTTTGCTGCCGCAGCGCGGATCAATGAGCAACTGGGTGTGCGCGATCCGCTTCCCTACCTTTCGATCGCCAAAACCTATTCGCAAATGGGTGAATTCTTCATCGCCGCCCGCAATGTGCTAAAAGCACTCTCTTTCGATCCCTCGAATGCTGATGTATATGGTCAGCTGGGGATCGTGTACTTTAAATCCCGCAACTATGAGGGTTCCATCCCGGCCCTGAAGTGCGCTGTGCGCGGGTGCACGGCGGAAGAATCATGCGAAGCGCGCGGCGGCTGTGGTGAGGGGGAAAACGGCGTAGCCGTGCAGGGGTTACCTCTTTCGCCCAACACGGTGGTGTATTATTACACCTATGGTTCTGTGCTTGCCGCCTTGAGTCGGCCACGCCAGAATTACTGCCCCGAAGCCATGCAGGTGCTCGGTGAGGTCAAAGCTGCCTTCCCAAATGATCCGGATATCGCCGGCATTGTCGCGGCTGGCGAGGCCATTTGTCGCTCCCTTGGATCGCCAAACTCCCCGGCGATGCCATCGCCAAGCGCAACAAGCACCCCCACCCCTATGACCCCTTGAAGGAGTATAATCGAAATATGAGCATCGGTTTGATTACCTGGATTGCGTTTATCGGTGCCTTTCTGCTGATTATTCTTTTGCATGAGGGAGGGCACTTTGTCGCCGCGCGGCTGAGCGGCGTTGAGGTCGAAGAATTCGGCATTGGCCTACCACCGCGCGTATGGCGCTTTTGGAGAAGCCGAGGCTGGTTGCTAATTGGAAAACAGCGACTGGAAATCCCCCCGAATACCGATCTTCCCTTTGACCCGCAGACTACCGTCGGCGAAATGGTGAGCGCAATGGCCCACCGCAAGGGGGAACGCTGGGTTCTGGTGCGTATTGCCCGGTTATCGGAAGACGAGCAAATTCTAGAGAGCACAGAACCGCAAGCCGTGGAAAACGGCCTTTGGAAGATCAGTGGGGTGCTTCGGGAAGCGCATCCCGGCACAGAATATACGCTTAATATGCTACCACTGGGTGGTTTTGTGCGGCCGCGAGGCGAAAACAACCCATCTATTCCCGGTGGCCTGGCGGCGGCCTCGCCCTGGAAACGTTTGTTTGTGCTTTCGGCCGGGGCTTTTATGAACTTGATTTTGGGTGTGCTGGTCTACGCCCTGATCGTATCCCGAAGCGGCATTCCGCAGCCGATCGTTTACATCGAGGAAGTAATGTCCGCCTCTCCGGCTGCGCAGAGTGGCCTGCTGGCCGGCGATCGTCTGGTGAGCATCAACGGACAACCCATTCAAAACATGGCACAGGCACGCAGCGTGATCTATGCCAACCTGGATCGCCCGGTGGAAATCGTGGTTGAACGCAACGGCCAAACGCTGCGCCTGAGCGTCGTCCCCAGCAGTCAGCGCGGGGAACAGGGCGCCTTGGGCATCCTCATGCGTCAGCCTTTTGCCCGGTCTTCTTCTTGGCTCACCGCCCTAAGTTACGGTGCGCAAGCAACCGGGGCCTACATTCGTCAGCTATTGACCCTGCCGGCCCTCTGGCTACGCGGTCAGATTTCAGCAGAGGAAGGACGACTGATCGGCCTACGCGGCGTTTTCGATTTCTTCTCCCAGGCGGTGGAAATCGATGTCGCCCAACAAACCGTGCCCACTCCGCCCTCCTCCACCGAAGAACCTCTGCCTCCCCCCAGCCGCACCTTGGCTTTGATCGCCAGCCTGACCATCACCATTGGTCTTTTCAACTTGTTCCCGATCCCTGCGCTGGATGGAGGTCGTATCCTCTTTGTCCTGGCAGAGATCATTTCTCGCCGTCGCGTGCCGCCGGAATTGGAGAACAAAATCCACCTCGTAGGGCTGGCGCTTTTGCTGCTGCTGATGTTCTACGTCAATCTGATGGACTTTATTAATCCGATACGACCATGAAAAGCACGACCTTTGAGAAAGCATTGAGCATCTTAGCTCAATCCGCGCGCCCGCTTTCACCCATCTGGCTGCGTGAATTTTCCGATCTTGCGCCGGAAGACGTACAGCAACTATTGGACCTGTGGCCCCAACTTTCACAGCACCGCAAATATGCCTTTCTAGACGCGCTGAAAGCGATTTTCGATCAAGAAACCTTGGTTTCTTTCGAGGCCATCGGCCGTGCTCTGCTGGATGATACCGATGCCGGCGTGCGTTGCCGTGCTCTGCGCTTGCTAGAGGAAGCGTTGGATATCCATCTGGTGCCGCGCCTGCTCCACATGTTGGCCCAGGATGGGGATAAGGATGTGCGTGCCGAGGCTGCCGCTATCTTAGGGCCGTTTGTCTACGAAGGAGAAGTAGAGAACATCCCTTCCCATCTGCTCCGTGAGATCGAAGATGCTCTCCTGTATGCTGCTGAGCACGATGCCGATGTACGGGTGCGCCAAAAAGCGCTGATCTCGCTCGGGTTTTCCTCGCGGCCCGAGGTCGTGACCCTGATCCGCTCGGCTTATCAGCGGCAGGAACCGGAATGGATCGCCAGCTCCCTTTCGGCCATGGGCCGTTCGGCCGATCCGAATCAATGGCAGGAGTATATCCTGCCCATGCTCTCCCATGAAGATGCTCAAATCCGCCGTTCGGCGGTGTTGGCTGCAGGAGAATTGGGTCTAAAGCAAGCACGTCCGATCCTGCTGCGGATGCTCGAAGAGGAGCCCGATGAAGCAGTGTATAAGGAGGCCATTTGGGCGCTTTCCCAGATCGGTGGAGAGAACGTGCGCCTGTACCTGGAGACGTTGCTGGAAGAAGCAGAGACCGAAGAAATGGAAAAATGGATCGAGGATGCGCTGGATAACCTCGACTTTACCGAAGATTTTGCCCCCTTTGACCTGTTTCGCTTGGATCTAGAGGATCTGGATTTTTTCGAGGAAGAAGACGAAGAAGAACCCTCCGAAGAGTAATCTGCTATGCTCTTGGCCGCCCTGCTGAACACCTTTGCCATGAACCTCCTTCCCATTTTATTGCTCAGCGGGGCCGGCTTTGTCGCCGGTAAAGCGTTGCACATTGAGTCTCGCCCGTTGGGACAAGTAATTTTCTACCTCTTTAGTCCGATCCTGGTTTTCAACTTACTCTCGAGCAACCACCTTTCCTGGCAGGAAATGGGGCATGTTGCCCTGTATGCCGCGCTTATTTCTCTGACGCTCAGCACATTCGCCCTGCTTCTTTCCCTGCGCTCTCCTTATTCGACGACAACACGTCTTGGGTTGATCCTGACCGCCGCTTTCGGAAATACCGGAAATTACGGCCTACCGCTGGTAGCTTTTGCTTTTGGGAAAGAGGCCCTGGCGTATGCCACCATCTATTTTGTGACGAATTCGATCATGTTCAATACGCTTGGCGTGATCGTTGCCTCGTTGGGGCATTTGAGCTTTTCCCAAGCATTGCGCAACTTGCTGCGCGTGCCCACGATCTATGCCGTCTTGGCGGCGCTGGTGATCACTCGGCTCGGTGTTGACTTGCCGCAACCGCTGATCCGCACGCTCGATCTGGGTGCGGCGGCGGCCATCCCGCTGATGCTGGTTTTGCTGGGATTGGAATTGCAAAAAGTCGCCTGGGGAAATCATCGTCGCCTGATCTTGGGTGGAGTAAGTCTGCGCCTGCTCCTTTCGCCTTTGCTGGCCTGGGGATTGGCGCTGCTCTTCGGTTTCCAAGGGAGAGCACTACAAGCCGTGCTTATCGAAGCCTCGATGCCTGCGGCCATTACCACTACCGTCTTGGCCGGCGAATATCGCCTGGATATTCCCACCGTCACGGCGATCGTTTTCCTGAGCACCCTGCTCAGCCCACTCACCCTGACACCGCTGATCTTCTTGTTACAGCAACTCTAGTTCACCATGCGCGCTTTCCTGATTTTGCTCCTTTTCTGCCTTCTATCGACCACGGCTTTTCCGAGTGCGAGCGGTGCACAAGGCGAACTCACACCGCTTAGGATAGCCGTTCACTATGATTTTGCCCAGCGGATTCGCTTTGAGGTGCAGGTAGATGCCTCTTTGAACTTGCAAAACCCGCGGGTATGGTTCCAAGTAGAAGGTCAGCCTTTCACTGAGCAAGTGACCATGCAGAACTTGGGTAACGGCCGGCTGATCGCAGAATATACGCGCCTGGAAATGATCCCGCCCTTCGCTTATCTGGTATTCTGGATCGAGGTCGAGCAAGGGAGCAGGATCTTACTCAGCCCGCGTTACCGCTTCCGCTATCTTGACAACCGCTTTCCCTGGCAAATGCGTCAGGAGGGAGCGATCCGCCTGTTCTGGTACGAAGGGGATACGCGTTTTGCTCAAACGCTCCTGGATGCGGTGCTGCGTGGGGTACAAGGGATCGAATCGCAACTTGGGCTGAGCCTCGATGCACCGTTGGAACTTTATGTCTATCCTTCCGGCGCCGAGCTGCAAAACGCGGTGCCCTATGGCGGTTTTGGTTGGGAAAGTGGCCATGCCAGCCCAAAACTGGGAGTGGCATTGGTAGCGATCACCCCCGGTCCCAATCAGAGCCTGGTGGCGGAGCGATTAATTCCCCACGAAATGCTTCACATTTTGTTGTATCGTCGCCTGGGTAAGGGATATGATTCGCTGCCGCTCTGGTTGCGTGAAGGATTGGCAAAGATGGTTGAACTCAGCCCGGATGCGGATGCGGAGCGCGTCGTTCGACAAGCTATCGCCAAGGGGACTTCGATCTCTTTCCGTGACCTGTGTCAGACCTTTCCCTCCGAAGCCGGGGCCGCATATCTGAGCTATGCCCAATCCCTTCTGTTTGTGCGCTATCTGCTTGAGACCTATGGCAAAAGCGCGTTAAACGAGCTATTGCGCACGTACGCAGATGGCATTGGTTGCGAGCAAGGGGTGGTCAAAGTCTATGGCAAATCCCTAAGCGCGCTGGAATACGAATGGCGCGTGACGCTGGGCGGCGGAATACTTTGGCAAGGAGTCTTCCGTAACCTGGCCTCTTATCTTCTGCTCTTGCTGATCCTGTTAGGATACCCTCTGATCCCGCTGTTCAGGAGGAAACAATGAGCGATGAACTGGCATGCATTCACATTTGGGTCAAAGGACGGGTGCAAGGCGTAGGCTTTCGTGCTTTTGTCGCCAACGAAGCGCAACAGATGGGACTCCGTGGCTGGGTGCGCAACGTTGGCTGGGATCAGGTAGAGGCCGTAGCAGAGGGACCACGG
>JBBIGZ010000065.1:0-16495 GCA_037447295.1 Chloroflexota bacterium | reverse complement strand
CCCCCCCCCCCCCCCCCGAGCTCAGCTGGCGCTTGGGATGCCGGAATTTGGATCACTTGGCCGGGCTGAAGGATGGAGGTCAGGCCAGGGTTTTGCCGGAGCAGATCGTCCACGCTGAGGTTGAAGCGCCGCGCTAGGCCTTCGAGCGTATCACCGGAGCGGATGGTATATGGGAAAGGGGTGGGAGATGGGATGGGAAGAGTGGGAGGCGGTAAGGTGGGCTGGGGGCCGGGAGAGGGGGAAAGCGTCGGTGTGCGCGTGTGATAGGGGACCGGGGACGGAAGCTCCGGGGTCGAAACCGATCCGCATCCGACGAGCAGAAGGGGCAGGAAGAGGCTCAGGAGCAGGATCGGCCAAAGGGGAGGTGCCAGGCGCCGGGTGAGATCGGATTTTCTCATAATAAACTTGAACATTAGCCGTTGTCGGGTGTCTATTGTTTTCTTTGCAGCAGGTTTTTGAGCACGACGAGCAGGGCGCCTTCTTCTTCGGGCAACACGGTGCGTGGGTCGAGGAGAAGGGTATCTTCTTCTAGACGGGCGATGACCGGCGGGTTGGCCTGACGCAAGGCGGCCAGGAGGCGCGTGGGGTGCGGAAGTTTGAGCGCCAGAACGAAGGTGGGCAGGGCTTCTCCTGGCAGGCTGCCTCCTCCGACCGTTGAGTAGGAGGGGCGCACTTCTCCCATCCCCAGTTCTTCTGCCCAGCGTTGGGCTGTGTTGCGGATTTGTTGCGGTGTGAGAGCGATCATGCGCCAGATGGGGATTTCGCGCTCGGCTTCTCCTTGAAGGTAGTGTAGGAGGGTAGCCATGAGTCCGGCCAGGCGGGTTTTATCGGCACGTAGGGCGCGTGCCAGGGGATGCTTTTTCATTTTGTTGATCAGATCGGCGCGCCCGACCAGGATGCCAGCCTGCGGCCCGCCGAGGAGCTTATCGCCGGAAAAGCAGGCGAGATCGACGCCGGCGGCGAGCACTTCTTGGACTGTGGGCTCGTGCTCCAGTCCGTAACGTTCGGTTTCCAGGAAGCAACCGGAGCCGAGATCGGCCATCAGGGGGACATGGTAGCGATGGGCTAGATCGGCCAGCTCGGCTAGGGAAGGCTCTTCTGTGAAGCCGATGATTTTGAAGTTGGAGCGATGGGCATGAAGGACCAGCGCGGCACCCTCTTGCAGCGCTTGTTCGTAGTCCTGCAAACGAACACGATTGGTCGTTCCGACCTCGAGCAGGTGGGCACGGGATTGCTGCATCACATCGGGCAGGCGGAATCCGCCGCCGATCTCGATCAATTGGGAGCGGGCGATCGCCACCCGTCGACGCGCGGCCAGTGCGCTTAGGGCCAATAACACGGCTGCGGCGTTGTTATTGACCACCAGCGCTGCTTCAGCGCCGCTCAGGCGTTGCAAGAGCGCTTCGGCATGTACCAGGCGCGAACCGCGTTTGCCTTTTTCTAGGTCATATTCCAGGTTGGAATAACCCTGGCTCACCCGATCCATGGCCAGCCGTGCAGCCCGTGAGAGCGGTGCTCTCCCCAAGTTGGTGTGCAGGATCACGCCGGTGGCATTGATGACGGGGATGAGGGTGGGCTGAGTCCAGGTGCTCAGGCGAGTTTCGCATCCGTGTAATATATCTTCCCATTCGATAGAAACTCGTTCTCCCCTTTCTAGCCTGCTTCGCCGGTCTTCGAGTTCGGTGCGCAGCGCTTCGAGCGTCAGCGAGCGCCCGTATTTGGCGATCCATTCGCCCACCGGTGCGCTTTGGAGTAAGCTTTGCACCGAGGGCAATCCTCGCAAGGCTTCCCGGCGTTCCTCTTCACTCAGTAAGTGGGGGGTGGGATTCATTGTTCACCGTTGAGGTGGGGGCATTTTCGGTGGTGGGTGGTTCTGTTGTCGGGGGCGGGGTTACCCGGCGTGCCTGTTCACGCCAGCGCAAGAGCCATTCAACTGCTAGGAGCAAGGTTGCGATCTCCAGGGCCAGCGGCAAGTTGACCATGCGACCCAGCTGCAGCCATGCCAGGAGCGCGCCATAGAGGCCCACCCACAGTGCCTGCCGACCTAGGATCGAAAGGTCCATGCCTGCCGAGGGGAATAGCCGATGGATCAGGTACAGTAACGGTAAGGCGCTCCCGCTCCAGGCCAGCACCCAGCAGAAGAAAAAGAGCCAGCGCCAACCGGCCGTGGGAGGCGTATAGAGAACGATCAGGCTTACCCCTCCCCAGCCGGCCAGAATTAGCAGGAGCGTGGGGAGAAGCAGGGGACGAAAGGGAGGAGGAGAAGTTTCGCTCACGTGAATGCTCTGACTCTCAAATGTGGATCGGTGATCCTTCAGCGGCGTGGGCGGCTTCCATCAGCACTTCACTCAGGGTCGGATGGGCGTGGACGTTACGGGCGATCTCGGCCGGGGTCAGTTCCATCATGCGCGCCAGCGTGAGCTCGGGAAGCAACTCGGTTACTTCAGGGCCGATCAGGTGTGCGCCGAGGATTTCGCCGTATTTCTCATCCACTACCAGTTTGATCCAACCGTTGTAATCTCCAAGCCCCAACGCTTTGCCATTGGCCTGGAAGGGAAAACGACCGATTTTGACCGCGTAGCCGCGTTCGCGTGCTTGGGCTTCCGTTAGGCCGAAGGAGGCGATCTGCGGCTGGCAGTAGGTAGCGCGCGGCATCATCTCGTATTCCAGCGTTATCGTTTCCCGGCCGGCAATGTGTTCGGCGGCCACGATGCCCATAGCCGAGCCGACATGTGCTAGCATCAGTTTCCCGGTCACATCGCCGATGGCATAAATATGTGGCACGCTGGTTTGCATTTTCTCGTTGATTTCGATAAATCCGCGCTCGTTGACTTTCACGCCGACTTTTTCCAATCCCAGGCCTTCGGAGTTGGGGCGGAAGCCGATCGCGACCAGTGCCTGGGCGGCTTCGATGGTCATCTCCTTGCCATCTGCCGAAACGCGTACGCGCGCCCCGTTTTCGGTGCTTGCGACAGCCTCGACTTTGTGGCCTACCAGGCAGCGAATGCCGCGTTTCTCGAAGGCTTTCTTGAGCTCGGCACTCACTTCTTCATCTTCCAGCGGAACAAGGCGCGGGAGCATTTCAACGATGGTAACCTCGCTGCCGTAGGCATTCCAGATGGTGGCAAATTCAACGCCGATGGCGCCGGAGCCGATGATCACGACGGAGGCCGGCAAATGTTCCTGCAGGATGGCTTCTTTGTAGGTAAGGACGTGTTTACCGTCCACTTCCCAGCCCTTTGGCACGATCGGGCGGGCGCCGGTGGCGAGGATGAGGAATTGAGCCTGTAGCTCGGTCACCTTTCCCTCTGCATTTCGAACGCTCACCGTGTGTGCGTCCTTTAGCTCTGCCTGCCCCATAAAGACGGCGATGTTGTTTTTGCGCATCAGGAAGCCGACGCCGCGCGTCAAGCGATCGGCGACCTGGCGCGAGCGCTTGACGGCAACGCTATAATCCAGGCGCAAATTTTCAAAGGAGAAGCCAAATTCCTTTCCGCGTTCCCGCAGGGTGTGGGCGATTTCGGCGTTTTTGAGCAAGGCCTTTGAAGGGATACAACCGACGTTCAGACATACGCCTCCTAGCCATTGTTTGTCCACAATGGCCGTCTTTTTGCCCAATTGAGCGGCGCGAATGGCAGCCACGTAACCGGCCGGCCCGGCGCCGATGACGACGACATCAAAAGTCTCTGACATGATAGACTCCCGAAGCAAAAATTTCCTTGCCGCTGGTTATTTTACCATCATGGGCGGGCAATGCCTGCAAAGGAGCGGGTGGGGCTTTTGATGGTATGGGCATGATTTACGTGAATTTTATGAGGAAAACGCTTGCGTTTCCATGCTTTATTGTCGGAATGGTGTTGCAGCAAACTCGGGGTAACCTAGGAGATGGAAATTGTCCGTGTCTATCTGTGAGGCAGGACAACATTACAAAATTCTCCAACTTTCAGGAAATTCGATACTACTTTGCTTTTATGGCTGAAGGTTATCATATGTACAATGTTGCGTTTGTTCACTGCTTTATCCCTTTTTGAGGGCCTGGAAGAAACCCAGCTGCGCCTGCTAGAACCGCTCTTTGAGCCTTATCACTGTGCGAAGGATACGGTGATCTTTGAGCAAGGCGATCGGGCTGAGTTTCTTTATCTCCTGTTGGAAGGTGAGGTGGCGATTCGTTACAAGCCCTATGATGGGGATGCGCTCACCATTACTCAGGTGCGGTCGGGTGGGGTGTTTGGTTGGTCGGCGATAGTAGGTAGTGCCACCTATACGTCCGGTGCCATTGCCCTGAGCGATTGCCATGCGCTTCGAGTGCGCGGTGCCGATCTGGTGAGGCTTTCCCGCCGCTATCCGCAGTTGGGAGAAGTTGTGCTCTCGCGCCTGGCCCAGATGGTGGCTTCACGCTGGCAAAATGCCCAGGTGCAAGTTCGTTCTATCCTGCGCAATGGTTTGTACACTTCTTCAACGGAAAAAGAGAAGAAAATGGCTACAAATTCTTTCTCCAAGGAAGAACATCTAAAGGGTCTGATCGAGAACCTGAGCGCCTATATCGAACATTATCACGGGGGCAGTGTGGAATTTGTCTCGTTCGATGGCAAGGTGCTTAAAGTGCGTTTGGGAGGCGCTTGCCTGGGGTGTTCTCTTTCGCCGGCAACGTTACACGGTTGGGTCGAGGGGACGATCCATCAGTTTTTCCCGGATGTAAAGGTGGAGCAAGCTTAAGCGATTGCAGTGAATAGAGCAACGAATGTGGTTAAGGGGGAGTGTTAATTGGTGTGACGGCCTGAGAGGATATGGGCGTTTGGGAATAGGATAATGTAGCACGAGTGAGGAATGCTGCATCCAATGCCAGCATTGTGCCCGTTTCCTTGAGGGGCCTTTTGAGATGGAGCGAGAGATCGTGTAGGTTGGTGCTTTCTTTATCGTCAAGAAAGCCTCTTGTGGCGTGGTCTCTTGTAGAATCTCGCTTACAGAACTGTAATTGCTTTGAAATAAATACTCGTTTAGAATTTGCTCGTATGCGTCAACAATTAAAGCGACTCATACATTCTGCATATCTTCCGTCGCGCCGGATTTACTCTCTGGATCAACGAGAGCAAGCTTCCCTTTTGCTCAAGTTGCTCTGGTTTGGAATTTTTGCGATCCCCTTGATTTTGCTTCTGCACTTTTTTGTCGCCGGGAGTGCTCTTCCTATAATTTCATACAGCGTGGATGTGACACTTGCGGTTGCCGTTTGGATGGTTCTTTACGTCCTGGCACATACACGTTACTATCGGTTTGCACTTTATAATACTATCGCGTTTGCCGCTGGGCTCATAATAAGCAGCTATTTTGCAGGAAATCGTTGGAGCCTGTTTTACTTTGTGCCCATTCTGGCGCTGAGTGCTTTTCTTTTTTCACCGTTCGAAATGCTTGCGTTGGGAATCGGTTCTCTGATCGTGATAACCATTCTGCCGCAGATGGGCGATACTCCTCTCTTTTCCGCCCTTAGCATTGTCCTTTTTGTTACGTGGGCAACGGCTTTGATCATCGCCCAACATATGCGGAGCTTTCGTGATGCATATTATCAGGAACTCGCAACCTATGATCGCTATTTCCGCATGCTTTTACAAGATGCTTATGGCCTATTAATCTTGTGCGAAGGAAAGATCGAATCTGCCGATCACCATTTTGCGAATCTGGTGAATGTACCGACAAGGAAGTTGATAGGAAGGGATATCCAGGAGTTTCTGGGCTGCGATGGAGATACGAGCCAAGAGAACATCGAACAGGGGGGTGGGGAGAGCATCGGAACACTGCTCCGAAGAAGCGATGGGCGTGTGCTACACGTTGAAGTGTTGCGAACGTCGTTGTTTCAGGATGGACGCGAATTGTTGGCGGTTCGGGATATTACAGCCTCTAAAGAGAGAGAAGCCGAATTGCGCCGTCAGGCACTCTATGATGATCTCACCGGCCTGCCGAATCGCCGTTATCTATTGCAGACATTACCACTCTATTATCAGCCTTCCCATCCGTTGGTCCGCGCGGCGCTCCTGTTTATTGACCTGGATGGGTTCAAGCAGGTGAACGACACATTTGGGCACGCAGCAGGGGATACTTTGCTCAAGATGATTGCCGAACGTCTACGTAAAGCAGTGCGAGCAGAAGATTTTGTAGCACGCTATGCCGGAGATGAGTTTGTGGTGATTTACAATATTCCTGCCGGGGAAACTGTTAGCCTAATCGAACGCATTCGTTCTCGATTACATGGTCCTTACGTGATCGAAGGGCAAGAATTCCATCTTACCGTCAGCATTGGGGTGGTACGGGATATATCGGATTTCCCAAGCGTAGAAGAACTGATCCGCCATGCTGATGCCATGATGTATCGGGCGAAAAATGCCGGCAAGGCACAGGTGGTATATGCCTCGCCGGTACGGGATATTCGCCGCAGTGCTTAGGTGGGGAATGAATAATAGATTCTTAGGCCGTTTCCAGGTAGTGTTCGATCTCCCAATCGGTGACCTTCATGCGGTATTCTTCTACTTCAGCCCATTTGGCACGCAGGAAGGCCTCATAGGTCACCGGCCCTAAGGCGTCCTTCAAGGTTTGATCTTGCTCCAGCTCGCGCAGCGCCTCGGCCAATGAGCCCGGCAGTTCGCGCACTCCCATTTGCGCCCGCTCCTCTTTGCTCAGGTGATAGAGGTTGATGTTGTTCAAGGGCGCCGGCGGCATTAGCTGGCGATCGATGCCATCCAGAGCGGCGGCGAGCATGACGGTAAATGCCAGGTAGGGATTCGATGATGGATCGGGGAAGCGGAGCTCGGCGCGCATGGATTTATGGCGTCCTTCGGTATAGCGTGGAATGCGGATCAGCGCCGAGCGGTTGATCTGCGCCCAACCAATGTAGACCGGCGCTTCGTACCCCGGCACGAGACGCTTATAGGAGTTCACCGTCGGCGCAACCACGGCCGCTATGGCTCGCGCATGGTGCAGCTGACCGGCGATGAAATGATAGGCCAGCCGCGAAAGCTTATATTCGTCATTGGGATCGAAGAACAGGTTTTCGCCATTGCGATCGAAAATGGATTGATGACAATGCATGCCGGAGCCGTTGATGCCGAAGATCGGCTTGGGCATAAAGGAGGCCACCAGTCCGTGTTGGGCGGCGATTGCTTTGACCGTATATTTTAGCGTCAGCACATTGTCGGCCGTGCGTAGCGCATTGGCAAAGCGGAAATCAATTTCGTGCTGGCCTAGGGCCACCTCGTGGTGTCCCATCTCGACTTCCAAGCCCATCTGGTTGAGGGCTTCCATCAGCTCAGTGCGCACGCGCACGGCTTCGTCGTCGGCGGAGAAGTCAAAGTAGCCACCGATATCGTGGGGCACGGGGTGCACGCTCCCACCGTTGCGTCGGAAGAGGAAGAATTCGGGCTCCGGACCTACGTTGTAGGTCCAGCCGCGTTCTTCCAGTTTCGCCAGAAGGCGCTTGAGCGTGCCGCGCGGATCGCCCTCGAAGGGCTTCCCGTCCGGTGTGTAGATATCGCAAAAGATGCGTGCTCGGCGACGCTCTACAGGTGTCCAGGGCAGGATGGCATAGGTTTCGGGATCCAACACCAGGCGCATATCACTTTCCTGGATGCGAGCAAATCCCTCTACCGAAGAGCCATCGAACCAGACACCATCTTCCAGCGCCTCATCCAGACGGGATACCGGCATATCTACCGATTTCACGGCTCCGGTTACATCGGTGAACTGGAGCGAGATGAACTTGATGTTATCTTCTTTGACGCGAGCGAGTAAATCTTTTGAGTTCATAGGGTCCTCCAAAGGGTGAGATTTAACAAAAAACAGCACGCGCGGGCGTGCTGTTAAAAACAAAACGCCCTTCCAAAGCAAAGATCAGGCAAAGTTATGCCTGAATCACTGCGTCCGCCTTCTCCCACCCGTTACCGGATGGTTTTCGACGGGCAACAGCGTTTTTTTGAACTCCTTGGTGAGAAGGGTTCTCAAACTGTTGCGGTACGCTTCTTTCGGAAGGGAGAAAAGAGCCCGTGATCAGGCTCTGGAGGCATCCGCTGATCGATCCGATTTTCCGGCGCTTTGCCGTTAGCACCCGACTCGCGTTGGGGAACCTCCACCTCGTAACCCTGCCTAGGCAGGGCCCAGCCGCTATTTCTCCGTTATTCAGTTGTAAGGTGCCACATTTGCGTGTCTCTATTTTACCATGCTTTTTGGATTTTGCACAAGCCTTGGACGCGCTGATTTTACCAAAAAAACAAACAATGCGCCTCGATGTTCTAGGGTTTTTCGCCGTTTTCGGCAAACGATATGCGGCTATTGACTTCTGGCTTCCGCTTGATTTCGATCTCCTGCTTTTTAGGGGAATGCTGTCCCTGCTCAACCTGGGATCGGTTTTCTAATGGGATGTTGAACGCCTCTATTACCATGAGAGTATGATATAATCTTCTCCGTGACTGGTCCTGTGTGGTGGCTATGGCTGCCTGCATGGAGACTTGCTTTCACAAAATCCATTCTGCTCTTAAGGAGAAAGCAGCGTCATGCCCTTACCAAAAGATCAAAAAAGCAAGTTGATTCAAGATTATCAACGCCATCCGGGGGATACGGGATCTCCCGAAGTGCAGATCGCTTTGCTCACCGGACGCATTCAGCAGCTCACCGAGCATCTCAAAGTGCATAAACATGATGAGGCCTCACGCCGTGGGTTGCTAAAGCTCGTCGGACAGCGACGGCGCTTGCTGAACTACTTGCGTCAGCATGACTATCCGCGCTACGTCGCTTTGACCGAACAGCTCAACTTGCGCCGGAAGTAAATAGCGATATTTGCCTGGAGCAGATGGGAAGGGAGTGTTCCTTGATTCCCTCTGCTCCCTTTCCGAAGCTGTATCCTGCCATGGTTAGGAATTGAAAATTGTGGACAACTTCGGTTGCCCCCATTCTTCAGTCCCTGACCAGGCGGGTATCCAAAACGGCAATCCCATCCCCGGATGGGAAAAGCCTCATTAATCAGGAGTTCATATGAAACCAGAAGCAAAACGATATAGTACGACTGTTGGCAGTCGCACGATTCTCTTTGAAACCGGCAAACTGGCCGGACAGGCCAACGGTGCGGTAACTGTACAGATCGGCGATACAATGATCTTTGCCGCGGCAACCATGAGCAAAACTGCACGCGCCGATGTTGATTTCTTCCCGCTCAGCGTGGAATACGAAGAACGCATGTACGCCGGCGGCCGCATTCCCGGTTCCTTTTTCCGCCGTGAAGGCAAGCCTTCTACCGAAGCAATCCTCACGGCGCGCCTGGCGGATCGCCCGCTCCGCCCGCTCTTCCCGAAAGGGATGCGCAATGAAGTGCAGATCATCATGTATTCCCTTTCGGTCGATAACGAAAATCCGATTGATATCCTGGCCATCAATGCCGCTTCGGCCGCGCTGATGATCTCCGATATTCCCTGGAACGGCCCGGTTGGTGCCGTGCGCGTTGGCCTGGTGAATGGCCAATTCGTGATCAACCCTACCTTCCAAGAACTGGAGCGCTCGGATCTGGACCTGCGCATTGCGGGCACGCGTGAGGCCATTCTCATGGTCGAATGCGGTGCAAAAGAGGTGCCTGAAGATGTCATGGTAGAAGCGCTGGAATTCGGCCACCGTGCGCTGCAACCGCTCATTGACCTGCAGGAGCAGATGCGTGCCGAGATCGGCAAGCCGAAGGCCGAACCGATCCTGATCCTGTCGGACCCGGCGTTGCTGGAAGCCGTCTTTGAGCGCGTGCGCGAACCGATGAATGCCTTGCTTGAAAAGCCGCTCTCAAAGGAAGAGTTTAACAGCGGCATGGACGCGCTCCTGGCGCAGGTCACTGCCGAGCTGACGGCCGGCGAAAATCCGCCTTCGCCCCAGGATATCCAGCTGGCCTTCACTGAGGCGGAAAAGCGCCTGGTGCGCGCCCGCATTTTGGAGGGCAAGCGTCCAGATGGCCGTGGCCCGGAGGACATTCGCCCGATCTGGTGCGATGTGGATATTTCTCCCCGCGCCCATGGATCTGGCCTCTTCACCCGCGGCGAAACCCAGGTGCTCACCTTGGCCACGCTCGGCACACTGAGCGAGGCCCAGGAAGTGGATGCGCTCATCCCGCAAGAGACCAAGCGCTACATGCACCACTATAATTTCCCGCCGTTCTCCACCGGCGAGGTCAAGCCGCTGCGCGGCCAATCGCGGCGCGAGATCGGCCACGGAGCGCTGGCAGAACGGGCATTGGAGCCGGTTATTCCGCCGGAAAGTGAATTCCCGTATACGTTGCGCCTGGTTTCGGAAGTGCTATCCTCCAATGGCTCGACCTCGATGGCCTCTGTGTGCGGTTCCACTTTGGCGCTGATGGATACCGGCGTGCCGATCAAAGCGCCGGTGGCAGGCGTGGCGATGGGCCTGGTCAAAGAAGGAGATCGCTATGTCATCCTGACCGACATTCAGGGCGCAGAGGATCACCTGGGCGATATGGACTTCAAAGTGGCCGGCACGGCCAAGGGCATCACTGCCTTACAGATGGATATTAAGATCGGCGGCCTGACCAAAGAGATCATGGCCGAGGCGCTAGAACAGGCGCGCCAGGCGCGATTGGCGATCCTAGAAAAGATGCTGGAAGTGATCCCCGAACCGCGCCCTGAACTCAAACCGCATGCGCCGCGCATCACCACCGTGCTTATCCCGATGGATAAGATTGGTGTGCTCATCGGCCCTGGCGGCAAGACCGTACGCGCCATTCAGCAGGAAACAGATACCACGATCGATATTCGCGAGGATGGCACTGTCTATATCCTGGCAACGAATGCCGAAAATGCCCGCGCTGCACGCGATCGCATCAAATGGCTCACGGCGGAGCCGGAAGTCGGTGAAATTTATACCGGGCGCGTGGTGCGCACCACCGATTTTGGCGCCTTTGTCGAAATTTTGCCCGGCACCGATGGGATGGTGCACATTTCGCAACTGGATAGCACCCGCGTTAACCGCGTCGAAGATGTAGTAAAAGTAGGCGATGAGATCACTGTCATGGTCACCGATATTGACCCGGATGGCAAGATCCGCCTCTCGCGGCAGGCTGTGCTGGAAGGCTGGACGCCGGAAGAGGCACGCAGTCGCGATCGTCGCGGGCCTTCCCCGCAGAAATCGCCTTCGTCATCTCGCCCCTCCGGCAAGCCGAATAAAGGCGGCCAGGGAAAGCCGAGGCGTTGAATCTGAACGCTTTGCTAAAAAGAAAAGGCTTCCGGGGATGTTCGGAAGCCTTTTTAACTTTGTAGACCTATGTACCGCTTACGATTTCTCCTTCAACGTTTTCCCTCGCAATATTGGTTGATGGTCAGTGGCGTCTTTCTCAGCACGCTGGGAGGGAGCATGATCGGCCCCTTTCTGATGATCTATGCCAGCAAGCGGCTCGGTTTGCCCTTGCGTACTATTGCCGGTCTGGTGACCATCAACGCAGCCACGAGCTTGGTCTCTTCGTTCGCTGCCGGCAATCTGGCCGATCGCTTTGGGCGCAAGGGGATCATGAATGTGAGTCTAACGGTCAATGCGCTGGCCTATCTTTCCCTGATGTGGGCCGAAAGTTACATCGCTTTTGCCGCCATTATGTTTGTCATGGGCCTCTTCAACCCACTTTATGCGGTGGGTGCCGATGCCATGCTGGCCGATCTGGTCCCTTCCGAAGATCGTGCGGAGGCTTATGCCATCACACGCGTGGTCAATAACGCCGCCTTTGCCATTGGACCGGCCATCGGCGGCTTTATGGCCACTCGCTCCTACAACTTGGCCTTTATGGGCACGTTCAGCGGTCTCATGCTTTATAGCCTGATGCTCTTCTTCTTTGCGCGAGAAACGCTTCCCAGGGACAGCGAGAATGACCATTCCACTCCCCAGGGCGGTTATCGCTACGTATTCCGAGATAGACCGTATCTGATCTTCGTTGGCCTTCTTTCGCTAGGGTTGATCGCTCCTTCCTTGCTGTGGATCCTGCTTTCCGTGTACTTGAAGACGAATTTCGGCATTCCCGAAAGCCTCTACGGCTGGATCCCGACGACCAATGCGCTGATGTGCGTTTTTCTCCAGTATGCGGTGACACGTCGCACGCGGCGCCTGCCGGACCTGAAGGCGATCGCCTTGGGTATGCTGGTATATGCCTTGGGGGTAGGGAGCGTGGCTTGGATGCGCTCCTTTTGGGGGTTCTGGCTGAGCATGGTGATTATGACCTTTGGCGAGCTGATCCTGGTGCCGACGGCGAGCAAATACGTCGCCGATCGCGCGCCGCACGAGCTGCGCGGGCGCTATGTGAGCCTCTACTGGCTCACCATGGGTGTGGCCCGAGCTCTCGCTCCGTTGATCGGGGGCTTTCTGAACGACTTCTTCTCACCGCGGGCGATCTGGTACGGTGGCTTAACGATCGGCCTGTTGAGCACGGCCGGCCTGTATGCCCTTGCTCGCGCCCCCAAGACCGAAGAACAGGCTGCCTTGGAAATCGTTTAGCCGATCCACGCTTCCAACCTTGCTTTGACCGCCGGCCACTCGCTATCCAGGATGCTGAAATAGACCGAATGGCGGATCGTGCCATCGGCCAGGATCATGTGATTGCGCAGCATCCCCTCGCGCACGGCTCCGATGCGCTCCAGTGCCTGTAGCGATCGCTTGTTGCGCGAATCGGCTTTGAACTGTACCCGAATGCATCCCAATACTTCAAATGCGTGGCGCAGGAGCAGGTATTTGCATTCGGTGTTGACCACCGTGCGTTGATAGGCTACGCCATACCATGTCCCGCCGATCTCCAGGCCACGATGCTCCGGGCGGATCTCCAGGTAGCGCGTGGCGCCGATGGCGCGCCCGTTTTCTTTGAAGATTACGGCAAAGGGCAGGTCCGTGCCGCGTGCTTGGCGCTGAAGCATATCCTCCACCCAGGCATGCATCTTTTCTTCGGTATCGGGATAGCCGTAGAGCATGTAGCGCCAAATGCTCTCATCATGCCCGGCGATCGTCAGATCGGGGACATGGCGAAAATCCAAGGGTTCGAGCCGCACAAATTTCCCTTCCAGAACAATGGGTTCAACGCGCATAAGCACCTTATCGGAATTGGGTTCGGGGGATAGGAAGATTCCCTGTGCCTGCCAGATTATACTCTCGCGTCGTTTCCCCGAGAGTTCCCTGCCGCCGTCGTCTAGCCTGGCAACCTACTGTCTGCTTCCTACGTTCTCCCGTCAACGATCTACGGTCCGATCACCGCTTTAAGATTTGGAGCAGATTACTGTAATCATCCGTCCAGAGGCGCAACAGCGAGGTGACTTCCGTGGGTGTTGCCCGCGCAGTGATCGGCGGGGCAAAGGATGTGACATCACGCGCCAGCAGCGCCCATCGGGAGGCAAAGATGCGTTCCCCATCTCCACTATCTTCGATCAGCAGAACTGAGAGGTTGAAATGCTCGGCCAGCTTGGCTACCACCGGCCACAGTTCGAGATGCCGGTTGGTGATGTGGATGGCCAGCATCCCGTTTGCATCGAGGTGTTCCAGGTAGAGGGCAAAAGCCTCTCGATTGAGCAGGTGTACCGGTGGAGAATCACCGGTAAAGACGTCCAGTACCAATAAATCGTAGTGCTGTCGCTCTCCATTACGCAATTCGCGCTCCAGGGAAAGGCGCGCATCACCGGGGACGATCTCGATGTGCGCTTGGCTCTGGCTCAAATACGAAAAGTAGCCTCCCTTTCCGTTCGCCAATTCAATTACATCGGGATTGATTTCGTAGAAGCGGTACACATCGCCTTCCTGACCGTAGGCGGCTATGGTGCCGATCCCTAGTCCCAACACTCCTATACGCATTCCCCGGCCACGTTGCGGATGGTGTGCGATGGCCAGCCCAATTCCGCTGGTTTCGGCGAAATAGGCAGTGGGTAGGGTGCGAAGCGCCGGGTCCAGATACTGGAAGCCATGGACGGTGGCCCCATGCACCAGAGCATAGCGCGCCGGCGCGACCTCCGGCGGATCCAGCGAAGTGACCCGAACGATCCCGTAGAAGTTACGCGCCAAGAGCAAGGAGCGGCTCAGGTCTGTATAGATAAACTGGTAGGTGACGGTCACCGAAAGGCCTAAGCCGAGTGCCAGGATCAGGAGCTGGGATAGCCAGCCTAGCCTAGGAGTGGTTTTTGTCCGCTGCAGGAAGAATAGCAAGAGCATTAGCCAGGTGAGCGTTAGGGCGATCGGATATTCCCAGAAGCCGCGGAAGAGAAGTGGGGCAATCAGGGTAGCGAAAATTCCGCCCATCGCACCACCGACCGAAACGAGCAAGTAGAAGCGGGTCAAATGAATGGGATGTGGCCGCAGGCGATATAACTCTCCGTGGCAGATCATGGCGACGGCAAAGAGTGTCAAAGCGTAAATGGCAATTTGCAATAGGAGGGGCATCGTGGCACGTTCGATCAGCGCCCAGAGCACCAGAGCCATGGAGAGCAAAAGTAACGCCGAGAAGAGGCCGCGCGCGTACCAGCGTTCACCGGAAAAAGTCAGGATAAATGAGAGCAGATAGATGGTGAGCGGTAGAACCCAGAGAAACGGCACAACGGCAATCTCTTGCGTGATCTGTGCAGTGGTGACCAGCAGGAAAAGCGAAGCGATGGCAGCTAGAAAGACCCAGAGCATTCCGTCCTTGAGGGAAGGTGCAGTGATGGTCTCGGAATGCCTTTGGGCAGGTAGCGATGAGCGCTTGGCAGCGGAAAAGGTCAAAATGGTCACCAATCCTGCATAGACAAGGTACAGAAACGACCAGAGCCATCCCTGCTGTTGTAAGCTGAGAAACGGTTCGACCAACAGGGGGTAGGTGATCAAGCCGAGCAGGGAGCCCAGGTTTGAGAAGGCATATAGGGCGTAAGTGGTACGCTGGGGGAATTGGCGATAGAACCAGGCCTGAATCAGTGGGCTATTCGAGGCCAGAAGAAAATAGGGCAGACCTACCGAGAAGGTAAGGAGTTTCAGGATTTCCAACACCGGCTGGGCCTCAGGCGAAGGCTTCCAGCCGGCCGAGGGAGTGATCGGGGAGCGCCAGAGCCATCCCAGGAACAAAAGAAGCCCGATCGAGAAGAGCAATAACCTGCGGTGATAGTGCTCACGGCCGGAGTCATCCCTACCGAGCCAGTTGGCATAGGCATAGCCGGCGGTCAGGAGCACTTGGAAAAACATCTGCACGGTGGACCAGACAGCCGACACACCCCCAAACCAGGGCAGGATGTAACGTGCGATCAGTGGCTGGACCTGGAAAAGCAAGAAGGCGGAAAGGAAGATGGCGATGATAAAGGGGAGCATACGCAGATTGTACCAAAGGCGCGTCGTGCGTAGTCTGATAGTCGCGTGGTTGATTTGGTAATTCCTAACCCTCCCTGCGGCGGCATAGGATGAATTCCGGTGCTACGGTCCATGCACAGACTAAAGCCTGATGCTACGTTCCACGTTCCACCGTCCACGGTCAACGGCCCATGGTCCATGGTCGGCGTGACACAGGCGGTGAGGAGAGTGAGGAGTAGGATGATGTTCAGTAAGCGGGACATGGGGACATTTCCTACGAAGAGAAGCCAAAAGTAAGGACGAAAAAAATTATACAGCAAATGTGCTATACTTGTTTCTAATGAGAGTGTATCTGGATGCCTGCTGTATCAACCGTCCCTTTGACGACCAGCGTCAATTACGCATTCGGCTAGAGAGCGAGGCCGTAACCATTGTGCTGGAGAAATTTCAAAGCGGAGATTGGGAATGGCTTGGCAGCGAGACGCTATTCTACGAGTTGAGCCAGAACCCTGACATGGAAAATCGTCAACGGACGCTTGCGCTGGCGAGAATGGCGCAGCGGATTGTTGGTCTGAACGAAACGATTTTGCAACGCGCTGAGAAGTTGCAACAAGCGGGATTTGATGTCTATGACGCTCTCCATCTTGCCTGCGCCGAAGCAGGCGGAGCCGACGTGTTCTTAACGACGGATGATAAGATTATTCGGATTGCCGGAAAAAAGAAAGGATTGCTTGCCTTGCGAGTGGATAACCCTGTTCGATGGCTAGAAGAGGTATTGAGATGAGCGCAACAGTCTTAACGCCCCTTGAGATTCGCGTGCGCGGATTTGAGGCTTTGCTGCGTGAGTTAGGCGCGGCGGGAGCCGTCCGTTTTATTCAACAGTATGAAAGCGGACGCGGTGATTATACCCGTGACCGTCATACCTGGCTGCGAGCACAGAGCGTACGCGAACTTGGGGAGGCCATTCAAAGCCAAGGCAACCAGGACGCTTCTTGACACTATCCGATTAGCGCTTGGCGCAGTGCGTTGCCAGGAGTGGTGTTGGAGTATTGGTGGGATTGGTTCCGCTGCCGCCACCACCGCCGCTTCCGGAAGTGCAGCAGTTTATCTGGTATTGGTTGGAGTTGGGGGGAGTAACACAATAGCGTACCTGACCGCAGTAGTTGGTTTCGGAGCAGCCGGCGTAGGCGCTTTGATC